>NZ_FJVE01000006.1:659594-988142 GCF_900078195.1 Clostridium sp. Marseille-P299 | reverse complement strand
TGATTTCTTATAATGAATCATGGTCTACAAGAAAGCTTAGAGGCTTTGCTTGTTCATCAGATAAACTTCAGGATATGTTTACCGAAAGGTACGCATAAACTATTTACACAAAATTATTGACACTACCCTGGAATCTTTCAAATTATAAAATAAATATAAAATAATTAAAATATTAATCTAAAGTTAATGGAACTTTCATTTACCTTAGATATGCTTTGTGATAAAATGGTATAAAATTTGAAACTTGAGTAATGATAATATTATTAGATTAGATATAGGAGACTCAAAATGACAATTAATAATTTTTTAATCGAGTTAGAACAGGCGTTAGAAGGCGAAGTTCCTGCTAGTGAGATTAAAAGCAATTTAAAATATTATGAAAACTATATGCAAGATCAGAAAAGCCAGAAGACAGAAGAAGAGATTACAGAAGCTCTGGGTGATCCTAGATTAATTGCAAGGACAATAATTGATACGTATCAGATGAATCATGGAAGTGGTAAGCATTATTCATACGATTATGATGCAGACCAAAGAAGCTATCATAGTGAATCTTCTTATTCTTCATCTGGATATCAAAATCAATCTGGTCAAAATGTTGAGAACAATAACTATAACAGAAATTCCAAAATGCGTGTATTTAATATGCCTGGATGGTTATTAGCTATTATTTTAATTCTTTTACTTGCTATTGTATTTAATATCGTTTTTTGGATTGGCGGTATTGCATTACGTATTTTCTTTAAAATTGGTGTACCTTTGTTATTAATATATTTTGGTGTTACGCTGATTAGAAATATGAGAAGGTAATAAAATTGTTTTTAAGACTTAGGTAAGTAGGTAAATAACATTTTATTAATATAAATTATTAATTTATGTTGTAATTTAGGAAAATGATAAACATAAAGATAAGATGTTATGAAAGGAAAACAATATGTTTGTAAAAAATGAAGATTGCATAGCAACACCATGTGAACCAGGAGTAAGTAGAAAAATATTATCATATTCAGATGAGTTAATGATGTGTGAGATAACCTTTGAAAAAGGAGCTGCTGGGAATGTACATTCGCATGAACATTTGCAAATTACATACGTAGCAGAAGGTGCTTTTGAATTTACAATCGATGGTGAAACACAAATTGTAAAAAAAGGTGATAGCGTTTATATGAAAAGTAATGCTGTGCATGGAGTTGTGTGCCTAGAAGCAGGAAAGCTTGTGGATGTATTTAATCCAAAAAGAGATGATTTTTTAAAGTAGTAAATATAACAAATAGAAACGCCAGGTAGGGGAGCTACCTGGCGTTTCGTTGAGGGGAGTATAAATAATTAATAAGGGGTTATATAGTGCATCAAAAATAAAATTTTCGATACTCCATTATCATAATACAAATTTATGTAAATTGCAATATGTAATTTTTTATAATTTTTTTTATAATGAATAAAATAGAAAAAAGAGAAGATAATATCTTTTGTAGTATCATAATAATTATTTCTTTAGGAGGAAATATCATGGCACAAAATTATAGCAATGACTATACTTCAAAAAATACGAATTCTCAGAATGCGCAAAGTAAAACAAGAAATGCATCTCAGAATGCGCAAAACGCAAATAACGCAAATAACGCAAACAATGCGAACAATGCGAACAATGCGAACAATGCATCTCAAAGTAATACTACGAGTGCATCTAGAAACAATGCTTCGAATAATAATCAAAACAGTTCTAGTAACAAAACAACTAGATAATCTGCTAGCAAATTTAAAAAAGCTACCGAAAGGTAGCTTTTTTTGTTGTAGATAAAGCACAAGGCATGTCGATTCGCATAGAATAATAGTGAAGAGAGTAGGTGTGCCTATGAGGTTTGAAACAGTTAGATTTAGTGAAATTAATAGATATCTTGGAAAAGATAATGCTTTAATTGTTGATGTAAGAGATCAAATGGAGTATAAAAGAGGACATTTAGAATATGCAATCAATATACCATATGAGGAGATAGAGGCAAATTTAGAGTTGTTATATCCTTATGAAACCATTGTATTATATTGTGATCGAGGAAACTTAAGCTTACGTGCAGCAAGAAATTTAGCACAAAAAGGACTTTTTACTATCAATCTTGCGGGTGGTTTACGTGCATATCGAGGAAATTTGGTGAAATAATTAGTATTACATTGACTGTTATGTAAAAGAGAATTAAAATAGCTTTAGAAAAACTTTGGAGGAACGAATGAGTCAATATGAATTTATTGCTCCTTGTCATTTTGGACTAGAAGCAGTGTTAAAAAAAGAAATAATGGATTTAGGTTATGAAATCGTTAGCGTTGAAGATGGAAGAATTACTTTTCTTGGTGACGAATTAGCGATATGTAGAGCAAATATGTTTTTAAGAACAACAGAACGTATTCTACTTAAAGTTGCAAAATTTAAAGCAGAAACCTTTGATGAATTGTTTGAAAAGACAAAACAGCTACCTTGGGAAAACTTTATACCTAAAGACGGGAAGTTTTGGGTTGCAAAAGCAACTTCGATAAAAAGTAAATTATTTAGCCCTTCAGATATTCAATCAATCATGAAGAAGGCAATGGTAGAACGACTAAAAGAAAAATATAAGGTAGAATGGTTTGAAGAAACAGGAAATGAATACCCGATTCGTGTAACATTTATGAAAGATGAAATTACAATCGGAATTGATACAACTGGAGAATCCCTTCATAAAAGGGGATATCGTAAATTAATCTCTAAGGCTCCAATTACAGAAACACTTGCAGCAGCATTGATATTACTAACCCCATGGAATAAAGACCGTATTCTAGTAGATCCATTTTGTGGTAGTGGAACATTTCCAATTGAGGCAGCGATGATTGGAGCCAAAATTGCACCTGGTTTAAATCGTTCTTTCTTATCAGAACAATGGAAAGATATGATTCCTAAAAAGTTATGGTATAATACGGTAGAAGAAGCTAATTCTATGATATTACATGATGTTGAAATGAATATTCAAGGTTATGATATCGACGGTGAAATAGTTAAGGCAGCAAGACAAAATGCGATTGTAGCTGGCGTAGATGAACATATTCATTTTCAGCAACGTGCTGTAAGTGACCTTAGCAGTCCTAAAAAATATGGATTTATTATAACGAACCCACCTTATGGGGAGCGTTTAGAAGAGAGAAAGGCAATGCCTGCTTTATATAAAGAAATTGGAAAAGCTTATAATGGACTAGACTCTTGGTCTTGCTTTTTAATAACAAGTTATGAAGAGGCGGAAAAATACATTGGTAGAAAAGCAGATAAGAATCGCAAGATTTATAATGGTATGCTGAAAACATATTTTTATCAATTTATGGGACCTAGACCACCGAAAAAAAATAAGTAATTGAAAATTTAATAGTAAGAAGTTAAGAACTGCTATGCCCTATAAAAAATTAGGCATAGCAGTTTTTTTGAAGAATAAATGCTTCGTTCTATCAAAGATTATGTTAATTGCTTTTCCACCCAGTCTTTAATATCGTTCATAATATCTGCACTATTTAATTCGTTTAATAATTCATGTCTTCCTTCTGAATATAAAGTACAATCGACACGTTTAAAACCTAAACTTTGAAGAAGTTGAAAATATTTTGTTATTTGTGTTCCATATGCACTAACTGGATCTTTATCGCCACTAATAATAAGAAGAGGTAAGTCTTTCTTTGTCTTTTTGATAAACTCTGGTTTTGAAGCATTTAAAGTTAAATGAAACAAATCGTTATAAAAACTAGTCGTACATATAAATCCGCAGTATGGGTCCTTGATATAGGCATCAACATGGGAAGTATTTCTAGACAACCAATCAAATGAAGTCTTTGTATTTAACTTTTTATATTGATTTCCTTGAAAAATTAAGCGATCTAAAAATTTAGACCGATACTTTGGACCTTTTATTTTCTTTTCAATAGAGGAGATGATGAGTCCTGCTTTTGTAAGCATTATAGGCGGATATGTGGATCCAGATATAATAGCGCAATCTACATCATCATAATGCTGTAGGACATTTCTTAAAATAATAGAACCCATGCTATGACCGAAAAGAATAATTCGGTTGGAACGATTGTTTTTCTTTACGTATTTTATTATAGAAATCGCATCAGCAACAACTTTTTTATGACCATTTGTAGTTGAGAAAAAGCCAAGATCTTCTTTCGTCTTATCATTACCATGGCCCCTATGATTGTAAAGATAAACATCATATCCATAACTATTTAGAAACTTAGCAAAAGTTTCATAACGTCTATGGTGTTCAGCCATTCCATGAAAAATTAGAAAAGTACCTTTTAAATTATTAGATTCACTAAGATAAGGATAGATAATTGTCTCGTAACCATCTTTTTGTTTAATGTTTATAGTTGAACTCATAAAATCCTCCTCATATTTTTGGTTTATGGGCAAAAAAACACATTTATAAATGTCTGTTTGGGTTATGCTATATTATAGGCGTTATTTCTCTAAATTTCAATTTTAATCGCCCATAAAGTTGTACAAATTTTCGACAAAACGTCCGATATTTATAATGACAGGTATATTAAAACATAGTATACTTAACTTGTTAAGATAACTTGTTGGTTATTTTCCTAGGAGGACATTAAATGTCAGAAGAAAGGTTGTTAAAGCGAGCTGCGGTGTACAGTGTGTTACTTATGCTCTTTGTGTTTTTCTTTTCATATTATAATCAAAGTAATAAAGAAAATGTATCTTATGCAAATGAAAAAGAATCAATGAATTCGGAAAATACAACAAAAAACTTATCAAATAATGATGAAAAATTAGACGGAATTTATGAAAATTTAAGTGGTGAGTGGATAGATACCTTAGGAAAAGAAGATGAAAATCTTAGGGATATAATTGGAGATAAATGTATTATTATTGAAAAACCAGTTGGATTAAATCGTACTACCAAGCTTGAATTAGAAGATTTAGCAGTTGATTCTAGCATCATTTTGACATTATCAAATCCAATGCAATTTTCAATATTACATAATCAAATAAAATCTTATTCGGATTCTGTCAAGTCATATAATATTGCATATGGTAATGTAGATGTTAATGGTGAGTATAGTATTCAAATCACGTTTTTGTTAGATACTACCTATGCATACAAGATATATGAAGACAATGATAATTTCTACATAGCATTATTGCAGCCGAAAGATGTATATGAGAAAATAGTAGTAATTGATGCGGGGCATGGTGGAATCGATAGTGGTACATACTCAAGTGGGTTTGAGCATTTAGAAAAAGATATGAATTTAAGCATGCTTTTATATCTAAAAGAATACTTAGAACAAGCAGATTTTAAAGTTTATTATACAAGGACAACAGATAGGAAATTATCACTTAGCCAAAGAGTTGGATTAGCTAATGCAGTGAATGCAGATTTATTTTTAAGTATTCATTGTAATGCAAGTGAGGATACTACTACGAATGGTATTGAGGTCTTGTATAATGAAAAGCAGAATGAATTAACTTCCTTTCGATCCATAGATTTTGCTGAGATTTGTTTAGACGAGGTAAATCAACTCATTAATAAAAATAATAGAGGAATTGTTCCAAGAAGTCAAAATGTTCAGATTATTGGAGATGCAAAGGTTCCTGTTGCACTTGTTGAGGTTGGCTTTATGTCTAATACCAGTGATCTTAATTTTCTATTGCAAGAGTCAAATCGTAAACTAGTTGCCAAAGGCATCTATAACGCGATTTTAAGGGCATTAGAAGAGATTGATTCGTCTGTAAGAAATTGAAGTTGACAAAGAAATAAAGATTATATAAGATTTTGAATAAAATAGAAAAGGTAAGTCTGTGCCAGTATGGAGGATAAGATGAAACGAATTATTTTTGCAACAACCAATGAAGGTAAGATGAAAGAAATTCGATTAATATTAAAAGATTTAGACTATGAAGTAGTTTCTCTTAAAGAAGCTGGATTAAATCCTGAAATAATCGAAGATGGTAAAACATTTGAAGAAAATGCAATAATTAAGGCTAAAAAAGTCATGGAGTTGACCGGTGAAATGGCACTTGCTGACGATTCAGGTTTAGAAATTGACTATCTTAACAAAGAGCCAGGTATTTATTCGGCACGTTTTTTAGGTGAAACAACTTCTTATGATATCAAAAATCAATATTTTTTAGATCAATTAAAGGATGTTAGCGAGGATAAGAGAACCGCGCGCTTTGTTTGTGCAATTGCACTTGCATATCCTGATGGAAGATGTATTACAAAGCAAGCAACCATTGAAGGTAGAATTGCACATGAAATTGCAGGCGAGAATGGGTTTGGTTATGATCCAATCTTTTATGTGCCAGAGTTTTCATGTACGGCAGCAGAATTATCTATGGAACAAAAAAATAAGATTAGCCATCGTGCTAAAGCGTTAAATGCAATTAAAACTGAGTTAATTTCAGGAGAATAATACATGAAAGTACTAATTGTAAGTGATTCTCACAATAAATGTTATTATTTAGAACGTGTACTAGAAAAAGTTCAACCCGTTGATTTATTAATTCATCTGGGTGACTTTGAAGGTGATGAGAGATATATTAAAGGAATGGTTAATTGTCCAGTAGCAATGGTTTCTGGAAACAATGATTATTTTACAGAAATTCCCCGAGATGATTTTATACAATTGGGGAAATACTATATTATGATAACTCATGGACATAAATACGGAGTTAATTATGGCGTTGATCAAATCAAAGAAGTGGCAGTTCTTAATGGAGCCAACATTGTTATGTTTGGTCATACACATCGTCCAATGATTGATTTATCCGATGATAATATTTGGGCTATTAATCCAGGTAGTATCTCTCAGCCACGACAAGATGGTAGAATACCATCCTTTATTATCATGGATATTGACCCACGAGGAGAGGCTCATTTTACGATAAATTACGTAGATAATGCCTACTAAAATACCATACAAAAAATTACTTTTTTCTTGGCTAAAAATGGATTTAAAAAAAATAAAAAAAAGTTTAAAAAAAGTGTTGACATTCTTCTTTGAGTCATATATAATATGTCTTGCGTCTGACAGTGATGAAAACAAACGACAGACACGAGATAAGCAATTTGATAATTGAATATCGTTTTTAATCCGGGGTGTGGCTCAGTTTGGCTAGAGTGCTTGATTTGGGATCAAGAGGTCGCAGGTTCGAATCCTGTCACCCCGACTTTAGAAACAAAACCCTATGCGGGTGTAGTTCAATGGTAGAACACTAGCCTTCCAAGCTAGATACGTGGGTTCGATTCCCATCACCCGCTTGATGTTTGACAGAAACATCTAAAACAAGCTGTCGTAAATGTGCTAGTAGCTCAGTTGGATAGAGCAACGGCCTTCTAAGCCGTGTGTCGGGGGTTCGAATCCCTTCTGGCACAGTTGTCTTTAGAAAATAAAGACGAGTTTTGTGGTGGGTATAGCGCAGTTGGTTAGCGCGCCAGATTGTGGCTCTGGAGGCCAAGGGTTCGAATCCCTTTATCCACCCTTGCAAAAGCTATTATATATATTTAATATTATTATATTGAAGTTTAATAGGTTTTCGCTATTGGGCTATCGCCAAGCGGTAAGGCACAGGACTTTGACTCCTGCAGTCGGTGGTTCGAATCCACCTAGCCCAGTTCCAATTTTAAATTGGAAAGTTATTTCTTCTTGATAGAGAAGATGGGACATTAGCTCAGTCGGTAGAGCACTTGACTTTTAATCAAGGTGTCCCGGGTTCGAATCCCGGATGTCTCATGTAAAAGATACAATTTTTTGTGTTTTTTATACGCGGATGTGGCGGAATTGGCAGACGCACTAGACTTAGGATCTAGCGGGCGACCGTGCAGGTTCAACTCCTGTCATCCGCAGTTGCCTTGTGGGCACGCTCACAAGGCATTTGTTAACTACATAGTGAATCTCGGGGTGTGGCTCAGTTTGGCTAGAGTGCTTGATTTGGGATCAAGAGGTCGCAGGTTCGAATCCTGTCACCCCGATTGAATTATGGGAAGAAGTCAATTACAATTGTTTTACAATAGTAATTGGCTTTTTTGTTATTATAAATAATTGGTTAATAAAAACTTATTAAAAGTAATAAATAGGTTAATATACTTTATATTATTAATTCTATGGATAAATAAATCCAATAGGATCATGTCAATAGTTTTATGTAAATTAATCTTAAGTAATAAACGATCAATATAAATAAATCCTATATGTAGATAAATCTAATACATGAACTTCACCAATGCATGGGATGTTCTAAATTACACCAATATGCCCATTATTCCAAATGTGAATTATTTCAATCTGAGAATAACCCAAATAGATAAATTCTCCAAGAATCAAATTTCTCCAATTGATAAATTCTCCAAAACTCGAATTTCTTCAATAAATAAATTCTCCAACACTTGGATTACTCCAATAAATGAATGGCTCAAATACTTAAATCAATCGAAAGCTATAATATTATCAATCTAGCAGCAGAATGCAATAAATGCTAGGTAGAGAACATTGCAACCTGATATATTTTATTTGTAAGCAAGTTCGATGAAATAAGATATTTGCTTATATAGATGGGCGAGTATGTTATACATAGAAGGAAACATATAAATAAAAAGTTTTAAGATGCTGTTCTGATGGATGACATATTATGCTTTCAGCTTTAAGTTATTATTGAAGGGAGGAAATATTGATGGAGTGGCTAAATAGGATGAATAATGCCATAAACTATATTGAGAATAACTTAGAAGATAAGATGGATTATGAAAAAATCGCAAGAGCTGCCTGTTCTTCTGTATATCATTTTCAACGTATGTTTTCATTCATAACGAATATACCACTATCTGAATATGTTAGACGTAGAAAAATGACACTTGCTGCATTTGAGCTTCAAAACAGCGACATAAAAATCATTGACCTTGCTCTTAAATACGGATATGAATCACCAGAGGCTTTTACACGAGCTTTTCAAGCGGTTCATGGTATTACACCGACATCAGCGCGCAGAGACGGTGCTAATCTAAAGGCATATCCGCGTATTTCCTTTCAGATGAGTATGAAAGGAGACAGTGAGATGAATTATAAGATTGTTCAAAAGGAAGCATTTCAGGTGTATGGGGTAGAAAGAATTTTTGATACAAAAGATGGGGAGAATTTAAGAGAAATACCGCAATTTTGGTTGGAGTTAAGAGATAATGGGGAATATGAAAAGCTACAAAATTCTGCGAATTATCCGCATACCATTCTTAATTCTATTTGTGGGTATAAAGAGATTGAGGGGAGTAAGTTCCCATATATGATATGTACTCTTAAAACACCATTAAGCGATACGCAAGGTTATACAGTAGTTGATGTTCCAGCTTCTACATGGGCAGTTTTTGTAAATGAGCCTCATAGTATAGAAGAAACTTCAAAAGAAATACAAAGCTTGGTGTCACGAGTTTATACGGATTGGTTGCCTACCTCAAATTATGATATTGATCCGGGATTTGAATTTGAGATGTATTATACCATAAATGAGAAATTCTATGAAGAGACATGGATTAGGGTACTTCCGAAGAAGTAAATGGTAAATACTCATATACCTTAGTAATAAATTGAGATAGATTTCCGATTAACTAAAAGAGAAATGAAAAAGGATTAATTGTAAATAAAATAATTTACAATTAATCCTTTTTTTGACAGGTAAAAATAAATATGATATAAATGATAGTAAGTAAATAAAATTGATTCTTAAAAATTAGAAATTTCAATTCTTGCAGATAATCTAATTTTATATGTCAATATTATTTAAAAAATAAGGAGATGTAATTGATATGAAGAAAGTATATATTTTTTTAGCGGATGGATTTGAGGAGATTGAGGGATTAACAGTTGTAGATATTGCAAGAAGAGCAGGAATTGATGCTGTTATGGTATCGATTACTGGAAAGAAAATGGTGGAAGGGGCTCATGGAATTGGAGTTTCTGCCGATATATTATTTGATGAACACGAATTTTTAGATGCAGATATGCTAGTATTACCTGGTGGTATGCCTGGCACAAATGCATTAATGGAACATGAAGCATTAAGAAATCTATTGATAGAATTTGATAATAAGAAGAAAAATATTGCAGCGATATGTGCAGCACCTTCTATATTTGGTATGAATGGATTATTAAAGGGCAAGAATGCAGCTTGCTATCCAGGGTTTGAAAATAAACTTATAAAAGCCAATGTATGTTATGACAATGTTGTTGAAGATGGTCACATTATAACTAGTAGAGGAATGGGCACAGCAATTGAGTTCTCACTTGCTATAGTAACCAAGTTAATTGGTAAAGAAGCTGCGGATAATCTAGCAAAAGCGATTGTTTATCGTGCATAGATTTTAATAAAATGATTTATTTTTGATTCTATCTTTCTAGATTTTGAGTTTGATTATTAAACTTTGTAACAGTTTAATGCTAAGTACATGGAGGGGTAGAATGGACGTCAAGAAGAAACAGAATGGAAACAACAAGATAAAGAAGGTAAGATATAAAAGAAAGTCGGTTATTGTTAGTACATTATTTATACTTTCTGTCATTTGTAACTTAATTTTAGTTTATAATATGGAAACAAATGAGGAAAATAAAACGAAGAATAAAATACTTGTAAATGCCGCAGATATTTCGGAAGATGTGACATCAGATGATTTTGATGTGATTCAGGTTGAACAGGATACAGAGGGCAGTTTAACAGAGAATACTGTAGAACCATACGCATCTTCTCGGTCTGTTTCAGGCTTACAGTCGAATATAGATTATGTGAAAAGTAAGATTATATTAACGTCAAGCAATGGAAGTACGAAGTTTTATATTAGTAAAGATAAACAAAAAAGTTGGGAGCTATTAAATAGTACGGTAAAAGGAAGTAGTACTGAGCTCGAACTTGCGGCCTATATGAAGACTTCTGAGGTAGTCCTATATTTTAAAGGGGACAAAGATTTGACTCCAATTGAGCTTAAGATACCAAAAGAAGAGACAGATTTAAAAGTAACATATAAAGTATCTGGTACAAATGGTTCACTTGTTTTTACAAATAGAAAAGGTGCTCTTCTAGAATATCGTACAAGTGCGACGGGATATTGGATTGAGCATAATAGTGATACCTTTGATACATCTGCTTATGACGACACAGGGATGACATTACAATTCCGTACCAAAGCGACTACGAACAAAAGAGCAGGTAAGATTGTAAACGCTAAAATTCCAAAACGACCTAGCGCACCTACTGTTAAAGTAGATTTTCAAAATATGGAGATTACTGGCCTTAAAAAAGGAAATACGCAGTATCGCGTTGGTAATAACAGTACTTGGACAACTTTTAATCCAAGTGACACAAAAGTAAAAGGCTTATCTTTATATGATATACTTTCAAATGGAACGGTATCCAATACAACTCAATTAAATGCAAATACCATTGAATTTAGAACTATAATTGATGGAAAAAAAGTACCTTCTGCAATTAAGTTGCTTGATTTTAATAAACAACCATCGGCTCCTAATATCGATGGGGTTTTAAGTGGAAGCACCATAACGATTAAAGACGCGTCAAAAGATAAACCTTATGAGTATGTTGTTTTAAAAACGACAGAGATTGCAGAAATGAATCCTAAAACTGCAAAGTGGAAGAAAGTAACAAGCCCTAAAAGCATTATTATTAAGAAAACTGGGAATGCAACAACGATTAAAGGGGATGTTGTGTTTATACGACTTGCTGCTGTAACTGATGCGAAGACATCCAAAATAACACCTCCTTCTCTTTACGCTCAAAAAGTAATTGAATCCACGACACCTTAAAGCTAAGTAGATTTTATTTCTTTTCGTAAATAAAATAAAGCAATAAGGTTAGGAATTGCCATTAGTGCATTTATTAAATCGGCCGATTCCCAAACGATATCAAGAGATAGAATAGAACCAAAAAATATCATAAGTATGTAAATCAGGCGGTAGCTATTTATTCCTTTTCCGTGGAATAAGTAAACTACCGCTTTTTCGCCAAAATAAGACCAACCAATTAGGGTAGCACAAGCAAATGCCACTAAGGATACATTCAACATTCGTACACCAATGAAAGGTATTTGGGCAAAAGCAGCTGTAGTTAATTCG
This sequence comes from Clostridium sp. Marseille-P299, assembly GCF_900078195.1. Classification (NCBI taxonomy): domain Bacteria; kingdom Bacillati; phylum Bacillota; class Clostridia; order Eubacteriales; family Clostridiaceae; genus Clostridium; species Clostridium sp. Marseille-P299. The sequence goes on along the minus strand of NZ_FJVE01000006.1, from coordinate 975,998 downwards.
CTGTAAGAAAGTCCATTTATAGAACTCGGACTTTTTATAATGGTAGAAATAATAACAAGCCCGGTAATTGCACACATAATTACAGTATCCCAAAAGGTAGCAGTCATAGAAACAAGTGCTTGTTCTTTTGGATTTTTTGAATGAGAATCGCAAGCGGCAATAGAAGCGGAACCTAGGCCAGCCTCATTTGTAAAAAGACCTCTTGAAACGCCATATCTTGCAGCAGTTCTTAATGAACCACCAATAACACCACCGGCGATCGCCTCAGGAAGAAATGCTGACTTTACGATTACAATGATAGTATCTATAAGAAAGTGACGATTTAAAAACAATATAATTAGACAAGCTATGATATAAAAGGCTCCCATTGCTGGAACTAAACGCATACAAACCTTTTGAATCGAACGGACACCACCAACAATCGCAAGTCCAATAAGAAATGCTGTAATAATTCCGGATACATAAGGTGAAATACCGATGGTTTTAGTCGCATCGGTTATTGATCTAGCTTGTGTAGAACATCCCATCCCAAAGGCAGCTAAAAGAGTGCAAACAGCAAATAAAATGGCAAGAGGTTTTGAATGGACACCATGTTCTAGGGCATACATTGGTCCACCTGTATAACTTCCATCCTTTTTTTGCTTACGATAAATATGTCCTAAATAACATTCTGCATATGTAGTAGCCATTCCAAAGATGCCAGTGATCCAACACCAAAAAACAGCACCTGGACCACCAAGTGCAACAGCGGTAGAAATTCCTACTATATTACCTGTACCAAGAGTGGCAGCAAGTGTTGTAGTAAGTGTTGAAAAGCTACTTGCGTTACCATGGCTATCTACATCGGAAGAGAGAGAAAGTTTTATTCCCTGCTTTAGATTTTTTTGTACGAATTTTAGATGAAACGTAAAATATAAATGGGTTCCAATGAGTAATAAAAGCATTGGACCTCCCCATAAAAATGAATTCAAGCCTTTTAAGGTTACTAAAATATGATTCATATATTCTCCCTTCCGCGTAGTAATAAAACAGATAAAGAAAGCAACGATTTATGTTATGAGATGAAATTTTAAATTAATATGTAATAATGAAGGCAAAAAGGAATATCAAAAAGGAATGATAAAAGGAACATAAAATACGAAAACTAATACTAATAGTGTGCTTAATCAATGTTTAAATAGTGAAAATTGTAATACTAATAACTGTAATACCAATAACTGTAATTTTAATAGCTGTAATACTAATAACTATAATTCTAACAACTGATAATTAGTAACTTATAATAAATAAGGATAATTTGGAGGCATTGAATAGAAACATCATGTTTCATATATATGAAACGATAAAGAAGAATAGCCCTAAATACTAAAACTTACCATAATATTATTTATATCAAAGGTAATAATAATACCAAGATAAGTGAAGAAAAACAAAACTTTCATTAAAATAGTTTATTTCGTATTCATTATAGTATCGCAATGCGATTTTCTCGAAACGTTTAAGCAAAATGGCTAGTTATGCCGCATAATACGCTTTATCATGAGAGAAAAATTCTATAATATGTTATTCTATCCACCGTGTTTGGAATTATAACAGTACGTTTAAATGTTTTTTCGATAAGTGTTGTCAAGTAAGCGCTTATCGAAAAAAAAAGAATAATATATCCTAGTATTATTACAGGATAATCCTAACAAAATGGATATTATTCAAAAACTATACAGACTCACGGAGGTGAACGTAATGGCAAGTAACAACACAGGTTCTAACAGAGTAGAAGTACCACAAGCGAAGGAAGCATTAAACCGTTTTAAGATGGAAGTTGCATCTGAACTTGGAGTACCACTAAAACAAGGTTACAATGGTAACTTAACAAGTGCACAGAATGGTTCTGTTGGTGGTGAAATGGTTAGACAGATGATTAAAAGACAAGAAGAATCAATGTCTGGTTCCAGCGGAACAAGTGTCTAATACGTTAAAGTAGAAGATACAAGCCTTGCTATGATTCTATTATAATCTAAACGAGAGAGCAGTTGCATAGTAGTTGCAATATTCAATAAACATTGAATGAGCTACTATGTAATAGCTCTCTTTCTTAATTTTATGACAGTGCGTAGTTGCAAGAATACGCCACAAGATTTATTATTCTTGATGAAAGATAACAATAATTAATCATTTTCATCTAAGAATAAATATGTTACAATAATCGGTATGTGAAGCATATAATGACTTGAAAGGATATAGGAGTAATCACATGGGTAAGTATTTTGGTACAGATGGCTTCAGGGGAGAAGCTAATATTGATTTAACCGTGGAGCATGCATATAAGGTTGGAAGATTTTTAGGATGGTATTACGGAAGAGAACATAAAGCAAAAATAGTAATTGGAAAAGATACAAGAAGATCTAGTTATATGTTTGAATATTCTTTGGTAGCAGGATTAACTGCAAGTGGGGCAGATGTTTATTTATTACATGTTACTCCAACACCAAGTGTGTCCTATGTAGTAAGAACAGAAGATTTTGATTGTGGTATTATGATATCTGCAAGTCATAATCCATATTATGATAATGGAATCAAGGTAATTAATGGAAGTGGATATAAACTAGAGAATGATGTTGAAGAATTAATAGAATCTTATATTGATGGGGTACATGAAGAAGTTCCATTTGCCACTCGTGAGAATATTGGTCGAACCGTTGATTATAGTATTGGTAGAAATAGATATATCGGATACTTAATATCTTTAGCAACTCGCTCTTTTAAAGAAGTAAGAGTTGGTCTTGATTTAGCGAATGGTTCAGCAACCACTGTTGCAAAAGGAGTTTTTGATGCACTTGGTGCAAAAACATATACGATGAGTAGTGAACCAGATGGTACGAATATCAATGAAAATTGTGGATCTACACATATAGAAAAGTTACAAAAATTTGTAGTTGAAAATCAGTTAGATATCGGTTTTGCATACGATGGAGATGCGGATCGTTGTCTTGCAGTAGATGATTTAGGTAACGTAGTAGATGGTGATTTGATCTTATATTTATGTGGAACATATATGAAAGAAAAAGGGGAGTTACCAAATAATACAATAGTTACAACCATTATGTCTAACCTAGGATTATATAAAGCCCTTGATAAAAAGGGGATTTTATATGAGAAGACAGCAGTTGGAGATAAATATGTATGTGAAAATATGATTAAAAATAATCACGCTATAGGTGGGGAGCAATCTGGTCATATTATTTTTAGCAAACATGCAACTACTGGAGATGGCGTATTAACTTCTTTAAAAATCATGGAAGTAATGCTTGAGAGTAAAACAAAGATATCTGAATTACTAAAAGAAATACAAGTATATCCTCAACTCTTAAAAAATGTTCGTGTGAAAGATAAAAAGACAGCAAGAGAGGACGTTGATGTTCAAAAGGCTGTTAAGGAAGTTGAAAATACACTTGGAGAAGAAGGAAGAATTCTCGTTCGTGAGAGTGGTACAGAACCAGTTTTACGTGTTATGGTGGAAGCAAAAACTGATGAATTATGTACAGAAAATGTAAATAAAGTAATTCGTGTCTTAGATGAAAAAGGACATGTACAAATATAATTAAATAATTTACAATTGTATAGATTATAGTTTTTGATGGTAAAATTAGTATAAAGTGCTGGAATAGGCGAATTTATAGTCATTTCATAAAAAAGTTATAGATTTTGTAGAAACTACGTGATATAATATACCAATGTCAAACTGCGTTCTGCACTTTATGCATATAAAGTGTAAAAACTAATGATTTAGGAAGAAAGATGTTCCAAGAGTCAGGTGGATGGTGTAATAAATACACCTGATACATGAAAACGCATGTTTTTATAGAAAGTGTGGTATATGAAGGATGCATATACTTTACAATATTTAAGGAGGACTTAACAAATGAGTTACAAGGTGGAAGATTTAGGAAAAAACATGACAAAGCTTACAATAGAAGCTACAGCAGAGGAATTTGAAGTTGCATTAGAAAAGGCTTATCAAAAAAATAAGAATAAGCTTAATGTACAAGGATTCCGTAAAGGAAAGGCTCCAAGAGCTGTTATTGAAAAAATGTATGGCGTTGGTGTTTTCTATGAAGATGCTGCAAATGAAATTATTCCTGAAGCATATGAAAAAGCTGCTGAAGAAAGCAAACTTGATATCGTTTCAAGACCTGATATCGATGTAGAACAGATTGAAAAAGGAAAGCCTTTTATCTTTACAGCAACAGTAGCTGTAAAACCAGAAGTAACACTTGGTGAATATAAAGGAATTGAAGTAGAAAAGACAGTTGTAGAAGTAACTGAAGAAGAAGTTAACGCTGAACTTGAAAAAGTTAGAGAACAAAATTCTAGAATGATTACAATTGAAGATAGACCAGTAGCAGACAAAGACATCGCTGTAATCGATTTTGAAGGTTTCGTAGATGGTGTTGCATTTGATGGTGGCAAGGGTGAAGATTACTCCTTAGTAATTGGTTCTCATTCCTTTATTGACACTTTCGAAGAACAATTAATTGGTAAAAACATTGGTGAAGACGTTGAAGTTAACGTTACTTTCCCAGAAGAATACCAAGTTAAGAGCTTAGCTGGAAAGCCTGCTTTATTTAAAGTTAAGATTAAAGAAATTAAAGAAAAAGAATTACCAGCACTTGATGATGATTTCGCTCAAGACGTATCTGAATTTGATACACTTGCTGAATACAAAGAAGATATTAAGAAAACAGTATTAGAGAGAAAAGAAAAAGCTGCTAAGACTGCAAAAGAAGATGCAGTTGTTGATAAGTTAATTGAAAATGCAACAATGGATGTTCCAGATGCAATGGTTGCTACTCAAAAACGTCAAATGGCAGAAGAATTTGCTCAAAGATTACAAATGCAAGGTTTATCCTTAGAACAATACTTCCAGTTCACTGGAATGAATGCAAATGGATTCTTAGAAACACTTGAACCACAGGCATTAAAGAGAATTCAAAGTAGATTAGTATTAGAGGCTGTTGTTAAGGCTGAAAACATCACTGTATCTGAAGAAGAAATTGATAAACAATTCGCAGATATGGCAGCTGCTTACCAAATGGAAGTAGATAAGTTAAAAGACTTAATTGGAGATAAAGAAAAAGAAGCAATGTCTATGGATATTGCTGTTCAAAAAGCAATTGATCTTGTTGCTAGTGAAGCAAAAGAAGTTTAATTTCATCAGGCTGTTGCTTAGCAACAGCCTATTATGCAATAAATGATTGGGAATAACATACAATGTTAGGCCTTGTATTTTAAAGAAAGGTGAGGGATAAGTTATGAGTTTAGTTCCATATGTTATTGAACAAACAAGTAGGGGAGAAAGATCTTATGATATCTACTCTAGACTATTAAAAGATAGAATTATTTTCCTTGGGGAAGAAGTAACTGATGTTAGTGCAAGTGTAATTGTTGCTCAATTATTATTCCTTGAAGCAGAAGATCCAGGTAAGGATATTAATCTTTATATTAATAGCCCAGGTGGTTCTGTAACTGCTGGTATGGCAATTTATGATACAATGAACTATATCAAATGTGATGTTTCAACAACTTGTATTGGTATGGCAGCTAGTATGGGAGCTTTCTTATTAGCTGGTGGTGCAAAAGGAAAAAGATATGCTCTTCCAAATGCAGAAGTTATGATTCATCAACCATCTGGCGGCGCTAGAGGTCAAGCAACTGATATCCAAATTGTAGCTGAAAATATATTAAAGACTAAGAAAAAGTTAAACCGTATCTTAGCTGAAAACACTGGAAAACCAATCGATATTATTGAAGTTGACACAGAAAGAGATCATTATATGTCAGCGGAAGAAGCACTTCAATATGGTATCATTGATAGTGTTATTACAAGCAAATAATAATTAAGTTACTATAGAAGTTCTGGCAATAAAATATAAAATACAACATATCTTATGATAAAACTGTTGTATTTTATATTTGTTGTTAGAAAATAATGTAGGTATTAGATAAAGTGAGGTGAATTTATTGGCAAATAGAACAGATGAAAGAAAACAACTACGTTGTTCTTTCTGCGGTAAGTCTCAGGAGCAGGTACGTAAGTTATTAGCTGGCCCTAATGATGTTTACATCTGTGATGAGTGTATTGAGCTTTGCTATGAGATTGTCGAAGAAGAATTTGAAGATGATGATGTCGTAGAGAACAATAATGGCATTAATTTGTTAAAGCCTGCAGAAATTAAAGAGTTCTTAGATCAATACGTTATCGGGCAGGATGATGCTAAAAAAGTACTTGCTGTATCCGTTTACAATCATTATAAGAGAGTATTATCTGAAAAAGATTTAGATGTTGAATTACAAAAAAGTAATATTTTAATGATTGGTCCAACAGGTTCTGGTAAGACATACGTTGCACAGACATTGGCGAAGATACTTAATGTACCATTTGCAATTGCAGATGCAACTGCACTTACAGAAGCTGGTTATGTTGGTGAAGATGTTGAGAATATTTTACTAAAAATAATTCAGGCAGCAGATTATGATGTTGAGAGAGCGCAATATGGTATCATCTATATTGATGAAATAGATAAGATAACAAGAAAATCTGAAAATACATCAATCACTAGGGATGTTTCTGGTGAAGGTGTACAACAGGCTTTGCTTAAGATATTAGAAGGAACCGTTGCAAGTGTACCACCTCAAGGTGGTAGAAAGCATCCACATCAAGAATTTATCCAAATTGATACTACGAATATTTTATTTATTTGTGGTGGTGCGTTTGATGGATTAGATAAAATTGTGGAAGCGAGAACTGGTCAAAAGGTAATTGGCTTTAATTCTGATATTACCCTAGGACAAAATGTTAATATCGGTGATTTATTTAGAAAAGTACTTCCACAGGATTTAATCAAATTTGGTATGATTCCAGAGTTTGTTGGTCGTGTACCAGTGAATGTAGCACTTGATTTATTGGATGAGAAAGCATTGGTTCGTATTTTAACAGAACCACGTAATGCTATTATAAAACAATATAAGAAGCTATTTGAATTAGATGGCGTTGAACTTGAATTTGAAGAAGATGCTTTATATGAAATAGCAAAACGTTCCTATGAACGTAAAACCGGTGCGAGAGGACTTAGAGCAATTATGGAATCTGTCATGATGGATACTATGTATAAAGTTCCAACGGATACTAGTGTTCTAAAGTGCATAATTACAAAAGAAGCTGCACAGGGCACGGCAGAACCAAAGTTAATTTGTTCTGATGATGGTGGTCAAAGAAAACCGGCACAAAAAAGAACAATGAAAAAGAGCAACAACGAGATTGCCTAGTATTGTCTGTCAGCGGATACAGAAGTTGAAGCTGACAGATTTTTTTTCTTTATAGACATTGAAAAGCACGGAGTACATGATCGTATAAAATAAAAAACTATATTAGATGTAATCAACTAGGTACAGAATGGAGGAAATTAAGTGAGTGAATATACGAGACAAATGCCAGTCGTGGCCATAAAAAACATGGCGGTAATGCCCGGAATGTTGATTCATTTTGATATAAATAGAAAGTTCAGTATGAAAGCTGTGGAAGAAGCTATGATGTCTGGTGAGCGAATATTTTTAGTAGCTCAAAAGGATGATAGCATAGAAGAACCAACCAAAGAAGATCTGTTTGAAGTAGGAACCATCGCCTTAATTAAACAGTTAATTAAACTTCCTGGTAATGTAATGCGTGTCTTAGTAGTTGGTGAAGAAGCGGCCATTCTGAATGAAATAACATCATCGGAACCATTCTTAACAGGTATCATTTCACCATGTATTACCGACAGCGATGAATTATATAAAAATGAAGAAGAGGCTATGATTCGTAGCTTAAAGGACATTTTAGAGGTCTACCTAAAAGAAAATACAAGTATAAACGTAGATGTAGTGAATCAGTTACAATCCATCCATGAATTAGAAAAAATGGTGGAGCAGTTATCGATTTATATACCTATGTCGCTGGAAGAAAAGCAGGATATCTTAGCTGCAACGACCCTTATGGAACGTTATGAGCGATTGCTTGTAATCTTAACGAATGAAATCGAGATTATTCGTATTAGGAAAGAACTTCAAGGGAAGGTAAAGGATAAAGTAGACAAGAATCAGAAAGACTACATATTGCGAGAGCAATTAAAAGTGATTCGTGAAGAGCTCGGCGAAAGTAATTCAATATCCGATGCAGAAGAATTTATGAATAAAGCGAAAAACCTTGTTGCATCCGATGAAATTAAAGAGTCTATTTTTAAAGAAATTGAACGTTATAAAAATGTTGCAGGCAGTTCCTCTGAAAGTGCAGTATCCAGAACATATATCGAAACATTATTATCACTACCATGGGATAAGATGAGTGAAGATAGAAATGATATAAAACAAGCAAGAAAAATTCTAGATCAAGAGCATTACGGACTTACTAAGGTAAAAGAGAGAATTTTAGAATTTTTAGCAGTAAGACAATTAAAGAAGGATGCGGATAGTCCAATTCTTTGTTTGGTAGGCCCTCCTGGTACGGGTAAGACATCCATTGCGAAATCATTAGCAAAAGCATTACAAAAGGAATATATTAGAATTAGTCTTGGCGGAGTAAGGGATGAGGCTGAAATACGTGGACATAGAAGAACTTATGTTGGGGCCCTTCCTGGTAGAATCGCCAAAGGATTAATAAATGCGAAAGTGAAAAATCCTTTAATGCTACTTGATGAAATAGATAAAGTTGGATCTGATTATAAAGGAGATACGGCAGCTGCACTTCTAGAAGTGCTTGATGGAGAGCAAAATAATAAGTTTGTAGATCACTATGTAGAATTACCAATTGATCTTTCTAATGTATTGTTTGTGGCTACCGCGAATTCACTTCAAACAATACCAAGACCATTGCTTGATCGAATGGAAATTATTGAAGTGAGCTCTTACACTGCAAATGAGAAGCTACACATTGCAAAAGATTATCTTGTGAAGAAACAGATTTCAAAGAACGGACTTAAAAAAGAGCAGATTAGTATTTCAAAGTCTGCGCTGGAAAATATTATACTCCGTTATACAAGAGAAGCTGGTGTACGTAATTTAGAAAGAAGAATCGGCGAAGTATGTAGGAAAGTAGCGAAGGATATACTAGAAAAAGAGGATACGAAATATAAGATTACGGACAAAAATCTAGATTATTATTTAGGAAAACCTAAGTTTAGTTTAGATAAAGCAAATGAAACAGACGAAATAGGTATTGTTAGAGGATTAGCATGGACGAGTGTCGGCGGTGATACTTTACAAATCGAAGTCAATACAATGAGTGGTAGAGGTAGCTTTGAACTTACTGGCCAATTAGGTGATGTTATGAAAGAATCAGCAAAGGCTGGGATAAGCTATATACGTTCTGTCAGTGAAGAATATGGGATAGAAGAAGATTATTTTAAAAAGCATGACATCCATATTCATATTCCAGAAGGGGCAGTTCCTAAGGATGGTCCATCCGCTGGTATTACAATGGCAACGGCTATGATTTCTGCAATTACGAAGAAAAAGGTTCGCCATGATATTGCAATGACAGGTGAAATTACGCTTAGGGGTAGAGTACTACCAATTGGCGGGTTAAAAGAAAAATTATTAGCGGCTAAGATGGCAGGTATTAAGCTTGTATTAATACCAGATAAAAATCAAAAAGATGTAGATGAAATTGAAGCTGAAATTAAAGAAGGAATAACAATTATTCCAGTAAAAACAATGACAGAAGTATTAAAATATGCATTTGTTTAAATTAGAGTGGTACTTTAATTTAAAAGAGCATGGAGGTAAAAATGAACGTCAATAAGGTAAATTTAGAAACTGTTTGTGGAGTTACAAGTGTATTACCCGAAAATGATAAACCTGAGTTTGCATTTGCGGGGAAATCAAACGTTGGAAAATCTTCTTTGATTAACGCTTTAATGAATCGTAAATCTTATGCTAGAACATCGTCACAACCAGGAAAAACACAGACAATTAACTTTTATAATATTCAGGATAGTCTATATTTTGTAGACCTTCCTGGATATGGATATGCAAAAGTTTCTTTGGAGTTAAAAGCAAAATGGGGTAAAATGATTGAAAGATATCTAAAAACCTCAAAACAGTTAAAAGCAATCTTTTTACTTATCGATATTCGTCATGAGCCATCAGCAAATGATCGAGATATGTATGAATGGGTTGTATATAATGGATTTGAACCAATCATCATTGCAACAAAATTAGACAAAATTAATAGAAGCCAAAAAGACAAACAAGTGAAAATAATTCGTGAAGGATTAGGGGCAAAAAAAGAAACTGTAATCATTCCGTTTTCGGCTAGTTCAAAACAAGGTTTAGAAGAAATATGGTCACGTATTGAGGGACACCTTACCCCTAACATGGAAGAAGAGTAGAAGAGGATTTCAGGATGGATGAATTTGATGAAAAGAAGGACCCCTTTACAGAAAGATTTGAAGAAGAGCAGGATTTAAACTTCTTTGCTGGAGAAACAGACGATTTATTTGATATCAGTGATATATTGAAACAACAAGTAAATGAAGAATTTTGTGCCGAGTCTGCGGCAACAGTCATCTCAGAACCTGTTGGAGTACGCAAAAGAAAAGGTACACCAAAGAAAAAACTACCATTTAAGTTATTAAAAATATTTGGGATTACAATTACATCCTTTATGTTAATCATCGGATTCTTTGCTGGTACTAAGGGTGGTCGAAGTATCATTTATGATGTAGCAAGTCGCATTATCTTAGCCTATGTTAATAAGGGCGAGAGTGTACAGACCTATGCTACAATCAGTTTTGAAGATGTTATGAGTAACTTGATAAAGATTGCTGGTGAAGAGCAAAATGAGTTAAACACTGGAAGTCTTACCAATGTTAGAAAAGAAGTATATGTAAAAAACTATTTAATCTTTGGTATTGAAGAAATTGGTGGTGCAAAGAATACGGATAGTATTATGATTGGATCACTGAATACAAAAGATAATACGATTAAATTAACTTCACTACTTCGAGATTCCTATGTGGAAATACCAGGTTTTAGTCCGAATAAATTAAATTCTGCTTATGCCAAAGGCGGTATTTCATTGCTTATGCAAACCATAGAGCAGAACTATAAAATAAAACTAGATGGATATGCCTATGTAAATTTTGATTCCTTTGAAAAGATTATTGATTTATTAGGTGGTATTGATATAGAATTAGGTGCTTCAGAAGCAAATTACTTAAATACAACAAACTATATTTCTAATCCAGCGAATCGATACGTAAAACAAGGTTGGAATCATTTAAATGGTAATCAAGCACTCGGTTATTGCCGTGTAAGAAAAGTTGCTACACTTGGTGGAGCAAATAATGATTATGGTCGTACAGTTCGTCAAAGAAGAGTTTTAAATGCGATATTTGAAAAATGTAAGTCAAAGAGTATATTTGAATTGCTAGGTATCGTAGATGATTGTCTAGGCCTTGTTACAACAAATGTCAGTGCTAGAGATATTAAAGATGCTTTAGAGCATTTGGTTGAGAATGGAATTACAACATTAGATACTACAAGAATCCCTGTAGATGGTTTGTTTGATGATCCTCGTGAATATAATGGGGTTACATATCCAATTGTTTTAGATTGGGAAGCGAATATCAAAGAATTATATAAATTTATATATCTTGATGATGATGTAGAAGCCGAAACGCAGTTGGATTCCTTGTCAGAGACAGGACAATAAAGAGTCAATAAAATAGAAGGTCTAGAAAACTTCAGATAGATATCAATCTATTACAAAATTATTTGATTATAATTAAATAATAAAAGAGAGGCTATTTTTATGGTATCCCTGATGTAAACAGCTTATATTAAACTGTTTGTACAAGGAAATAATCATAAATAATAGTCTCTCTTTTTTAGATATTCTTATAATTGTTCTTTTAATGCTTTAATTATTTCATCATATTCAGCATCACTTAATGTAAGCTGTTTTGGATCCATTGCAAATGTTCCGCCCCATTCAAATTCGTCTTTGTACTTTGGTACAAGGTGGAAATGTAAATGGTGTCCAGTATCTCCATAAGCACCATAGTTCACTTTATCTGGATGAAATGCTGCATGGATTGCCTTTGCTACATGATTTACATCAGCAAAAAATGCATTTCTTTCTTCATCTGATAATTCAGTCATCTCACTTACATGAAATTTACTTGCAACGATGCATCTGCCTTTGTGGCTTTGTTCTTTAAAAAGATATAATTTTGTTGCAGGTAATTCACAGATTTTAATACCAAATTTCTCAACAAGTGCGCCTTCTGCGCAATAGGAACAATTTTCATCAAACATAGTTACCTCTTTCTGCCGTAAGTAGCGGCGTATAAAATTTTAGTTATCAGCAAGGAGAGAAGAGATAACATAAGCATAAATGTCAGAGCTTTTATTCTTCCAATTTGAGCAGATAAGGTTGGCTTCCTTTTCTGTTGGAACAGATAGTTTTAAATCAATGATGGCACTATCACGTTCCATAACTCGAAGGTGAGCAATGTACTCGTCTTTTTTAGCTTCGTAGTAATCTGCCAAACTAGAAACTTCTTCTCTTAAGCTGTATTTATGAATCTTTAGGTATTCCTCAATTTCTTCACGAATGACGGAAGAAATTGTATTGCTAAAGAAAGATAAGGTCTCGCGACCACTATCTGTGATTTGATAGAGGGAACTGTTGCGTATGGTTTCAGAGGAAATATACTGATCGTCTACTAATTCATTAATCGTTTGTTGAATATTAAAGTAATTGGTATATTCCTTTTCTAAAATAAAGTTGGTTAACTGCCCATTGGTTAACGGAAAGTCTACTTTATCTAAAATATATAATACGATTAACTTATAAAGCATAAGTGTTTCCGCTTGCATTTAAGTTCCCCTTTCACATAGTATTCCTTGATACGTATTTCGTTTTTTTAATTCATGATGAATCGTGTTTAATACTCGTTTTTTATCACTACTCCATAATGGTGCTAGTAGTATTTTTTTTGGCCCATCTCCAGTAATTCTATGAATCACAATATTACTTGGAATTCGTTCTATACAATCAATAAGAGTATCGACATAATCTTCAATATTTAACATACGAAATGCTTCAGGGTGTGTTTTATAAACTTGCTCTAGTTTCGTACCCTTTAGCACATGCATTAATTGTAGTTTTATTCCCTGGATATCTAGGTTACTAACGTAAGAAACGCTTGTAAGCATATCCTCTTTCGTCTCATATGGCAGACCAAGGATGATATGCACGATTACACTAATATTTCTTTTACGCAATTGCTCTACCGCTGTGTTAAATATTGAGAGTGGATAGCCACGATTAATAAAATTGGCTGTTTCTTCTTTCGTTGTTTGTAAGCCAAGCTCCACCCATACAGGCTTTATTTGATTTAATTCATCTAATAAAGATAGAACTTCCTCTGGAAGGCAATCTGGTCTTGTAGCGATTGATAATGCCACAATTTCAGGATTTTCTATAGCCTCATAAAAGATTTTTCGTAAATAACTAACAGGAGCATAGGTATTTGTATATGCTTGAAAGTATGCAATATATGCCCCGTGGTCCATTTTATTTCTTACAAGTGCTTTTGCTGATTCAATTTGTGTGGTAATTGAATCTAGAGAATTCGTAGCAAAGTCACCAGAACCACCGGAAGAACAAAAAATACAACCGTTCATTCCAAGGGTACCATCACGATTTGGACAAGTCATACCACCATTTAATGATAGCTTATACACCTTAAAACCAAATGTCTCCTTAAGGTAATAGTCAAGTGAGTGGTATCGTTTATCATTCCACATAGTCATAATTATATCAAAGCCTTTACTGCATTGCTTACTACTTCGCATACTCGTTCATCAAAGGCTTCTGGAAGAATAAAATCTTCATTTAATTCGTCCTCACTTACTAAATTAGCGATTGCAACTGCAGCAGCTAGCTTCATTTCATCTGTGATCTTAGATGCTCGACCTTCTAAGGCACCTTTAAAAATACCTGGGAATGCAATTACATTATTCACTTGATTTGGAAAATCACTTCGGCCAGTGCCTACAACCTTTGCACCAGCAGATTTTGCAAGATCAGGTAGAATCTCAGGTACAGGGTTTGCCATTGCAAAAAGAATGGAGTCTTTGTTCATTTTAGAAACCATCTCAGGGGTAACGATGTTTGGAGCAGAAACACCAATAAAGATATCTGCACCTACAAGGGCGTCACTTAAAGTTCCCGCTTCGTTCAAAGGATTTGTGACTTCCATCATTTCCCGTTGCATGTAATTAAGGTCTTTCGTATCTTTTGATAGGATACCAACTTTGTCGCAAAGGATTAGATTTTTAAAGCCATATTGTAATAATAGTTTCGAAATGGCAATACCGGCTGAACCAGCGCCATTTACGACAACTTTGCAATCTTCTTTTTTCTTGTTTGTAACTTTAAGTGCGTTAATCACACCTGCAAGAACTACGATTGCAGTACCATGTTGATCGTCATGAAAAACAGGAATATCTAGAAGTTCCTTTAACCTATTTTCTATTTCAAAGCATCGTGGAGCTGAAATATCTTCTAAATTAATACCACCAAATGCTGGTGCGATATTTACGATGGTTTTAATAATTTCTTCCGTATCTTGTGTATCTAAGCAAATTGGAAAGGCATTAACGCCACCAAATTCTTTAAATAAAACACATTTACCCTCCATTACAGGCATTGCAGCTTTTGCACCAATATTTCCAAGTCCAAGAACTGCGCTACCATCACTAACAACAGCTACTGTATTTGATTTAATTGTGTATTTATATGCAGCTTCTGGGTCATTGGCTATGACCTTACAAGGCTCAGCTACACCAGGGGTATATGCAAGTGATAAATCTTCTCTAGATTTCACTTCACATTTTGCAGTTGTACTCAACTTTCCATGCCACTCTTCATGTAACTGTAATGCTCTTTCACTTAGTGTCATATGATATCCTCCTAATGGTATTAGCGCAATTTATTTGGCCAAGTAGTAATCGAATTAATAATAACACTATGAAGTGGGTAAATCAAGCAAGAATCTAAGTGTAGCTTTTAATTTGTTCTATTTATAGTAAATTTGGCCCGAAATCAAAAAACTCTTTTTTTTCTTATATATATAGTGTATAATGAAGCATATCAGAAGTTCTAAAACAATTTTTGACAATAGTTTATTCGGAACAATCATGAAATATAAGTAGTAGTCTATATTATTTTAGTATTCGTATTACTAGAATGCACTGCAGACATTATGTTGACCCTATATCAATTCTAAATCAATTCCGATTATCAATCCTCAGAAAAAACATTTTATATTGAAGGAGTATGTCTATGAATAATATGTATCATGATATGCCATTAAGTAGTTTAAAGGCTTTAGCAAAAGAAAGAGGCATTAAAAATTTATCCACGTTACGGAAGCAAGAATTAATAGATATATTAATTAAAGCAGATGATGTAGATTCTGAGGCTTCTATAGAAGTTAGTGGAAAAGAAAATCTAAATAAACAGGAACATCACACCATAGGGGAAGGTGTAAATATAAAAGAATCAGGTAAAAAGCAAGAGGAGCCCCAATCAAGTGAAGTAAATAATAAGCAAATGGTTCGTGGTAAACAAGTTGATATAAATAAAGCTGAGGATGTAAGTAAAGACAAAGCAGAAAGCAAACATGAAGAATCTAATAAGATGCATGGATTGAAAAAGAGCGATGAAACAAATAGATATGAGGATAAGAACAAAAGAGAAATGAATCATAGAACAGATATGTCTCGACGTGAGGATTATTCAAGTAGGGATAACAACAAAAAACATGAGGAAGCTGTTACAAGAGTTGATAATATTAGAACGGAGAGCAATGATAGAAATAGGGAAAATTCGAGAAATTCCAATACAGTTGATATGGAACAATTGGATTCAGGAGAAACCAAAGAAGGCATCCTAGAGGTGCTAAGTGATGGATATGGTTTTATTCGTTGTGATAATTTCCTTCCTGGTGAAAATGACGTATATGTATCCCCTGCGCAGATTCGAAGATTTAATCTAAAAACAGGAGATATCATTGTTGGAAATACTAGAATAAAAAATCAAAATGAAAAGTTTAGTGCACTTTTATATGTAAAGAGTATCAATGGATTACATCCATCGGATGCTGTTAAAAGAAAGAAATTTGAAGATTTAACTCCAATTTTTCCAAATGAGAGAATCCATTTAGAAACACCTGGATGTGGCGTTGCTATGAGAATGGTAGATTTAATTTCTCCAATTGGAAAAGGACAAAGAGGTATGATAGTTTCCCAGCCAAAGGCAGGAAAGACGACGTTATTAAAGCAGATTGCTAAGGCAATAACAAAAAATCATCCAGAAATGCATCTAATTATTCTATTAATTGATGAACGTCCTGAAGAAGTTACCGACATCAAAGAATCTATCGAAGGAACAAATGTTGAAGTTATTTATTCCACCTTTGACGAATTGCCAGAAAATCACAAAAGAGTATCCGAGATGGTTATTGAACGTGCTAAGCGTTTAGTTGAACATAAAAAAGATGTTGTAATCTTATTAGATAGTATAACAAGACTTGCAAGAGCGTATAATCTTACAGTACAAGCCAGTGGTAGAACATTATCTGGAGGTCTTGATCCAGCAGCTCTTCATATGCCAAAGAAGTTTTTTGGTGCTGCAAGAAATATGAGAGAAGGCGGAAGTTTAACAATTTTAGCAACAGCTCTTGTTGAAACTGGAAGCCGTATGGATGACGTTGTTTTTGAAGAATTTAAGGGAACTGGTAATATGGAACTTGTATTAGATCGAAGTTTATCAGAAAAAAGAATTTTCCCTGCAATTGATTTGCCAAAATCTAGTACAAGACGTGATGATTTATTACTTACAGGTGCTGAAGTGGAAGCAAATTATTTAATGCGAAAAGCCTTTAATAGTATGAAGTCGGATGATGCTGTAGAGAGAATTATTCAATTATTTTTACAAACAAAGACAAATAATGAATTTATAGAGCTTATTAAAAAGACAAAAATCGTTTTTTAGGTATTGCAAAAAAAGGCTGTCTATGTTATAATGAAAAAGCTGTTTATTTGAATGAAAAAGTTTTGTTCGAGTAATCGAATGAACTATCATAGAAATGGGATATAGAGAGGTGAAAATCATGCAAGAAGCAATTCAACCAAAATATTATCAAGCTAAGGTTACCTGTAACTGTGGAAATGAATTTGTAACTGGTTCAACAAAGGAAGAAATCCATGTTGAAGTATGCTCCAAATGCCATTCTTTCTACACTGGACAACAAAAGGCTGCTGCAGCACGTGGCGCTATTGATAAGTTCAATCGTAAGTATGGTATTAGCAACAATTAGGTTTATTGACAATAAAGAGACAAAATCAGGTTGAGGTGTATAATCTCAACCTATTTTTAAATTGTAAAAAAATGTCAATCGTGAAAAGGGGATCTGAGTATGAAATCATCTGGAATAGGTGGACAGGCCGTACTTGAAGGCGTAATGATGAAGAATAAAAATCAATACGCTGTTGCTGTGCGTAAGCCTGACGGAGATATTGCAGTAGATACGAAGGAATTTAAAGGCGCAAGCGAAAAGTACCCATTTTTAAAACTACCAATTGTAAGAGGAGTAGTTGCTTTTATCGAATCTTTAATGATAGGAATTAAAACCTTAACTTTCTCAGCAAGTTTTTATGAAGAGGAAGAAGAGATAAAGAAAGAAACAGAATCCAAAAAATCAGGGGAAGGATTTTCAAATTTTTTAATCGTATTTACATCAGTATTACTTGCCGTAGGTGTATTTATAGTTTTGCCATATTATGCATCTCAATTTTTAGGTAAGAAAATAGATTCTCAAACGATTTTATCATTATTTGAAGGTCTCATTCGTATTGCATTATTTGTTGGTTATGTGATTGCAATTTCACAAATGAAAGATATAAAACGAGTTTTTATGTACCATGGTGCGGAACATAAAACTATAAATTGTATTGAACAAGGTTATGAATTAACCGTTAAAAATGTAAAACGTCAGCCAGTACAGCACAAGCGTTGTGGTACTAGTTTTATGTTAATTGTTATGTTTATTAGTATTATTTTCTTTATGTTTATACGTGTAGAAGCTCCTTGGCTTCGTTTACTTTTACGTTTGATTTTGGTTCCTGTAATTGCCGGTGTATCTTATGAATTTTTAAAGCTAGCAGGTCGTAGCGATTCTAAAATTGTGGATATACTTAGTAAACCAGGTTTATGGATGCAAAAACTGACAACAAAAGAACCAGATGATAAAATGATAGAAGTTGCAATACAGTCTGTAGAAGCTGTGTTTGACTGGAGAGCTTATTTAGAAGAAAATGCTCCTAAGAAGTCGGTTAGAAACAAGAAAAATAAGAAAAATAATAAGAATAAGACAGAAGAGAAAAGTGCGGTAACGAAAAAAGCCTCCACAAAGGAAACGTTAACCAAGGAAACAAACAAGACAACTGATTCTAATCAGCAAACATTAAACAAGAATGATTTGGAAGATGAATTAGAAAGTCTTGATATGATATTAGATGACACAGAAATCGATTCTAGTGTTTTAGCAAAACAAAAACAAGATAGTTTAAAAGAAAAAGTTCGAATTGCAGAAGAAAGTGTTAGAAATTCATCATTGGAAGTTTCTTCTTCCCTAGAGCCAACGGAGGAAGAAGATGATTTGATTTTAAGAGCTCTTGATAAGTATTTTGTTTTTTCGAACGAAGATGCATCAAATTAGGGAGTAGATGATGATATCTTATAACAATGCATTAAAAGAAGCTATCACTTATTTGGAACAAGAAGATATCATGGATGCAAAGATAGATGCATGGTATTTATTAGAGTATATTACCGGATTTTCACGTGTGGATTTCTTACTACGCGGAAATGAAGATATGTCAGATCAGGAGTATCAAAAGCTTAGGGAACTGACTGCGAAACGTGCAGCCCACGTTCCCTTACAGCATCTTATAGGGACAACTGAGTTTATGGGTCTTTCTTTTTGTGTGAATGAACATGTTTTAATTCCAAGGCAGGAGACCGAACTTTTAGTCGAGGAAGTACTTAAAGTTTGCAACGGAAGAACAGTACTAGACATGTGCACAGGATCTGGATGTATCATCATAAGTCTTGCTACATTAGGAAATGTAAAAGAGGCTTATGCTGTAGATTTATCGAATGAGGCATTAGCGGTTGCAAGCAAGAATGCAACACTTCACAATGCGAATATTACCTTTATCCAAAGTGATATGTTTAAAGACATAAAAAATAATAATAATATCAATACTAAATTTGATATTATTGTATCAAATCCACCATATATTAAGACAGAAGATATAAAAGATTTAATGCAAGAGGTGAAAGAATACGAACCTTATATGGCATTAGATGGTGATGAGGATGGTTTGAAGTTTTATCGTATTATTGCAAATGAAGCTGGGAACTATTTAAATGAGGGTGGATATTTATTTTTAGAAATTGGATACAATCAAGGAGAAGATGTAAAACAATTATTAAGTGAACGTAACTTCACTAATATAAAATTACTAAAAGACTATGCTGGACTTGATCGTATTATTATTGCAAGATTAAATGCTAATGGTATCTAATACCAACGGGTTATGGAGGAATAGAGATGTTTGATAAGTTAGAAGATTTACTGATTCGTTATCAAGAAATTCAAAACGAATTAAGTGAGCCAACTGTCATTAATGACCAAGTAAGATTTCGTAAATTAATGAAAGAACAAAATGATTTAAGTGAAATTGTAGATAAGTATATTGAATATAAAGATACTAAGAAGAATATTGAAGATAGCTTACTTATGCTTGAGGAAGAAAGTGATGCTGAGTTAAGAGAACTTGCTAAAGAAGAGCTTTCTACTAGCAAAGCTAATCTTGAAGTAATCGAAAAAGAATTAACAATTTTACTATTACCAAAAGATCCAAATGATGAAAAGAACGTTATTGTGGAAATCAGAGCTGGTGCAGGTGGTGATGAAGCTGCTCTTTTTGCTGCTGAATTATTCCGTATGTATACAAAATATGCAGAAACAATGCGTTGGAAAATCGATACAATGAACGTGAATGAAAACGGAATTGGTGGCTGTAAAGAAGTTATTTTTATGATTAATGGTCAGGGTGCATACTCAAAACTTAAATATGAAAGTGGAGTTCATCGTGTTCAACGTATTCCAGTAACTGAATCTGGTGGTAGAATACATACTTCTACTGTAACCGTAGCGATTATGCCAGAAGCAGAAGAAGTAGATGTTTATATTGATATGAACGACTGTAAATTCGATGTTTTCCGTTCTTCAGGTAATGGTGGTCAGTGCGTTAATACGACAGACTCCGCAGTTCGTTTAACTCATATTCCTACTGGAATCGTTATTTCATGTCAAGATGAAAAATCCCAGCTTAAGAATAGAGATAAAGCATTAAAAGTTCTTCGTTCTAGATTATATGAATTAGAACTTCAAAAAGCACATGATGCAGAAGCGGCAGCAAGAAAGAGCCAGGTAGGTACAGGAGATCGTTCAGAAAAAATCCGCACTTATAACTTCCCTCAAGGTCGTTGTACAGATCATAGAATTAAATTAACTAGCCACCGTCTAGATGATATTATGAATGGTGACCTTACTGAAATAATTGATAGTTTAACAGCAGCAGATCAAGCTGCTAAGTTAGCGAATATGAACGAAAGTGCATAATCTTTCGTATGCATTTGGGTTCTTGGGTAAATAATTACCAGGAACCCTATTGCTATTTCTAGCAATCAATTTTTATTTAAAATCATATTAAGGAGGTTCGTTAACATATGGCTAAAAAAGAATTTGTAGTATTTGGTTTAGGAAGATTTGGATTAAGCGTAGCCGAAACACTTTCCGATAGTGGGTGTCAAGTGCTAGCAGTGGATAATGATGAGGATAAAGTAAATGCAGTAGCTGATAAGGTAACTTATGCTGTTAAAATGGACGTAACAGATGCAGATTCCTTAGCTACACTAGGTATTCGTAATTTTGATGGTGCGATTATTGCAATCGGTGAAAATTTAGAAGCAAGCGCTTTAGTAACAATTCTTGCAAAGGAAATGGGAATTCCTTATGTATTAGCCAAGGCACAAAATGATATCCATGCAAAAGTTCTTAAAAAAGTTGGTGCTGATATGGTGGTATTTCCAGAGAAAGAAACGGGAATACGTATTGCAAATAATTTGATTATGGGCAACTTTTTTGATGCCGTTGAGCTTTCGACCACTCATAGTATGATGGAATTAGATATCCCAGAAGAATGGATTGGGCATAGTTTGCGAGAGTTGAATTTGCGAGCTAAGAAAAAAATAAATGTAATAGCAATAAAAAGACATGATAAAATAGATATAAATCCAGAGGCAGAAGATCCACTAGAAAAAGATGATGTACTTGTGATTATTGGCCAAAACGAAATGCTTAATAAATTAACGAGTCAGTAAAGGAAAGGTACCAAAGACATGATTAGTAGTCTATCAAATGCTCAAATAAAAAATATTATACAGTTACAAAAAAAAGGTCGTGAGAGAAAAGAACAAGGTGTATTTGTTTGTGAAGGAATTAAAATGTTCGAAGAGGCAAGGGCTTTTAAAGATGGAAGAATCATAAAAGCGTATCTTTCAGAAAGTTACTTCGAAGAACAAAATCAAATAGGAAATCATTTTGAGGATGTACCCTATGAAGTTGTATCGGATCAAGTATTTCGTGAAATCTCTGAGACTATGACACCACAAGGAATACTCGCCATTGTGAAGCAACCAGAATACACTCTTCTAGATATGATAAAAGATGAGGAAGCTAGATTACTATTACTAGAAGATATCAGAGATCCAGGTAACTTAGGAACTATGGTAAGAACTGCAGAAGGAGCTGGCTTTAGTGGGATTATTCTTAGTAAGGGTTCTGTTGATATGTTTAATCCTAAAGTAATCAGGTCTACGATGGGGGCTATTTACCGTGTACCATTTATATATTCAGAGAATTTTTTGGATACATTAGCTGATTTAAAAAAGAAGCAGGTAAGTATATATGCGGCACATTTAGAGGGAGCATGTGATTATGATGCTATTTCTTACGAAAAAAAGACAGCAATCTTAATTGGAAATGAAGCCAATGGGTTAAGCGATGAGAGTGCCGCAATAGCTAGTCGCTGTATTAAAATTCCGATGGAAGGTAATGTTGAATCGCTAAATGCAGGTGTTGCTGCAGCCATCCTTATGTACGAAGTGTATCGTCAGAAAAGAATAGTATAAATTTTTTAGAGATAGAGTCTACCATGAAGTATGAAAATCCTTGATTACAAAGCGTATGTTGCGATTTTTGTCAATCTAAGACGTTCGTTTTTTCTTTTCAAAATTGGGACAATCATTTATAATGAATGTAAATTATTGGAAAAGGAGCGACTAGGATGATACAGAAATTGTTTGATACATATGTGTTTTTGTATGTCATGGGGGGATTATGTGCAATAGGTATTCTAATTAAACTATGTTTATTTCTGGGATATCGTTCTTTCATCAAAGCTTCGGATTCCGTTAGCGCTAGTAAAAAACGCTGGATGAAGCAGATGAAGATGAAGTTTGAAACATGCTATCAGTTAAAGATAGGTGTGAATAATGTGGATGTTTTTGTGGATAAGTATGTTAGTAAACGCAAATTTTGTGGATTATTGTTATCCACGTGGGAAAATATTAGTGGACAAATGATAACGCTGTGTCTGCTAACCGCTTCCTGCGCAGGCATTTTAGGCATCGTTTATGACTGTGGAAAAGATATCGTTTTATTCACTTTTTTTATGGGAGCAGTTGCAAGTATTCTTGTTATTATTGTGGATAACCTTGTGAATATATCTGCTCATAAAAATATTTTGTTTTTAAACTTAAAAGATTATTTTGAAAATTATTTAAAAGTACGGTTAGAGAGAGAGCATTTTTATCCAGAAGAATTAAACCAATACAGAAGAGAATATTTTAATCCAGTGTCTGAAAGTAAATTAGAAATGGCTAGTACAAAAGAAGCTAATATTATAAAGCCAGAGCTTCGCGCACCTAATATTAAAGTAATAAATTCATCTTCTATGGTGTCAGAAAAAGAGCCAATACAAAATGATGGTAAAATCAATGAAACTTTGAATAATAAGGTTTCAAAACGTCAGGAGAAAAAGACAGCGAAACTTGTTAAAAAAGAGGCAAAAAAAGCTGAAAAGTTTGCTAGAAAAGAAGCCAGGGAATCAGCAAAACTTATTAGAAAATCTGAAAAAATGATAAGCAGACGTTCAAAAAAAGATGATAGCTTAGCTAAAAAAGTAGCTAAAAAAGAATCGGTTTTACAGATGAAACTTTCTAAAAGAGAAGCAATCGAAAAAGAAAAGCAAGAACGCATTAATGAAAAAGCACGTTTAAAACAAGCTCGTATCGATGAAAAGAAAGCGAAAGAAGATAAGCTTTCACAAGAAAAAGAAGAGAAGATACGTTCAAAGCAGGAAAAAGAGTTATCTCAGCAAAAAGCTTATCAACTTAAAATGCGTTTAAAAGAAGAAAAAGAGTTAGAAAGAAAAGAAATGGAGCAAAGAAAAGCAGAGGAAGCCCTTAAAAAACAAGAGGAAGAAAAACTTGCGAAAAGCAATGAATCCTTACAGGAAACTAAGGTTACTGAAACTGTTAATATGAATGCTGATGACTTGAAGGATTTGGATAAAACTGCTAAAAATCCAAATGAACGTAAGTCGGAAGAGGACAAGCTTATTGAAGAAGTTCTTAGAGAATTTTTGGCATAGAATTCATTAATAGTTCTAAGAAAATTACTATAATTGAAGAGAAAGACTTTTACTAAATGTGATTGAGATACATAGTAAAAGTCTTTTTTTAGCACTTAAATAAGCAGATATAGATTATTTTACGAAACGCAACGAAAATATTGAAATATCTTACAGGCTTTGATAGAATGAAACAGAGTTACAATAAAATAAGTGTTCGGTCTACATATTAATAAAGTAAAAAAATGTGCTTAAAAAGGAGTGTTTTCTCATGGCAAAAGTATCGTTTGATTATTCAGTTGCAAAACAGTTTATTCGAGATGAAGAAATAAACAATATTGAAAAGATAGCAGAGGCTGCTAAATCAGAATTATTGTCCAAAGAAGGTGCAGGGAACGATTATTTAGGGTGGATAGACTTACCTGTTAATTATGACAAAGAAGAATTCACAAGAATTAAAAAAGCGGCAGAAAAAATTAAGGAAGATTCGGAAGTATTACTTGTAATTGGTATAGGAGGTTCTTATCTTGGTGCTAGAGCTGCAATTGAGTTTTTAAGACATAGTTTTTACAATTCAGTTTCTAAAGAAATAAGAAAGACACCTGAAATCTATTATGTTGGAAATAATATCAGCAGTACTTATATCACTCATTTAATCGAAGCAATTGGTGAACGTGATTTTTCTATTAATATCATAAGTAAATCAGGGACAACAACAGAACCAGCAATTGCTTTTCGTGTATTTAAAAAGTTATTAATCAATAAATATGGTAAAGAAGAAGCTGCTAAGAGAATTTATGCAACAACAGATAAGGCCAGAGGAGCTCTTAAAAAATTAGCAACAGAAGAAGGGTATGAAAGTTTTATCGTACCAGATGATGTTGGAGGCCGTTTTTCTGTTCTTACAGCAGTAGGATTACTACCAATCGCTGTAAGCGGCGCTGACATTGATCAATTAATGGAAGGTGCAAAAAGCATGAGAGAGCGTTGCTTAAATAATAGCTTCGCAAACAATGATGCTGTTTTATATGCAGCGGTACGTAATATTTTATTAAGAAAAGGAAAAAGTATTGAAATTCTAGCAAATTATGAACCTTCTCTACATTATGTTGGTGAATGGTGGAAGCAATTATATGGAGAGAGTGAAGGAAAAGATCAAAGAGGAATTTTTCCAGCAGCAGTTGATTTAACCACAGACTTACATTCTATGGGACAGTTTATTCAGGATGGTCAAAGAACTATGTTTGAGACTGTTTTAAATTTAGAAAAGTCAAGTTGCGAAATCGTCTTAGAGGAAGAAGAAGTTGATCTAGATGGCTTGAATTATCTTGCTGGAAGAACTGTAGATTTTATTAATAAAAATGCGATGAAGGGTACCTTACTTGCACATACCGATGGTAATGTACCAAATCTTATTGTTAATATTCCTGAGCAAAATGAATTTAGCCTAGGTGAATTATTCTATTTCTTTGAATTTGCATGTGGTGTAAGTGGTTATATGCTTGGTGTGAATCCATTTGATCAGCCGGGTGTTGAAAGCTATAAGAAAAACATGTTTGCTCTTCTTGGTAAGCCTGGTTTCGAAGAACTTAGTAAAGAATTGTTAAAACGTTTATAATTTGAAATATATTGTCTAACAAATAGACTGTTTTAAAAGTGTCAAAGCATAGACCAAAGTATATGGTTGTGTGTTGGCACTTTTTTTATATCATAAGAAATTGCTCTACATTTCCTATGATATAAAAGCCCTGCGGGAAAATGATGTATAGCTGCTCGCGCGGAACCAAAGGTGTGGTATATCAGTATTTGCTCGCGAGTACATTTTACGATTGTAATAATAAAAAATGATGTTTAAAGATAGTTAAATTAAATTTTATTCAATATTAAATGAAAATAATTATCAAAAACATTATTGACAAAATATGAGAAATATTATATGATGTAGGAAGTTAATGATAATCAATATCAAATAGGAGGTAAGAGCTATGCCACTATCTTTAGTAGACCTAGGAGAAGTGAAAACAATACTCGATTTTCGTGGTAAAGAGGATGTGAAACGTCATCTCACTGATATCGGTTTTGTTAAAGGAGAACAGGTGAAAGTACTAGCAGAAAATGAGAGTGGTCTTATTTTATTGGTAAAAGGTACAAGAGTTGCAATCAATAAGGGGCTTGCCTCAAAAATTGTTGTAGAATAGGAGACGCCAAGATGACATTATTCGATCTAAAGCCAGGAGAAGAAGGAAAAGTTGCTACGATTGGTTGTAAGGGAGCTTTAAAAAGAAGAATCATGGATATGGGGGTTACACCAGGAACTGCAATTAAAGTAGTTAAGATCGCTCCACTCGGTGATCCGATTGAAGTGAATATTCGTGGTTACGAATTAAGCCTAAGAAAAGAGGAAGCAAAACAGATAAATCTTGTTTAACAAATCAATCTGGTATAGCAAATCAGTCTTGTTTTGCAGATAAGCTTTGTTAACAATAAATATTTGTTAACAAATCAATCTGGTTTAATGAATAACCTTCATTAAGAAATAATTTGTCTTGATAAATTAAATTTTTAACAAATAGAGTTGCTTAAGCTTAAATTTAAAATAGATAACCATGCTTAAACAAATACAATTGGATAAGGAAAAAACAATTGTTTACTAAACAATTGCTTTCATGGGTATGTGAACAGCATAGCCATATATTTTATTAAAAAGTTAGCCAAAACTAACTACGGGAGGAAATCATGGGTATTAAAATTGCTCTAGCAGGTAATCCAAACTGCGGAAAAACAACACTTTTTAATAGTATCACTGGTTCAAAACAACATGTTGGAAACTGGCCAGGTGTTACAGTTGACAAGAAGGAGGGAATTTATAAACGCGATAAAGAAGTAAGCGTTATTGACCTTCCAGGAACTTATTCATTATCGCCATATTCTCAAGAAGAGATTATTGCAAGAGATTACATTGTGAAAGAAAGTCCAGACGTTGTAATAAACATTGTTGATGGAACGAGTATTGAAAGAAACTTGTATTTAACATTGCAGATCATGGAAACAAGAATTCCCATGGTTATTGCAATGAATATGATGGATGAAGTTGAGGCGAAAGGTGATGTTATTGACTGCAACAAAATAAGCAAAGAGCTAGGAATTCCAGTGGTTCCGATTGTAGCAAGAAGCGGCAAAGGAATTCATGAACTTATGGATGCAGCCATACGTGTGGGGAAACAAAACTATGAACTTAAGCAGTTAGACATTTATGATGATAATATTATACAGGCAAAAGATCAAATAAAGTTACTACTTGATAAAGATACAGAAGCCGTAGCAGAATGGAAAGCTCTTAAACTTGTTGAGGGAGATGAAATTGTTACAAACAGTCTTCCAGAAGATGTGAAAGCTAAAGTAAGCAAAATTGTGGAAAAAGCTGATAATGCAGCGGATGGAGATGTGGAAGCCAAAATTGCTGATTTACGATATCGATTCATCGGAGAACTTGTAAAGAAAACAGTGAAAAAGAAGAGCAAGGGACATACACTTACAAAGTCAGATAAAATTGATAAGGTATTAACGAATCGTATTTTAGCATTGCCTATTTTTGCTGGTATCATGTATTTGATGTTCTCAATTACCTTTAGTGAAACGATCTTTGGTGTATTACCAGGTATCGGTGTTTGGTTACAAACAATAGTTGTGGACTTTTGGGATGGCCCACTAACTGATTTCATTATGGGAGCAATTGAAAGCGCAGGTGCTTCTCCTTGGGCACTATCCTTAGTTGGTGATGGAATACTTGCTGGTTTAGGTGGAGTTATCTCTTTCTTACCTCAAATTTTAATTCTATTCTTACTAATGTCTTTCTTAGAAGACAGCGGATATATGGCAAGAGTTGCCTTTGTAATGGATCGTTTGTTCCGTAAGTTTGGTTTATCAGGAAAATCATTTATTCCATTATTAATGGGATTTGGCTGTTCTGTTCCTGCATTGATGGCAAGTAGAACATTAGAGAATGATAAAGACCGTAGATTAACAATGATGATGACACCATTTATGTCTTGCGGTGCAAAATTACCAATTTATTTAATGTTTGCAGCTACCTTATTCCCAAGTAGCAATCAAACCTTATTAGTTTATTCTGTATATTTCCTTGGTATGGCAGTAGCGATTATCTCTGGAATTATATTAAGTAAGACTATGTTTAAAGGTGAAGTAAGTAACTTCATCATGGAACTACCTCAATATCGTATTCCAACCCTTAAGAGTGTTTTAATTCATGGCTTTGAAAAGGTTAAGGGCTTTGCAATTAAGGCAGGTACAATTATCTTAGCATCTACTGTTTTAATTTGGTTCTTATCAAGATTTACATTCGGTTTACGTTATTTAAGTGAAGATGAAATGAATTTAAGTATTATTGCTAAGATTGGTCAAGCACTTAAGTTTATTTTTATTCCTTTAGGATTTGGTAATGACTGGAGACCAGTTGTTGGTACACTAACAGGATTTATTGCAAAAGAAAACATCGTTTCAACATTTGGCGTATTATTTAATGCAGCGGATGGTATTGCGGATGCAGCAGCTGAAGGTAGCGCAGCAATTCCAGGTTTAGAAATGGTATTCACACAAGTAACAGCATATGCGTATATGGCATTTAACTTATTATGTATGCCTTGTTTTGCAGCAGTTGGTGCATTACGTAAAGAGATGGGAAGCACAAAGTGGACATTAAGGGCAATTGGATTCCAAATGCTAGTTGCTTATATTGTTGCTTTATTAATTAATGTAGTAGGAAATTTGATATTCTAACTGTAGGATATTAAATCTGAAACTAAGTAGTTATTTCTTGGTAAAGGGAATGCTTTCCCTTTACCATAGTTAGAAGGTGAAGTATGAGAGCAAATGATATTTTATTAAACCAACCTTTTACAAGTCATCATAAAAAAAGAGAGCTAGTAATCGAAGAACTTCGTAATAGTGGTTGCCGTATTACCCAGCAACGAAAAATAATTCTTGATATTATTTTAAATAATGAATGTTCTTGTTGTAAGGAAATATATTACCAAGCAGTTCATAAAGACGATTCTATCGGTATTGCGACTGTGTATCGAATGATTAAAAAACTTGAAGAAATAGGAGCGATCGATCGTAAAAATCAATATCAAGTTACTAGTGAGAAGTTTGATGAAACACTTAATGAACGAATGATTTTGCACAAAGATGAAGTTTCCATTGCCATTAAAGATGAACAATGGTTAGAAGAGATTCGTGCGAAGTTAAAGGAACATGGATATATTAATAATGAACCAGTATCTGTAGTTTTTCATGTAGGAAATAAGCAGTAAGTTCTAGGTTATTAAAAACCGGAAGGGAGTTTTTATGATAGACATCGTAATTGCAGTTTTATGTATTGGATTTGTAGGATTTGTTGCAGGTAGAGGTATTTGGCGCATGAAAAAAGGTGAAAGTGGAAGTTGCGGATGTGGGTGTAAAGGATGTTCATCACAATGTCACAGCGTTGAGGAAAAAAAATAGCTGGACGATTCCTGTGGAATCATATATGATGGACTTAAGCTATATAAAGGAGTGAAGAAACATGTATGAGTCTGGGGAAAATTATTTAGAAACAATTTTATTATTAAGTAAGAAAAATGGAGCGGTACGCTCTATTGATATAGCAAGAGAATTAGAATTTAGTAAGCCAAGCGTTAGTCGTGCCATGGGATTATTAAAAGAATCGGGCCATATAAATATAGCGGCTAACAGTGAAATCACATTAACAGAATTAGGATTAGAAGTAGCTAATCAAATCTATGAAAGACATAGAAGTATTACAGAGTTCCTTATGAAAACAACAAAGGTAACACCAGAGATTGCAGAAAAAGATGCTTGTAGAATAGAGCATATTATGAGTGAAGAAGTATTTCTTGGAATAAAACAATATCTTGAGGAACATAAAGAATAAATCATGCATAAATTGGAATATAATATAGAGTATTTATTCGTTTAAATAAATTCGTATAAATTATATATTCAAATAAATAAAATATGAAAACTTATGGAATAAAACAAATATGTAATTGGTAAAACCATGATTATATTTGTTTTTTTTCTAAAAAAGAGTTAGCATAGACTAACCAAGGGAGGCTATTATGAGTATCGTAATCATTGGCGGTAATGAAAGAATGGAATGTCAATATAAAGAAATATGTAAACAGCACAAATGTAAAGTAAAAATATTTACAAAAATGAAAAGTGATTTAAAGAATCAAATAGGTAAACCTGACTTAATTATTTTATTTACTTCAACCGTTGCCCATAAAATGGTGCATTGTGCATTGAATGAAGCAAACAAACACCAGATAGTTGTTGAAAGATCTCATAGTAGTAGTGCAAACGCGTTAAAAAGTATTTTAAAGGACTATACAGTTGCATAACTATCAATCAATTGCATAACCATCAATAAGTTGCATAACCATCCATCTGTTGCATAACATGGTATTAATAGAATCAGCTTGTAATTTTTTGCTAAATCAAGTATGATGTGGGAAAGGAGATGAAAGGAGGACAGATCGTATGACTTCCATAGCATGGCTTGTAATACTTGCAGTATTAATTGTTATTGAAATTGCTACGCTAGGATTAACTACGATATGGTTTGCCGCAGGAGCCCTGGTAGCATTTTTGCTTTCTTTAGTACAGGGAAGTGTATTCTTAGAGGTAATTATATTTTTAGGGATATCATTATTAATGCTAATATTTACAAGACCAGTAGCAGTAAAGTTCTTTAACACAAAACGAATTAAGACAAATTATGAGAGTGTGATTGGACGTGTTGCTAAGGTTACTGAGACAATAAATAATTTTAATTCAACAGGGGGAGTCATTGTAGCTGGTGTTGAATGGACTGCTAGGGCAGCAAATGATAATAACATCATTAAACCTGGAACTAAAGTTATTATTAAAGAAGTTTCTGGAGTTAAATTAATTGTTGAACCACTTGGAGAACAAGTAGCCATATAGTTAGTTATGTGATGAAAAGATAGGGAGGAAGAAGGATGGGATCAGGATTTCTTATAACGGTTTTAGTACTATTATTATTGGTTTTAATCGCTTCATGTATTAAGATTGTTCCACAAGCAAATGCATTTGTTATTGAACGACTTGGTGGGTATCAGGCTACATGGGGAGTGGGAATACACTTTAAAGTACCTATTATTGATAAGGTGGCTAGAAAGGTTGTTTTAAAGGAACAAGTAGTTGATTTTGCACCTCAACCTGTAATTACAAAAGATAACGTAACAATGAAAATTGATACTGTTGTATTTTATCAGATTACAGATCCAAAGTTATATGCTTATGGAGTAGAAAGACCGATTATGGCCATTGAAAATCTAACAGCTACTACATTAAGAAATATCATTGGTGATTTAGAGCTTGATGAAACACTTACTTCTAGAGAGATTATTAATACTAAAATGAGGGTTTCCCTTGATGTTGCAACGGACCCTTGGGGTATAAAAGTAAATCGTGTTGAATTAAAAAATATTATACCTCCATCTGCAATTCAAGATGCGATGGAAAAACAAATGAAAGCAGAACGTGAAAGACGAGAGGCAATCCTTAGAGCAGAAGGAGAGAAAAAGGCTACGATTTTAGTTGCAGAAGGTAACAAAGAGTCGATTATTTTAGAAGCAGAAGCTGCAAAAGAAGCTGCTATACTAAGAGCAGAAGCTGCGAAAGAAGCAATGATTCGTGAAGCAGAAGGCCAAGCATCAGCAATCATTGCTGTTCAAAGAGCAAATGCAGATGGAATTGTTATGTTAAATGAATCGGCACCAGGTAACGCAGTTCTTCAATTAAAGAGTTTAGAAGCATTTGCAAAAGCTGCGGATGGTAAAGCTACTAAGATTATTATTCCATCAGAAATCCAAGGACTTGCAGGATTAGTAAAAGGTATTACTGAAGTTGCAAAAGAAAATTAAATATACATAATAAAAAGGGCTGTTGCTAAAAATTGTTTATATAGAGTCACTATATGTTTTTATAAGTTTAAGAACATATTATTGTGTCAATATATCATACAAATAATCATAGCGACAGCCCTTTATTCTTGCAATTTGATTACAAATAAAGTAAAATATAATATATTTTAAACAACTCATCATCTTAATGTAACGAAAGAAGAAAGTGAGGGATAAGATAATATGTCCAAATTTGATTTTAGCAAGGAGTATGGTGTTGTATTAGAAGGTGGAGGAGCCAAAGGTGCTTATCAAATAGGCGTTTGGCGCGCTATGCAAGAATGTGGTGTCAAAATAAAAGGTATCTCAGGTGTTTCAGTTGGGGCATTAAATGGAGCACTCATGTGTATGGGAGATCTAAAGAAGGCAGAGTCAATTTGGGAAAATATATCATACTCACAGGTTATGGAAGTGGATGACGAGCAGATGAATCATTTGATAAATCTAAATCTAAAGCAATTAGATTTAAAGCTATTATCAAAAACCGTAGCAAAATTTTTAACGGATGGAGGATTTCATATTGATCCGTTAAAAAAATTAATTGATGAATGTGTGGATGAAGAAAAGATTATAAATTCCCCAATAGAATTTTTATTGGGTACGTTTTCAATGAGTGGTTTTAAGGAGCTAGAAATCCCAGCAAATGCAGATAATAGCGAATATTTAAAAGATTATCTATTGGCAAGTGCATACTTTCCGGCATTTAAAAACGAAAAACTTCATGGGAAAAAGTACGTAGATGGTGGAATTGTAAATAATGTACCCGTGGACCGTTTAATTAAGCATGGTTATAAAGATATCATTGTAGTTCGAATCTATGGAATTGGTATTGAAAAACGTATAAAGATTCCAGAAGATGTAGTAGTGATTCAGATTGCACCAAGGGTGGATCTTGGTAATCTTCTTGATTTTGATAGTAAGAAGAGTAAACGTAATATGAAAATCGGATATTACGATGGATTACGTTGTTTCCGTTCATTAAAAGGGTATATTTATTATATCGATAGCAACTTAAGTGAGGAAGAATGCGTCAATCGTTTGATGCATAGTGATGAATTTGCGCAAGTGGCATTTTTAGAATATTATGATTTAGAATATAGTGATCCGTCTACTTATTTAAGAAATATACTTGAGAAAGTACTTCCATTAATTGCAGAGGAACTAAAACTTTCTAAGAATTGGGGATATGAAGAACTTTACCTAGCCATGTTAGAAATTTGTGCGAAAGCGGTTCGGGTCCCAAAATATAATGTTTATACTGTAGAAGAATTGATTTGTAAAATACGCGAAAGATATAAAATACTTAAGAAAAAAGACCCTAATTTTATGTTACCGTTATTTATAGATTTGGTTATGAACTTAATTATCACACCAAATGAATAAAAATTAATGGCAGAATCTTATAAGTTTAAGAAGCGTGAATCATCTTCTTAAATATAAGTATTCTGCCATTTTGTATTTTATGGATAATATTTATATTGACAAAAATAATGATAGGGGTATAATGTATAAATAAACATAAACGTGAATAATATTACAATAAAATTAATATAAGGGGGATGCAACATGAATTTAAAAGGACGTTCATTTCTAACACTAAAGGATTTTACAGCAGACGAAATTATGTATTTCATCGACTTGGCAGCAGAGTTAAAGGCTAAGAAAAAACAAGGCATTACAGGTAAGAGTTTACAAGGTAAAAATATTGCTTTGATTTTTGAAAAACCATCAACACGTACTCGCTGCGCATTTACCGTTGGATGTATTGATGAAGGAGCTCATCCAGAGTACTTAGGGAAAAATGATATCCAATTAGGGCACAAGGAGAGTATTGAGGATACCGCTAGAGTTCTTGGAAGAATGTTTGATGGTATAGAGTACCGTGGCTTTGCACAAGAAACGGTAGAAAAGTTAGCAAAATATAGTGGTGTTCCAGTATGGAATGGTTTAACAGATAGTGATCATCCAACGCAGATATTAGCAGACTTTTTAACAATGAAAGAACAATTTGGTGAGTTAAAGGGGCTTAAATTAGCATTTGTCGGTGATGGTAGAAATAATATGGCAAATAGCTTGATGATAGGCGCTACTAAGGTTGGAATTCATTTTACAATACTAGCTCCAAAGAGTTTATGGCCAGAAGAAGAGTTAGTAGAAACTTGCAAAGAATATGCAAAAGAGTCTGGAAGTGTTATTGAAATTTCAGAAAATATAGATGCAATTAAGGATGCAGACGTTGTTTACACGGATGTTTGGTGCTCAATGGGAGAAGAAGATCAGGCAGCTACTCGAATCGAACTTCTTCGTCCATATCAGGTGAATGACAATCTTATGAAAAAGACCGGAAAAGATTCTACAATTTTATTGCATTGTTTACCTGCAGTAAAGGGAAATGAAGTGACAGAAGAAACATTTGAAAAGTATGCAGATGTTATTTTTGATGAGGCTGAAAATCGTATGCATACGATAAAAGCAGTTATGGTTGCAACCTTAGGTAATTAGTTAAATGTACACCCTAATTCATTTTTATTTCATTAGATATCTCTAATCAAACTTTAATTTGATATTCTACGTTGTAGAGGTTATTATAAAATTAGTAATTGAATGTAGAATAGAAATTGAATTAAAAGGAGTGAGATATAATGAAACGAAATTCTAATGGATTTATTTGGGGAATTATATTAATTGTTTTAGGATTGTTCATCGCTAGTCGAGCTTTTGGATTAATAACATTTTCAATATTCTTTGATGGTTGGTGGACTTTATTTATTATTATTCCATGTTTTATTGGTTTATTTAGTAATGAACATGGAAAGATGTCTTATTTAGTTGGTTTATGCATAGGTGTTTTATTATTGATGTCAGCACAGCATATAATTACGTGGAGAATGTTTGGACCATTGATTTTTGCTGTTATCTTGGTACTTGCAGGAATTAGTATCTTATTTAAGAAGGATCCTTCAGAATACCAAAATCATTATACTGAGCATCAGAATGGTCATAATTTTAATCAATCTGGTGAATATAAGGAATATAAGAGTAATCATGATGCAAATGGTGATTCAACAAATGCTTCCTTTGAGTATACTTACTCCAATGATGAGAATAATACTACAAGCGAGAACAATACGCAAAATAGAAATTATAATACGGGAAATAATAATAAATCCTATCAAAATTACCATACTGGAGCAGGATATTGTGCGTGTACAGCAGTTTTTTCTGGAAAAGATATCAGATTTGATAATAAAGAGTTTCGTGGTGCGGCATTATCTACAATCTTTGGTGGAATTGAATTAGATTTAAGAAATGCAATTATCAACGAAAATGTTGTGATTGATGCGAAGGCAATTTTAGGTGGAATTGATATATTTGTACCAAATTATGTTCGTGTTTCTATCGATTGTACACCAATTTTAGGTGGAGTTGATGATAAAACAAGAACACCACTTGGTGCAAATGAGAGTACACCAACAATTTTTATTAATGCAACTTGTGTTTTAGGCGGTATCGATGTAAAATAGAATAGCACCTATTTTAGTGCAAAAGTCAGGGGCGGTTTAAAAAACAGCCCCTTTTTACTTTTAGGAAAATTCATACTATGAAATAAAAGCTAGAATGCTTTGTTATGTTATTAAATTACGATTTCAATTAAATTTAGGAGGAATACGATGTACCAGGAAAATGTCGTCCTTTGTGGATGCAATTCATACGAACAAAAATATTATTTAAATGAGAATTTTGATGGATTGCCACAAACAATAAAAGATGAGCTAAAAATAATGTGTGTGTTATATACAGAGGATGTTGGAGGGATAGTAACTCTTGAATTTGAGGAAGATGGACATTTGATTTTTAAAGTTTCCAGTGAAGAAGGAGACTATTTATTTGATGAAATCGGAAGTGTTTTAAAAATGAAGCAATTACAGGAAGAGAAAAAAGAATTATTTGAAACCCTAGAAGTTTATTATAAAGTATTCTTTTTGCATGAAGAAATTGCGGATTTACTTTCTGATGAGTAGTTAGTTAAAATCATCCAGAATGAGAGAGGTGACAATATGTTATTAGTAATAGATATAGGGAATACAAACATAACATTAGGCTTATTTGAAGGTGAGACATTGACTGCTAATTTTCGTATTACAACTACAATCAGTCATACTTCCGATGAATATGGATTATTAATATGTGATTTGTTAAATTCCAAAAATATAAACAAAAACCAAATCGATGATGTTATTATAGCATCCGTAGTTCCAGGGATTATGTATTCATTTACGAATGGAATTAAGAAGTATTTAGATAAGAAACCAATTATCGTAGGGATAGGAACTAAGACAGGAATTAAAATTGTTACTGCAAATCCAAAAGAAATCGGTGCTGACCGTATTGTTGATGCAGTTGCAGGATATGAATTGTATGGTGGACCTATTTTAGTGATTGATTTTGGAACTGCAACTACCTATGATTTAATTTTAGAAGATGCATCTTTTGCAGCTGGAATTACATCTCCAGGAATTCGAATTAGTGCAAATGCGCTCTGGAGAGACACCGCGAAGTTGCCTGAAGTTGAAATAGAAATGCCTGATTCCATCTTAGCAAAAGATACGATAACTAGTATGCAAGCGGGACTTGTATTTGGTTGTATCGGACAAACAGAGTACATTATCAAACGAGTGAAAGAAGAAGCGAAACTTTCCCAGATGAAGGTAATTGCAACTGGTGGGCTTGGTAAGATCATTGCGGATGCAACACCACTCATTGATGTTTATGATCCTGATTTAACGATGAAAGGATTGCGATTAATATACTTAAAGTGTAAAGGTAAATAAAAGTGTTAGAAAAAGCATTTTTATCTACGTAGGTTTCATCAATTCATAGTAAAGTGAGATTCATTTTATGAGTTGAATTGATTCATGGAGGTTAATATGAGTTTTACCATTGGTAATATAACAATGGAGGGGAATTTGGTACTTGGACCTATGGCTGGAGTCACAGACTTGCCATTTCGTCTTCTTTGTAAAGAATGCGGAGCAGATTTAATTTATACAGAGATGGTAAGTGCAAAAGGCATCATGTATAATAATAAAAACACAGAAGCTCTACTTATGGTAGAGGAAGTTGAGCGCCCAGTCTCTTTACAGTTATTTGGTGAAGATCCTTATATCATGAGCGAAATGGCTAAAAGAATCGAGGATAGAAATTTTGATATCCTTGATATTAATATGGGCTGTCCTGTTCCTAAGGTTGTAAATAATGGTGAGGGTTCTGCGTTAATGAAGAATCCTAAGAGAATTGGTGAAATTGTTTCTGCTGTATCAAAAGCGATTCAAAAACCTGTAACAGTTAAGATTCGTAAGGGATTTAACGATAGCACTATAAATGCAGTTGAAGTTGCTAAAATCGCGGAAGAAAGTGGTGCAGCAGCAGTTGCAGTACATGGTAGAACGAGAGAGCAGTATTATAGCGGACAAGCAGATTGGGAGATTGTTCGTAAAGTAAAGGAAGCATTAACAATTCCCGTAATCGGGAATGGAGATGTCTTTACACCACAAGATGCAAAACGTTTGATAGAGGAAACGAAATGTGACGCTATTATGATGGCAAGAGGTGTTCGAGGAAATCCTTGGTTGTTTATGCAAGTAAAAGAGTATTTAAAGAGTGGAACACTAATGGAAAAACCAAGTGTTGATGAGGTTATTTCAATGATTCTGCGACATGCTGATTTACAGATTCAATTTAAGGGTGAATTTACGGCAATGAGGGAGATGCGAAAGCATGTTGCATGGTATACAACTGGTTATCCAAAGTCTGCAAAATTACGCAATAGGGTAAATGAGATTGAAGATAGACAGGGCTTAGAGGAGCTTATGCAAGAGTATAGGGAGTATTTAAAATAATTAAAGGTTAAAAATGCGCGTTTAGGTGTTTTAGCGCCTAACTTTTTCTGAAAAGGAAAGGAGGAGCACATCGATTGACTAATAGATACAAACAAAATGGAGAAACACAAGTATGCGCAAGATGTAGACGCATGTTTACTTACTCAGGATTTGGGCATCGTTACTGTGAAATTTGTAAAGAATATGATGCTGCGGACTTTGAAAAAGTAAGAACTTATATTTATGAGAATGGGACAGCGACTATGCTAGAATTAACTGAGGCTACTGGGGTTGAAATCCATTACATTGAACAGTATTTGCGGGAAGGCCGACTAGAAATACCAGAGTCATCGAATATTTTTATTCATTGTGAGATGTGCCATGCAGAAATCCGTTCCGGAAGGTATTGCAAAGATTGTGCAGTGCAACTCTCTAAGAATTTTAGTGGAGTATTTGATGAATATGAAGTTGGAGAAAAAGCAAAACGAAGTGACGGCAAAGGTAAAATGTACTTCTTAGGAAAAAATAAAAAGTAACAAAGGAAAAATGGCGAAGGCATATGTCTTCGTCATTTTTAACAAATTATCGAATTAAAGTAAAAAAGAGTTGATTTTTTTGTAAAAAAGGCATAGTATACTTAACAGAAAGACAAATGTACGCAATACAAGTACAAAAAATAATGAGTGTTATGATGCTAAAATATGTATACATAAGAAAAAGATATGAGTAAGATGATACTAGGTAAAAAGTGAGAAGAAACATATTCAAACTTATACGCAGATATCAATCGATCAAAATTATTGAAAGGTATGGGTAAAGATATGAGTAAATTAAAAGTTGGTATTTTAGGTGCAACTGGTATGGTTGGTCAACGATTTATCGCATTATTAGAAAATCATCCATGGTTTGAAGTAACTGCATTAGCGGCAAGTCCTAGAAGTGCAGGAAAAACTTATGAAGAAGCAGTAAGTGATCATTGGAAGATGACTACTCCAATGCCAGAAGCAGTAAAACATATCGTAGTTAAAAATGTGAATGAAGTTGAGGCAGTTTCTAGCGAAGTAGATTTTGTATTTAGTGCAGTTGATATGACTAAAGATGAAATTAAAGCACTCGAAGAGGCATATGCAAAAGCAGAAACTCCAGTTGTATCTAACAATAGTGCTCATCGTTGGACAAAAGATGTACCAATGGTTATCCCAGAGATTAACCCAGAACATTTTGAAGTAATTAAGAGCCAAAAAGATCGCCTAGGCACAAAAAGAGGATTTATTGCTGTAAAACCTAACTGCTCTATCCAAAGTTATACACCAGCATTACATGCATTAAAAGAATATGGACCAAAGGTAGTAGTAGTAACCACATATCAAGCAATCTCAGGTGCAGGTAAAACTTTTAAAGATTGGCCTGAAATGATAGATAATGTAATACCTTTTATCGGTGGAGAAGAAGAAAAGAGTGAACAAGAACCACTTCGTATTTGGGGTAAAGTTGAGAATGGTGAAATTGTAAAAGCAAATGCACCTCTTATTACAACACAGTGTATTCGTGTACCAGTTTCAGACGGACATACAGCAGCTGTATTTGTTAGCTTTGATAAGAAACCAACAAAAGAACAAATTATTAAAGCATGGGATGAATACAAAGGTTTACCTCAAGACTTAGAATTACCTAGTGCACCAAAGAAGTTCTTAAATTATCATGAAGAAGAGAATCGTCCTCAAACAAACTTAGATCGTGATTATGAAAATGGAATGGGTATTTCACTTGGTAGACTAAGAGAAGATACTGTTTATGACTATAAATTCGTTGGCTTATCTCATAACACAAAGCGTGGCGCAGCTGGCGGAGCTGTTCTTACCGCAGAATTATTAAAAGCACTTGGCTATATAACAGCAAAATAAGCTTTATAATAAGCTATATAAAATAATTTGCATATAACTGTGTCATAATCAGAAATTAAGTTGCAAAAATGTAGAGATTAAACTGCTAAGTAAATTGTAAAATAAGTTTTAAAATAAACAATAAATAATACCTGAGAAATAAAAAACAAGAGGCCTTCGCATTACGAATTGATATGATCCTCCTTAAGTAGACAAGGTAAATAACCAAAATCTACTTAAGGAGGATTTTTCATGTCCAGAAAAGCTAAATACTCCCCTGAAACTAAAGCGAGTGCTTGTGAAGATTATTTATCTGGAAATTTATCAATGCGAGAAATTTGTGCAAAATATGATATTCCTTTTAACGAAAAGAAAAGGAATTGTTCTGTTCATAAATGGTTACATTTTTATAACTATTCAGGTATTGAGGTGTTTCAAAATCCAATAGGGAATAAAGCTTATACAAAAGAGTTTAAAACTGAAATGGTCGAACGATATCTGCGTGGAGAAGGATCTTTAGAAGAACTTGCAGCTAAATATAATATTTTGTCTGATTCGACACTAAAACAGTGGATTATGAAGTATAATGCCAATAGAGAACTTAAGGATTACGATCCGAAACGGGAGGTCTATATGGCAGAGGCAAGGCGAAAAACAACTATTCAGGAACGCAAAGAAATCGTTACATACTGCATTGAACACAATCGTGATTATAAGGACACAGCAGCACTTTACGATGTTTCTTACAGTCAGGTGTATTCCTGGGTGAAAAAATATGATGCCACAGGTGAAGAAGGTCTTACTGACAAACGTGGTCGACATAAGACAGATGATGAAGTTGATGAATTAGAACGATTACGAAGAGAGAATCTTCGGCTAAAGCGTCAGCTTGAAGAAAAAGATATGGTGGTAGAACTGTTAAAAAAAGTGAAAGAATTCGAAGGGATGTGAGACTCGGAAAGCAACGCCATGAATCAAAGTATCTTGTTATTGAATACTTCCATACGAACAAGGGTTGGAGTGTCAACTGGATGTGTGCACAGCTTGGAATCGCCAGAGCTGCGTTCTACAAATGGAAACATAGAATTGTACCAGAACAAGAAAAAACTAATATCGAAATCGCAGAATTAATCAAAGAGTATGATGAAAGATTTTCTCATATCTTAGGGTACCGAAGAATGACGGATTGGATCAATCATTTCAATCATACTCATTATTCAAGGAAACAAATTCATCGTATTATGAAAAAACTTGGAATCCATTCTGTTATTCGTAAAAAGAAGAAAAAATACAATTCTTCCAAGCCAGAAGAAACAGCAGAAAATAAGTTAGCAAGAGACTTTTATGCAACAGAGCCTAATCAAAAGTGGGCTACTGATGTAACGGAGTTTAAGATTCCTGAAACCAATAAGAAACTATATCTTAGTGCGATCATAGATCTCTATGATCGTTATCCTGTTGCATTTGTTATAAGCGGCAGAAACAACAATCAACTGGTATTCAAAACCTTTGATAAAGCAATTGATGCTAATTCAACTGCAAAGCCTATTTTTCATAGCGACCGAGGCTTTCAGTATACAAATAAGGTGTTCCAGAGAAAACTTCAAGATAGCGAAATGAT
This sequence comes from Clostridium sp. Marseille-P299, assembly GCF_900078195.1. Taxonomy (NCBI): domain Bacteria; kingdom Bacillati; phylum Bacillota; class Clostridia; order Eubacteriales; family Clostridiaceae; genus Clostridium; species Clostridium sp. Marseille-P299. The sequence goes on along the minus strand of NZ_FJVE01000006.1, from coordinate 934,729 downwards.
TCAATCAATGTCCAGAGTTGGCCATTGTATTGATAATGGACCAACGGAAGGTTTTTGGGGAATCATTAAATCAGAAATGTATCAAATGTACGAGATAACAGATGAGTTATCATTACGTCATGCAATCAAAGATTATATCCGATTCTATCGAGATGAGCGACCTCAAAGCAGATATGATTGTAAAACACCTGCTGAGGTAAGGGCTGAAGCGTTAGCTTCCGCAACTCCAACAACATATCCGATTGCAAAGAATAAAAGAATTGAGAAATATAAATCAAAGTGGTGCGCATAAAAAATCAGCCATACGAAAATCGTATGACTGATTTATGAGCATTACTTTAGATATTTGGCCTGTCTACTTGACAGGGAGCATATCAAATGCCTCTTGTTTTTTATGGATTTATATTGAATAAATAACGAATAAATTCGACGGCGTTCTCATTATGTGAACTGGATAAAACAATTCCTAGTACAGGTGGATCTTCTTTAGAATAACCTTTAAAGAGTTCAGTGTCATCTAAGTAGATTCCAAATACATAAGATGGTCCAGTGGCCTCTTCCATAGATTCCTCATCCTGACGAAGCTGTGAAAGATAAAATTTATCAGATAATGCACTGTATAAATCAGTAGGTAATTGATCAGATAATGACCAAAGTGAACCACTAAATGCATACTCTTTAAATTTGGATTCTGGTACTATAAGAACATCTAATTCTCCCGCAAAGGCTAAAATAGAAAGTTTTTCGGTACTTGTGTAATCAAAATCACTAAGAATATAAGTTGGGTCAAAGAGTATGTCTTGTTTGTCGGTGTTAATTCCAAGGTATTCACCAAAGCCTTGTTCCAGTTGTTCTATTTGCTCCTCTGAAAATTGATAATTAGCACAGGCAACATGTAAAACTGTTTCTGGTTTTGGAGATAAAACGGTGTATAAGAAATAAGCTACGAATGCAATTAAAATGGTCGACATGATAGTCTTTTTTAAATAATAATCCTTGTAATATTGCCATTTTTCTTTGCCATTCATTTCACTAAGCTTTTGTCTTTCTGTTTTTGGGTTTCGACGTTCATATATACTAGCACTGTCGTCTAAGCGTGTTTCTTTCATAGATTGCCCTCATTTCGTTTTAGGATAATTATACCTTCCTCATAAAAATCTATACTCAATTAACATAAAGAACTTTTAAAGTCTGCTAATAGTTTAGCACATATCAACATCTAATAAAAGAAATTATTTCTAAAATTAATGTAAAATAACCTGTTATTTTATATTAAAAAACAAAATAAGCCTTCGTAAAACGAAAGCCTATTTTGCGTATTATGATTATAAGATATGAGTACCACCGATATGGGATAAGAGTGGCACAAGAAGGAGAGCTATTAAAGTCGTAGCAGTTCATATCTGATCCTCCCTTTTACAGATATAAGCCCTAACGAAACAATAATAAAAAAAAGGCACTTCTTAGATTTCTATGATGTGACCCCTAAAAGTTAGACTTTATTGCGAAGTGGATTTTCCGCTTCGCATTTTTCATTTATGCGGCTAAGAGTTTGAACCTATATTCAACAGGGCTCATCCATCCAAGTTTCTCTTTTATTCGTTGCTTATTATAATACTCTATATATTGATCTATTGCATCTTTAAGTTCGTCATAACTGTAATAAACTTCTCCATAATACATTTCCTGTTTCATTATTCCGAAGAAATTTTCCATAACTGAATTATCATGGCAATTTCCTTTTCTGGACATACTCTGAAAGATTCGATGTTCTTGTAAAGTATGAACATATGCCTTCATTTGATACCCCCATCCTTGGTCTGAATGAAAAGTTCTACGATATGGGCAATCTGATGTAATCTCTATTGCGGTGTTCAGTGCATCCATTATGTTTTTAGCTGATGGTGTAGGTGATACACCATAGCTAATAATTTCTCTATTACATAAATCCATAAACGGATCTAGATATAATTTTTTAATAATCATACGGCCTTTAGAATCAGTATCATAATATTTGAACTCTGTAGTATCTGTGGTAATCTTTTGATGTGGTATTTTGGTTTCAAAACGTCTTCGTAATCTATTAGGAGCAACTTTTCCAATTTTCCCTTTATATGAACTATATTTTCGGCTTTTTCTTGTAAAAGAAGTAACCTGTAGAGATAGTTTCTGCATGATTCGTTGAACGCGTTTTTTGTTTATAACGCGACCTTGTTTACGAAGTTCTCCTAGCATACGTCTATAACCAAAATCTTTATGAATTGAATGGATTTCCTTGATTTTTTCTTCCAATTCTTGATTTGGATTCACTCTATCAAAACGTTTTTGCCAGTACATATAGGTTGCTTTAGGAAAACCAACAATTGCGAGAATATTTTTTAGTTTGAAGTCTCTTCGGAGGCTGTGGATAATTCTCGCTGTTTTTTCAGAAGAGCTTCCTCCTCTAATCGCAGCCTCCTCAATTCTTTTAAATAGGCATTCTCTATTCTTAACTTTAATAATTCATCTTCAAGTTCTTTTACATGATCTATACTAGTATCCACAGAAGTAGCATCTGATATGGCTTTTATGTTCGTGTTCTTATTATTTGAATTCAATGTTTTCTTTCGACCTTTCTTTTTAGGTCTCAATGCATCAGGTCCAGCGATTCTGAAATCATTTACCCATTTACATATTTGAGCAGGATTATTGATTTTTTCTTGAACTGCTAATTCCTGATATGAAACCTCACTCGATAGATATAACTCTACCACATGAAGTTTGTATTCAAAAGTATATTTTTCATTTTGTCTTGAACAAAGTAAACCTTCATCTCCATGAGCTCGATATAGATCAACCCATTTTTTGATGTTGCTACTTGCTGGTACATTATATTTGGTTGCTAAATAATTGCGACCTCCTTTTCCACCTAAATAGTCTTCAACTATTTTTTTCTTAAATTCAAAGCTATATTTTGCCATGAAAAAACCGACCTCCCAATCGTTAGATTTTTGGTCTAACTTTTGGGGGTCGGCTCACTAAGAAACGCCTTTGTTTATAATGACATTATACTATAAGTATATTAAAAGTTAAATAGTATTTACAAAAAAAATCCTTTTTCGTGATATTAAATAAGAAACTGTCATGGAATAATAAGTTTTTGGTTAATACATACATAAATTACCAAATATCTTCAGAGCCCATTAATAGTGAGGTAAGATCAATATTAAGTTTTTCACTTAGATCATAAAGAAAACCGAATAGATTTGAATTACTAATGTAGGTTTCCATATCAGTTTCCATATCATAAACCTCTGCATCAGCAGCAGGGTAAATTATTTCATTAAATTCAGTTTGTGTATAATCGATACTAAGAGTTCCTAATTCCATACCCATTGTGTTTACTGCTAAGGTAATGTTCTGGGTTTTATCGCTTCCTTGTAAGGAACATGCTAGTGAAATTCCTGCAAATGAATCTGAAGATATTAATAATGTGCCGTTCACTGTACCTATTTCTTTATTTACAACTTTTATATCCTGAAAGGATATGTTAATAGAAGTAGTGGTCTCACTATAGTCGTCAGTAATCGCTTTTATATCAATTGTTCCAGTTTCACCAGTTGAAGTGGAGTCCCATTTACCTAATACAGATACATATTCGGTATCATTATTTGATACTTTAAAAATTAAACTGTTGGAGTCAGCTTTTTTGGCTGTAAAAAATGAAATTTTAGTAGCGTTGTCATCGGTTGCATTAATTTCAATACCTTTTAAGGATTTATTATCTACATAGATACTAAAATTAACGATTTCTTCTTGACTTGCTGTCTCACGAGATGCTTCTAATTCATCAATATTTGTTTGAATATCTTCTTTTGTCGGTGCAGACTGTTCAGATAATTGAAACAGTTGATCGATAATATTAAGAGATTCTTTGTCATTAAGGGCTTGTTTAAGGATTGCTATTTGAATATCAATCATATCTTGCTCACTTAATGAAACAGATAATTTATCATAGGTAGCATCTAAAACATTTACATTTACTTTTACGTCTTTTTCTAATGAGACGTCATCAAGAGTATCTAAGATAACGTTGATATAGTTCTTTGATAGCTTTTCAATGGTATCAGGTGTTAATGTATTTTGAAAAGCTGTGACCTTATTTAGGTAATCGTAGCTATATACCTCTTGGGACATTTGTACTAAATTTGTTTTCAGGTATGCACTTGATAATTCGGGGATTTGCATATACATAACTTGTTGATCTAGACTCATGGACATAAGATAAGAGAATAAATCAATTCCATTTAAGCTAAATTTAGCTGTGGTACTTACTTCATTACCCTTCATATTTATTTTCATAAAAGCATTTAAATTGTCTAAATCAATGGTATCATTGGCTAAAAATTGTTTTGCATAATCTCCTAGTGTTAATTTTAAATTCATATCAAAAGAAGTGCCATCTGCTCTAGCTTTTAATTGCTTTTCAGTGTTACTTTTAAGATAAGTGGATAGTTTGTTAGTTTCCACGCTTAAGACTGATTTTAAATATTCGTTGGGATTTTTGGTTGAAAAACTAAAGACACTTCGAATTGCAGGTACTGAGAATGCACCAATAATAATTAATAGACAAGCAACTGCAGCGAATATACCAAGTTTTACTTTTTTACTCTTCTTTCGTTTGGTTTCAATTTCTTCAATAATAGTTGAAGATTCCGGATTTGATGAAGCATTATTTGTACTTTCTGATTGGCTTATGCCATCCGTAGTAAAATCAATTCTACTTGCATCTAAATTTGTAGTTTCACCTAGGTTTGAAGAATCATTTGTTGATGTGTTTTCATTTGGACCCTTATTAATGTTTGAGCTATTTTGCTCATCATTTTGTGACATACTCTCTACTCCTTTTTAAAAACTTTACCCCTTATAAATGAGAAGTATTTTAGTATCATATGTGTTTTATAAGAAAAATAAAACTATGAATAAAAATATAGTCCATATCAAAGGTGGTAAAATTTGTTTATAATATACAACTATGATTATAAGTTACATAATTTGATATGTCAAAGCAATATTAAGAAAACAGGTTGTATATAATGCGAATATTTTCGACAAAATATGACAGAAACACGTATATCATAATTCTTTATAAAATAGAAACTTTGATAATATGCATTCAATAAGATATAAAATCACAAAATGTGAAGTGATTAATAATGAAAATAAATAAATGCGTTGAAATTACAATATTACATAGATAAGGTGGAATTATTTCATAGATAAGTTTGCAAATTGTGAAATTGAAATTTAGATTAACGAAAAATTTTCGTATGATAAATATTAACTAATATTAAAAAATACGAAAGTTTTCGTTAAAAATTCGTGTAATTTTCACAAGGTTTAACTCTAGAATTTGTGGATTACTTCAATTGTTTACATGAAAAATATGGTATATAATGGGAATATAAAACAGTTACTTTTAGTAAGGGAGTTCCCTATCAATTCAATAAAGGAGAAACGACATGAAATTCGGTTATTTTGATGATGTAAATAAGGAATATGTCATTACAACACCGCATACACCGTATCCATGGATTAACTACCTTGGTTCGCAGGAATTTTTTTCATTAATTTCTAATACGGCTGGTGGCTATAGTTTTTATAAGGATGCTAAGCTACGCAGGATTACGAGATTTCGTTATAATAATGTACCACTTGATTTAGGTGGTGGTCGTTATTATTACTTATATGATAATGGTGATGTTTGGTCTCCTGGATGGGCGCCAGCAAAAAAAGAGTTAGAGTCTTATGAATGCCGCCATGGTATGGGATATACTAACATTAAAGGAAGAAGAAACGGGATTGAAACGAATGTATTGTTTTTTGTTCCAAATAATTATAATGGCGAAGTACATAAAGTAACGGTTACGAATGTAGGGAATGAATCAAAGACAGTTAAATTATTTTCTTTTATAGAATGGTGTTTATGGAATGCACAAGATGATTCTACTAATTTTCAAAGAAATTTTAACACAGGGGAAGTAGAAATCAAAGGTTCTGTAATTTATCATAAAACAGAGTATAAGGAACGTCGTAATCATTACGCTTTCTTTTCTGTTAATGCTCCAATTAGTGGTTTTGATTCAGATCGCGAGAGTTTTATTGGAACTTACAACGGATTTGAGAATCCACAAGCGGTTATGGCTGGAGCATCCAATAATTCGGTAGCAGATGGTTGGTCACCAATCGCTTCTCATAGCATAGACATTACACTTGAACCTGGCGAAAAGAGAGAGCTTGTTTTTGTTCTTGGTTATGTTGAGAATGAGCAAAATGAAAAGTGGGAGTATCAACTGGGTGACGTAAATGAGGAGGGGCTTTTATTATCAGCGAAAGCACCGAATGGAACGAATATTATTAATAAGAAAAAAGCAGAAGAAATGATACAGAAATTTGCAACAGTGGATGCGGTGGATCAAGCATTTAATGAACTAGCGGAGTATTGGAATCAATTATTATCAAAATATACGATATTTTCTAATGACGAAAAGTTAAATCGGATGGTTAACATATGGAATCAATATCAATGTATGGTGACATTTAACTTATCAAGAAGTGCATCTTATTTTGAGTCTGGTATTGGAAGAGGTATGGGATTTCGTGATTCCAACCAGGATTTACTTGGATTTGTTCACCAGATTCCAGACCGCGCAAGGGAGAGAATTATTGATTTAGCTTCAACACAATTACTAGATGGTGGAGCATATCATCAATATCAACCGTTAACCAAGAAAGGAAATGACGAAATTGGTGGTAACTTTAATGATGATCCATTGTGGCTTATTTTAGCAGTAGTAGCTTACATAAAAGAAACGGGAGATTATAGTATTTTAGATGTGAATACTCCATATGATAATAAGGAAGAATTAGCGAGGCCATTGTCTGATCACTTGAAACGTTCCTTTGATCATGTTATTAATAATGTTGGACCTCATGGTCTTCCACTCATTGGTAGAGCTGACTGGAATGATTGCTTGAATTTAAATTGTTTTTCTATGGAGCCAGGTGAGTCCTTCCAGACAACTACTAGTAAAGATGGAAAAGTTGCAGAATCTGTTATGATCGCAGGAATGTTTGTATATATAGGGGAAGAGTATGCTAAGCTCATGGAAAAAGCGGATAACCTTGAAGAATCAAAACGTGCGTATCACGAAGTTGAAAAAATGCGTGATATCATTATGGAACATGGTTATGATGGTGAGTGGTTCTTAAGAGCTTATGATGACTTTGGTAAAAAAATTGGTAGTAATGAATGTGAAGAAGGAAAAATTTTCATAGAATCTCAAGGTTTCTGTGTAATGGGCAAGTGTGGTTTAGAGGATGGGAAAGCAATTAAGGCACTTGACTCGGTAGAGAAATTCCTTGGAACAAAATATGGATTAGTACTGAACAATCCAGCATTTACTAGATACTATGTAGAGTATGGTGAGATATCGACTTATCCAGCAGGATATAAAGAAAATGCGGGTATTTTCTGTCATAATAATGCATGGATTATGTGTGCAGAAGCATTGGTTGGAAGAGGAGATAAGGCATTTGATTATTATACAAGAATTGCACCTGCTTATACCGAAGAATTCTCAGAGGTTCACCGTTTAGAACCATATGTTTATGCACAGATGGTGGCAGGCAAGGATGCAAGACGCTTTGGAGAGGCCAAAAATTCATGGTTAACAGGAACAGCATCTTGGAACTTTGTAGCTATTTCACAATATATTCTAGGTATTAAACCAGAGTATGATGGATTGATGATAGACCCGTCCATTCCAAAAGATTGGGATGGTTATAAAGTAATTCGTGAGTTCCGTGGCGATACGCTACATATTGAGATACAAAATCCGAAGCATGTATCAACTGGTGTTGCTAAATTGGTTGTAGATGGTGAGGAGATATCAGGTAATATTGTACCTGTATTTGGTGATAGTGAGGCACATAACATACTAGTGATTATGGGCTAACTAATAAATACTTTCTTTTCAAACCTTCCTTTTAACAAAAGAGTGTCACAAAGCATTAAGATATTAATGTTTTGCTGATACTTTTTTGTTATATTAAGTTGAGATACCCCCTTTCGTAGGTGATTTTTAAAGAGTTTGACTCTTATATTAGGGTAAATAGAAAATTAAACATGGATTTAAAACTTAATTTGCTTAATTTGAGAATAAGAATTAGAAAAAAATACTTGCATCATCGATAATTTGAGTATATTATTGTTATGCTAAGTATAATTTAGCAAAACAATTGAATAATAATGAGAGAATATATCAATTTGGAGGTATTTTATGAAGAATGTGAAACGAACCCTTCTTCTCTTGTTATTACTCTTATCATCAATTGCACTCTACGGATGTAGTGGCGGTATGAAGGAAGGAGATAATAATAAGACACCAACGGATGATATTACTTCGGGAGCCGGGCAGACAGAGGATGATAACCAGACAGTAAGTAAAGAACCGGTGTATGGAGGCTCAATAATTGTAGGAATACCACAGGATTTGGATAGTCTTGACCCACATAAAGCAGTTGCGGCGGGAACTAAAGAAGTGCTGTATAATATTTTTGAAGGTTTAGTAAAACCGGATGAACATGGTAATTTAGTTCCTGCAGTTGCAAGTGATTATGAAATGAATGAGGATGGAACTATTTATACCTTTACACTAAGAGAAGGTGTAAAATTTCATGATGGATCACTTGTTACAGCAGAAGATATTATATACTCATTAAAACGCAGCGCTGGTTTACTTGACACATCCGATCCGGAGGTCAAGGTGGAATCGGCGCTTTCTATTATTGATTCGATAGATGAAATTACAACTAGCGACGGTAAAGATGCGATTCAGATTCACTTAAGTGAGCCTAATACAGAATTGATTGGATACTTAACCTGCAGCATCATTCCGAAGGATTATGACGATCAAGCAAATCATCCAATTGGAACAGGCCCTTTTAAGTTTGTTTCTTATGCGCCAATGCAAAATTTAGTTATGGAAAAGAATGAGGATTACTATATTGAAGGTGTTCCTTATTTAGATCAAGTAACATTTAAAATATCAGCAAGTATTGATGCTGCTTTCTTAGAATTGATGGCAGGTTCCATTGATATTTTTGCTAGATTAACAGAAGAGCAGGCAGCGCAGTTACCAGACGATTATAATGTTGCTGTTGGTAGTATGAATTTGGTGCAGGCGTTATTTTTAAATAATGATGTGGAACCATTTAATAATGAATTAGTAAGAAAAGCATTATGTTATGCAATTGATAGACAATACATCATTGATATGGTTGGTGGCGGAGACGGAGTTGCAATCGGAAGTAATATGCTCCCAGCCTTCCAGAAATATTATGATGAGACATTAGTGGATATGTATCCATATGATGTGGAAAAAGCAAAGGAATTATTAGCACAAGCGGGATATCCAGATGGTTTTTCATTTACGATAAAGGTGCCATCAAACTATGATTTCCATGTAGATACGACACAAGTAATTGTAGAACAATTAAAGCAAGTAGGTATTACAGCAAATATTCAATTGGTTGAATGGGCTAGTTGGTTATCTGATGTTTACACTGCTAGAGATTATGAAGCAACCCTTATTGGATTAGATGCCGATTTAGCTCCAAGTGATGTCTTAAATCGTTATCGCTCCGATGCACGTAATAACTTTGTAAATTATAAAAATTCAAAATTCGATGAAGTACTTACTAAAGCCATTGCGACAACAGATGAAAATGAAAAAATCGCAAACTATAAAGAACTTCAAAGAATTTTAGCAGAAGACGCAGCGTCTGTATATCTACAAGATCCAACGCTAAAAGTTGCGATTAATAAAAAATTAAGCGGATATAAATTTTATCCAGTTTACGTACAAGACATGTCAACAATTTACTATACAGAATAAAGAGATATCAATATTGATATTATTTTAATAAGAATTACTATGAACAAGGAGATGGACTCAGCATGAAATTTTACGTAAAGAAAATAATAACTCTCATTATTACCTTATTGTTAGTATCCATGCTGACGTTCATCGCCTTTCAGGTGATTCCTGGAGATAGCGCATTATCAAAATTAGGGATAGATGCAACCGAAGAACAAGTGGAAGCTTTACGAGAAGCTATGGGACTTAATAAAAGTATTCCGGAGCGATATATTAATTTTGTCTCTGGAGCAATTAAAGGTGATTTTGGAAATTCGTCACAATATAGTCAACCAGTGACTCAGATGCTAAAAGAACGACTTCCAGTCACTCTTTGGCTTGCAGTTTTATCCATTGTAATGGTTATCGTTATTTCCATACCATTAGGAATATTAAGTGCTAGGAAAGAAGATGGATTCATTGACCGTTTCGTATCTTTCCTTAGCCAAGTCTGCATGGCAATTCCTCCATTTTTCTTAGGAATTATGCTTACACTCTTATTTGGTATTATATTAAAATGGTTTGTTCCAGGAAAATATGTAGCACCCAATGAGAACTTTCTGGAATTTATAAAATATTTATTTTACCCAGCACTTGCAGTTAGCTTACCCAAGATAGCGATGACTGTTAAATTTTTAAGAAGTTCTATTTTACGAGAACTTCATCTTGATTATGTAAGAACGGCAAAAAGTAAAGGTAGCAGCGGTGAGAGAATATTATGGCGCCATGTACTTAAGAATGCATTGATTCCTGTCATTACTTTTATGGGTATGGTAATTGCAGATTTATTTGCAGGTAGCATTGTAATTGAGCAAGTGTTTAATCTTCCAGGCTTAGGAAGGTTATTGGTGGTTGCTATATCAAATCGAGATTTTAATGTTGTACAGGCAGCAGTGCTATACATAGCAGCCATTGTTATTTTTGTTAATTTTATCGTTGATATTTTATATCAAGTATTGGACCCAAGAGTACGAATTTCGTAGACTACAGTAAGGAGCAAAGAAAATGAAGAGAAAATTAAATCTTAATTTAATCATTGGAATTATTTTGATTTCATTTGTTTTACTGCTTGTTGTAGTAGGAATTTTCTATACACCATATGATCCGAATGCTATGGATATTATGGCTAAGAATAAGGCACCAAGTTTAAAACATTTGTTTGGAACGGATTTTTTAGGACGAGATATCTTATCAAGAGTTATGAAGGGTGCAGGGACTACGTTTTTTATTGGACTAGCAACCGTTTTCATTGGTGGAATCATTGGAACTATCGTAGGTGCAATCACAGGATATTATGGTGGTATTTTAGATGAGATATTAATGCGTTTAAATGATGGACTTACGTCTTTTCCTAGTATTTTATTAGCCCTTGTTTTTGTGAGCGTATTAGGAACAGGTAAGTATAATATTATTTTAGCGCTTGGAATTATCTTTATTCCTAGTTTTGCACGTGTTGTGCGAAGTGAATATATTTTGCAAAAGCAACTGGATTATGTTAAAAACGCAAAACTTATGGGCGCAAGTGATTTTCGGATTATGTTTGTACATATCTTACCGAATACATCCTCAATTTTAGTTTCTGCGTTTGCAGTTGGTTTTAATAATGCAGTATTAGCCGAAGCAGGTATGAGTTATTTAAGCCTTGGGGTACAACCTCCAGATGCAAGTCTTGGTAGAATGCTCTCAGAAGCGCAAACATATTTATTTAAGGCTCCTTGGTTTGCAATTGCACCTGGTGTGATAATTATTATAACAGTATTAGGTTTTTCTTTAATTAGTGAAAATAGAAGATAGGCCTAAAAACATTTCAACTGGGAAAAAAGAAGAGAGGTTACTTTTTACTAGGAACTTAGCTACCGAACGGCAACATGGAGGATAGAATGCAAGAAAATAAAAATACTCCCCTTTTAACTGTAAAAGATTTATCAATTGGATTTATAAATGGAAAAAAAGTCACAAAGGTTGTTGATGAAATTTCTTTTTCCTTAGGGGAAGGAGAAATCGTTGGTATTGTTGGAGAATCTGGATCTGGTAAGAGTGTTACAGCGCTATCCATCATCGGTTTGCTAGCAAAGGATGGAAGGGTACTGAATGGAGATATTATTTATAATGGTAAGAAATTAAATCTTTTATCAGAAAAAGATATGAGAAAATATCGTGGTAATGAAATAGCAATGGTGTTTCAAGAGCCTATGACTTCTCTTAATCCTGTTCTAACCATTGGGAATCAGTTAGAAGAAATGCTTCTTTTACATTCAAAGCAAACAAAAGAAGAGCGTAAACAAAATATACTTGAAATGTTAAGTGAGGTTGGTTTACATCAAGGAGAAGCACTTCTTAAAAAATATCCCCATGAGTTATCTGGCGGGATGAGGCAAAGAATTATGATAGCTATGGCAATGTTATTAAGACCAAAGCTTTTGATTGCTGATGAACCCACAACGGCTCTGGATGTAACAATTCAAGCTAAGATTTTGTCATTACTTAAAAAGATGAATGAAAAGCATGGTACAAGTATTTTGCTGATTTCACATAATTTAAATGTTATTAAAAATATCTGTAGCAAAGCCATTGTCATGCATCATGGAATTATTGAAGAAATAGGAACGATGCATGAACTTTTTGAAACACCAAAAAAAGAGTATACGAAGTGTCTTTTACAAGCTTCCAATCAGGAAATGAAGCCATTAAAAGAAAAAAGAGAGCTTTCCAATACAAATATCGTTTCAGTGAAAGATTTACAGGTTTTTTATAATAAGAAAAAAGAAACTTTGTTTGGTAAGAATGAAAAGGTAGAAGTAGTAAAAAAAGTTTCTTTCGATATGAAGCAAGGAGAAATTCTTGGTATTGTTGGTGAAAGTGGATCTGGAAAATCAACATTAGCAAAAGCCATTGTTGGATTGCAAGACTTCGTAAAAGGGACGATGAATGTGAGTACGAAATATCCTCAGATGGTATTTCAAGATCCCTACAGTAGTTTAAATCCTTCAAAAAAAATAGGTTGGCTATTAGAAGAGCCTCTTCGTTTTCATAAGAATATAAGTGAAAAGGAACGAAAAGAACGTGCTCTTTTGATGTTAGAGAAGGTTGGCTTACCAAGGGATTATGCAAATAGATATCCATCAGAGTTAAGTGGAGGACAAAGACAGAGAGTTGCAATTGCTATGGCAATTATTCTAAATCAAGATCTTATTGTTTTAGATGAACCAGTATCTGCGCTAGATGTCACAGTACAGGCACAAATCCTAGAACTTTTAGTAAACTTGCAAAGCGAATTTCACTTATCCTATTTATTTATCTCCCATGACATGAGTGTAATAAGGAAACTATGCGATCGTGTTTTAGTTATGTATCAGGGACAAATTGTTGAGCTTGGTGATACAGAAGATATATTTAATCGACCAAAACATGAGTATACTAAAAAATTAATTGATGCTATTTTATAGAACATAAATCAGTAAAGAATATATCGGTAAAGAATTTATAACAGTAATCAATATATAATAGTATTGAATATAGCAATAAAGTAAATAAACAAAATAATTAAATGATTAGAAAGTGAGTTGTTATTCAAGCATTAAATGGTTTGAATGGCAGCTCATTTTTAATATTTTTTACTTAACATATTTTTAAAGTACATGCCTTTAACTAGATAATATGCATAAAGTAGGGTGTTGCAAAAAAATATCATTTGTAGCATAATGTATTACGTTACATAAAATTGCATTTTTATAAGTGAGAATAGGAAAAGAGGAATAGGTGCGGAGGACATATGGTTGTAAAGTATATAAAAAAATATAAGTGGAGTTATTTGTTTGGTATAATAACTCTTTTTTTTGTTGATTTATTGGGGCTTTATATCCCACAATTTACAGGAGATATAACAGATGGTTTAGAAAGTGGAAGTATGGATTTTAACGGAGTGATGCGATATGTTTTAGGCATCGTACTTGTTGGACTTGGACTGACATTAGGAAGATTCCTTTGGAGGTTCTTTATTTTTGGGTCTTCTAGAAAAATTGAGTACGAACTAAGAAATGATTTATTTGAACACTTATCAAAACTCTCTATGCGTTATTATAATGAGCATAAAACAGGAGATTTAATGGCGCATTTTACAAGTGACTTAAATGCAATTCGTATGTCAATTGGACCAGCAGTTATTACTTCTTTTGATGCAGTGATATTAACGATTATGGTTATTATAAAAATGATCGTTTATGTAGATTTAAAATTAACATTGATGGCATGTATTCCGATGATATTTATTGCCATTGGTGGTGTAAAATACGGAAAATCCATTGAGAAACGTTTTACACAAAAGCAAGAAGCGTTTTCAGAGATGACAGATCAAGTACAAGAGAATATCTCAGGTATTCGTGTCATCAAAGCGTTTGTTCAAGAGCATAAAGAAATTATTTCATTTGCAAAACTGAATAAGAAAAATAAAGATATGAATTTGCGTGTTGTTAAATTGCAAGCAATTGTATTGCCTTTATTAGACGTAATTATTGGACTTTCAAGTGTAATTACTTTGTTATATGGAGGATATCTAGTAGTGAATGGTCAAATATCTCCAGGTAAATTTGTTGCGTTTAACTCTTATATTGCCATGCTTGTATGGCCAATGCTTGCGACTGGTGAGAGTATTACCTTCTTTTCACAAGGCTTTGCGTCTATGAGACGTGTTGAAAGTATATTTAAAGAACAACCAGAAATCGTGGATGATAAAGAGGCAGATTATAATATAACTTCTATCAAGGGTGATATTTCCTTAAATCATCTTACATTTCGCTTTCATGAGGAGTTACCACCGGTACTTAAAGATGTTTCGGTTGAAATTCCAAAAGGAAGTACCCTTGCTATCTTAGGCCACACCGGCAGCGGAAAAACAGCGATTGCAAACTTATTATTACGTATGTATGACGTTGATAAAGGTATGATCAAGATTGATGGAAATGATATCAAAAAGATTCCTCTTATGACATTAAGAGAGCAAATTGCTTATGTTCCACAAGATAATTTCTTATTTTCAGACTCGTTACAAAGCAATATTGCCTTTGGAACTCGTAAATTAATGGATTTCCCAGAGGAAAAAACAAAATTATTGCTAAAACATAAAAATCATCTTGAGGACTATTTAGAGATAGATTTATTAAAACGAACCAGTAAAATTGATGAAGCTTACGGGGATTTAGAAGAGGTAAAAGAATCTGCAAAACTTGCTTGTGTCCATGAAAATATTATGGATTTCCCAAGACAATACGCAACTATGGTTGGTGAGCGTGGTGTGACCGTTTCTGGTGGACAAAAACAAAGAAGCTCCATTGCACGTGCTTTAATGAAAAATGCACCAATATTAATTTTAGATGATGCATTGTCAGCGGTTGATACAAATACAGAAGAGCAAATTTTAGCGAATTTAAAGCAAAACCGAGTAGGTAAGACTACAATTATTATAGCACATCGAATTTCGACCATACAAAATGCTGACAATATTCTAGTTTTAAATGAAGGTGAAAAAATAGAATATGGTTCACATGAAGAATTGCTGGCACTTGGCGGAGTTTATGCAAAACTTTATGAAAAGCAGCAGTTGGAAAAACAGTTAGAAGCAGTATAAATATCCGAAGTTGGATAGATGGGAGTCGTATGTTACGAAGAGAAATTGATATAGAAAAATCGGTACAAGGAAGTGTATTCTTTAGATTAATGCGATATGCTGTTCCTTACTTACATTTAATGATTTTAGCAGTTGTTTTGGTACTGTTTATTACAGGCTTTGAACTTTATCGACCAAAGCTTATGGGAGAAGCAGTCGATTTATTTATAGCGAATGGTTCTTTTGGTGCGATTAAGGAAACAGCAATTATTTATTTATTAGTTTTACTAGGAAGCTTTCTTTTTAATTTTTTACAAACGTGGATTTTACAGTTAACCGGTCAAAAAATTATATATAATATTCGTCAAGAAGTGTTTGAGCATGTACAGCACTTATCGCTACGTTTTTTTGATATCACACCGGTGGGCCGTATTGTTACAAGAGTAACCAATGACGTAGAAGCCCTACATGAAATGTATGCGAATATTTTAGTAAAGTTAATTAAAAATATTGCAAAAATTATAGGTCTTGCAATTGTAATGCTAAGCATGAATGTGAAAATTTCATTATACGCATTCGCTTTATTGCCATTTATATTTGGATTGACTTGGTTGTTTAAAAATGTATCAAGAGCCACATATCGTGTTGCAAGAACAAAAATTACTGCTATTAATACGTATCTTTCAGAGCATTTATCTGGCATGAAACTAATTCAGATATTTGCAAGAGAAGTAGAGAAAAACGCAGAATTTAAACGAAAAAGTAAAGAATTATATCGTGCAAATTACAGGGAAATGATGGTATTTGCTATCTTTCGCCCTTCAATCTATTTACTTTCCGTTATTGCGCTTGTTATTATAATTATGGTAGGTAGTGATGCAGTATTATCAAACGTAATTACCGTTGGTATGTTATATACCTTCATTCAATATATTACATCATTTTTTGAACCAATTCAGGAACTTGCAGAGCAATTTGGAACATTGCAGTCTGCAATGGCAAGTGCAGAGAAAATTTTCACTTTATTAGATGAGGAAGTAACGGTTAAAAATCCGGAAAATCCAAAGTACTTAAATCAAGTGAAAGGTAAAATAGAATTTGAACATGTTTGGTTTGCATACCAAGGGGAAGATTGGATTTTAAAAGACGTAAGTTTTACTATAGAACCTGGCCAAAGCGTTGCCTTCGTTGGGGCTACTGGGGCAGGTAAATCTTCAATCCTTAACTTAATAGGCAGATATTATGATATTCAACGAGGAAGAATCTTAATTGATGGAGTTGATATTAAAGAACTGAGTATGGATCAGTTACGTTCTGCCATCGGACAGGTACAACAGGATGTATTTATGTTTACCGGAAATATTAAGAGTAATATTCGATTAAAAAATGATGATATTACAGATGAAGAAATTGTAGCGGCAGCGAAGTATGTAAATGCAGATACCTTTATTTCGAAATTAAATGATGCCTATGAGGAAGCGGTAACTGAACGAGGAGCTACATTATCCGCTGGTCAAAGACAACTTTTATCCTTTGCTAGAACCCTAGCGTATGATCCATCCATTTTAGTAATGGATGAGGCAACGGCAAACATTGATACAGAAACAGAAAGTTTGATACAAGAAGCATTAAAGAAGTTAATGCAGGGAAGAACTACTATTATGGTTGCGCATCGCTTATCCACCATACAGCATGCGGATAAAATTATCGTTATGCATAAAGGTGTGCTACGAGAACAAGGTACTCATCAGGAACTACTAGCGGCGAATGGAATCTATAGAAAACTATATGAGTTACAGCTAGCATAAAGGAATTGTCAAATGTATTAGGAGAAATATTATGTTATCAATAAAGCAATTAAATTTACAAGAAATTCAAGATGTTTATAATAAGTACCTTGTCAATGATTTTCCAAAAGAAGAGCAAAAGCCCTTATCATTGATACAAGATTTAATTCATAAGAATGCTTATGTTTGTTATGGATTATATGAAGATGAAACACTAGTGTCTTACGCATTCTTTGGTAAAGATACATCTAGTAGTAGCATATTACTTGATTTCTTAGCAGTAGTTGATGAATATCGTTCTTTTGGATATGGAAGTAAATTTTTATCTCTAATAAAAAAAGAATTAAAGGGATATGATGGTATTATTTTTGAAGTAGAAAGCGGAGAGAGCGCTGCCGATGAGGAAGCAAAAGCTATTTGTGAACGCCGTATTGAATTTTATCATCGCAACGGAGTAAGAAGTACTACGAATTATTGTTTTTTCTTTGGAGTAGATATGGTGATTATGTTTATGCCTCTTATGAATGATCTTGAAGATGACAAGATTGGTGAAACATTGGATCAAATTTACCATGTTATGTATACAAAGGATGTATACGAGAAAAATATAAAATTAAGAAAAGAAAAATAGTATTTAATTAAGAAAAAATACAAAAAAAGTATTGACAATCATTGTGGTTTATGTTACTATTAATGAGCTGTAGCTATGAAGTGATCATAAGCTACAATGACAACTTTAAAGCAGAGTATCCACTCTCGCCCCAAGCGATTCGGCAAACGGGCCTTAATACTTAGATAAATAAAGTTTCTCATATACGATAAAGGTATATGTGTATGCTTATTTTGTATGGTTTGAATGAACGGTGGATAGCTTGCTATTCACCTTATTTTTTTTTTATAATATCCTATGGAGGTGCAGAACTATTAGCGAATTAATGATTAATGAGCAAATCAGAGACAGAGAAGTTCGTCTGATTGGTAAAGACGGAGAACAGCTTGGAATTGTATCATCAAGAGATGCATTGAAGTTAGCACAGGAGGCGGAACTTGATTTAGTAAAGATTGCCCCAACGGCTAAACCACCTGTTTGTAAAATTATTGACTATGGTAAATATCGATATGAATTAGCTAGAAAAGAAAAAGAAGCTAAGAAAAAGCAGAAGGTTACAGACGTTAAAGAAATCCGTTTAACACCGAACATCGATGACAATGATTTGAATACAAAGGCAAATCAAGCAAGAAAGTTCATTACCAAAGGGGATAAGGTCAAGGTATCTCTAAGATTTCGAGGCAGAGAAATGGCACATATGGGACAAAATAAGCAGATCTTAGACGATTTTTATGCTTTACTCGAAGATGTGGCTTCTGTTGAAAAACCTGCAAAAATGGAAGGAAGAAGCATGAGCATGTTTCTTACAGAGAAAAAATAGTAGTCGTTAATATCATTTTAATAGGATAACTCATTGAGTGATTTGGTTAAAATGTATTAAATAATGGGACTTGTATAGCATGTTTCATAGCAGTAATAAATATTGTGGTTAGTGCTTAAGTTATTGTGCTAAGCCTATAATTAAGGAGGAAATATCATGCCAAAAATGAAAACAAGCAAAGCAGCAGCTAAGCGTTTTAAGATGACTGGTACAGGTAAATTAAAGAGAATGAAAGCTGGAAAACAGCATATTTTAACTAAGAAATCTACAAAAACTAAGAGAAATCTTAGAAAAGCAACCATGATGGATGCAAGTAACGAAAAGAACATGAAAAAGATTTTACCATATCTATAAGATAAGGTATAAGGAGGGAAATAGACTATGGCAAGAATTAAAGGTGGCTTAAACGCTAAGAAAAAACACAATAAAGTATTAAAGCTAGCAAAAGGTTATAGAGGCGCTAGAAGTAAACAATATAGAGTTGCAAAACAGTCCGTAATGAGAGCGTTAACTTCCTCTTTCGCTGGACGTAAAGAAAGAAAAAGACAATTCAGACAATTATGGATTGCAAGAATTAATGCAGCAGCTAGAATGAATGGTCTTTCCTACAGTAAATTCATGTATGGCTTAAAAGAAGCTAACGTTACTGTAAACAGAAAGATGTTAGCAGAAATGGCTGTTAACGATGCAGAAGGCTTTAAAGCTTTAGTTGAAGTTGCTAAATCTAAGATTGCGTAATTTTAACATATAATATGAAAAATATGAACTGTTATAAACTATAGTTTCATTTATTTTAAGGAATAATTGAGATAGATAGTTTATAGCAGTTTTTTTATTTGTAAAATAATTCATAAATGCTTTGTCATATAACTTATGCATAAGTTCTGTGCTTTATAATTTAAGGAATAAGAGCTGTGCCATATAGCTTAAGGTATAAATACTTTGTTTTAATTAAAAAATGCTCGATTTAGTACGTGCATGACGATGAAAATGTTCTACTTTAAATGAAAATCAAATGAGACGATTCTAATATAATTCTAACTTGAATATGAAAGTCTCCTGTCGTATGATAAAATCAATAAAATATGTAAAAATAGATATATAGTCAGGAGGGTGTTATGAGATATAAAATATCAAACATGTTATGGGGAATCTTTTGGATTGCGCTTGGTTTAGGAATTGCGGGAAATGTTCTTAATTTATGGGATTTTAACTTCTTCTTTGATGGTTGGTGGACATTCTTAATCATTATACCTAGCATTATTAGCATTGTTAAGTATGGATTTGGAAGTGGCTCAACCATATGGCTTACAATAGGAGTTTTTCTACTACTTTCTAGTAGGGATCTTATTGATATGTCAATGGTACGTAAGTTAATAATTCCAATCATATTAATTGTAATAGGTATTCATATGATAATAAAAAATCTTTTTTATTCTACGAAGTTTAAAAACATTATGAATAATCAGAAACCTAGTACTGAATATGCGGTAACGTTTAGCGGAAGACGAATTGTGCTGCCTCCAGAAGTATTTTATGGTAGTGAGCTTAATGCAATCTTTGGAGGGCTTGATTTTGACTTAAGAAATGCTGTAATTGATGATGATATCGTTATAAATGCAACTGCGATATTTGGAGGTATAAACATATGGGTACCAGAACATGTTAGAGTTAAATGTTCGTCTACTTCCATTTTTGGAGGGGTAAGCAATAAAAGATATAAAAATGCGAAAGAGGGACCTACAATCTATATTAATGGAACCTGTATGTTTGGAGGTGTAGATATAAAATGAATCCAGTACAAAAAGTAATCAAGTATTTTGCTATCGCATTTGCAATCTTCCTTACAATAGGAATATTTACTGGAATATTTGGTATTATTGCAGGAATTTCTACGGGCGTAGAGATAAAAAATAGTAAAACACAAGTAGTTAGCTTTTCAGAGGAGTTTACAAATGTAACTAGCTTAGAAGTTGAATGCGCAAATTACTCAGTGACAATTCAGACAGGGGATCGTTTTTTAGTAGAGGCAAAAAACGTATCCGATAATTATCAAGCTAGATTAACACAAAATGGAACATTAGTAATTGGTTTTGAAAATCAAAAAAATTGGTTCTTTAATCTATTTTCATTTATTGATGGGAATATGCAAAAAGCAGAAGTTATAGTTACAGTACCAGAGAATTTTATTGCAAATAAAATTAATATTGATGGTGGAAGTGGATTTTTAAATGTCGATGGATTACATTCAAAAGAGCTGCGCCTAGACCTTGGTTCTGGAGGTATGAAAGGTACAAATATAGTTGCTGATGATGCCTATATTGATGGTGGTTCTGGTGAAATGTTATTTGAGAATATTGAACTTTCAGAGGTAGTTATTGATGCAGGTTCAGGTTCGCTTACGATACAAGAAGCATGGTTAAATGATTTAGATTTGGATGCAGGTACTGGTTCTATTAATATCAATGGTTATCTACATGGAGATAGTAAAATTGATGGCGGAAGTGGAAATATAACACTCGCAATAAAAGATACCATTGATAACTTTAATCTCAGGGGTGATGCAGGTTCGGGTGGAATCTGGGTAGCTGGAGAAAAAATGATGGATGACTTTAAAAGAAATAATATTACAGCAAATAATTCTATTTATATTGATGGTGGCTCTGGTAGAGTTGCACTTGACTTTCAATAATA
Organism: Clostridium sp. Marseille-P299; assembly: GCF_900078195.1. Taxonomy (NCBI): domain Bacteria; kingdom Bacillati; phylum Bacillota; class Clostridia; order Eubacteriales; family Clostridiaceae; genus Clostridium; species Clostridium sp. Marseille-P299. The sequence goes on along the minus strand of NZ_FJVE01000006.1, from coordinate 913,257 downwards.
TTCATTTCTATAAGGTTGACAGGGCTTTTGACAACTGAATCCTATAAAATAAAAAAAGCGTAGATTCGGGGAAATCTACGCTTAGTAAGGGAGGAGATAATAGATAGGTGAAGGAAATAATGGGGGAACACCTATCTATTTTTACTCCGGGGATATAAACCATCACAGTGTAGTTCACACTGGCAGTTTTACAACTACATTATTACATTATTCTGAGTAAATGTCAATAAAATATTTGTTAAAAAGCAACTTATGGTAAAAAGTACATGAAAAAGGATATTCTACTAAAGAAATTAGGAAATATTTGAAAAACTTCATTTTATCTGAACGCACATGTGATTTGTTTCAACAAAATTTAGGATATACTGTGGTCTTGTAACATCTTTGGAGGATATATGTAACAATTAGTAACACAAATTTCATTGATATTTTCATAAAACATGTTATATTTATTATAGTAAAGAATATGGCCTTCAAAATTGGTGTGTTCTTATAATCTAAGGAGGAAGACTATGGCGAATAAAAAAAGAAGTAGAAGAAATAAAAAATCATCAAGAAAATCCTATACATTAGTAGCTATCATAGGTATCGTCTGTGTTGGTGCGATTGTAGTTGCAAGTGTATTACATAACAATAAAGTAAAACAAACTGATGGGACAGACTTAGTTACACCAAGCGTTACAACAGAACCAACAATTGGGGTAACTGTAACGCCAACACCTGAAGTAACAGTTAAACCTGCAGTTTCACCTACGCCTGAGGTCACAGGCGAGGCAACAGTGACAGAAGCTCCAAAAGTAACGGAAGCAGAGGCGCTTAAATTAGTAACAGATGCTATTGCAGATAATCAATATACCGTTGTTCTTAAAAAGGAGCCCTTGTCTATTGAAGGAAAAGAGTATTATGCCTATGTTATTTCTAAGGACGGTGTAGAAATAAATCCTGAGATAATTGTTTTAAAGGAGAATGGAACTCTTTATTACTATGATAATGCTGGTGTGATATCTGCATTTACAAAGTTCCCATTAGATAAGGTAGAAACTGCAACACCAGAAGGTGAAGAAATAAGTAAAGATGCAGCAATTGAACGTGTAGCAAAGCTATCCAAGAAAGTACTTGGGCTAAGTAAAGATCTAAAAGATTACATCGTTGAAGTTGATGAGTGGCCGACAACAGTAAATGGAGAAAATACTTATTGCCTTAATGTCTTTGATAAGATGGATAATGGCCAGCAACTTGTTGGTATTTATTATGTATCCCTAGACGGAAAGGATGTCTACAAATTAAATGACGAGACTCAAGAATTTATTCTTATATCTGAAGAATAAAGAAGCGTAAATGGAATTGAGTGTAAGCGTGTAAAAATAACGGACAGCATTGGATGCTTTAACAAATCGAATGCAAAATATTTGAAAGTGTTTCTATGTAAAATCCATGTCGATCAAGGTTTGAAACCGACAATTGGAAGATTACGTGGAAACACTTTTTCAATATGTAGTTTTATTGATAAAAAACGGTAAAAGTGGTATAATTAGTCGAACATTAGTGCTAAAATTACGGGCTATAAACGTGAGAGTTAAGTCTTATTATGCTTGAGGTGAACATTTTGAAAGAAAAAATTGAACAGTTATCTAGAGGTGAATTCACATATGAATTACCGAATATTCTTCTATCTGAAGAAGAACTTTTTATAACCGTTGAATCTGGTGGTACCCAGGATGGAAATTTTACTATATATAATAGTATTAATTCTAAGATAAAAGGGGTACTTTATTCTTCGAGCAGATTTTTATGTATCGATAAAAAACATTTTTATGGAGAAAATAATTTAATTGAATTTCGCGTGATTGCAAAAGAATTGGAAGCGGGACGAGTAATAGATGCGTTTATTGATATTATTACGGATTGTGGTGAAATTAAGCTTCCTGTAAAAATTCAGGTAGAGGAGCCAAGCATATCAAGCTCCATTGGTAAGATGAAAGATTTAATTCAATTTGCAAATTTGGCAAAAAGTGATTGGTCAGAAGCTAAGCAATTGTTTAAGTCAGAAGAATTGCCTAGACTATTAAATTATTACTATAAAAAAAATATTCTTGTTTATAATGCATTGCGAAGAAGTAGTGGCATGAGCCAAGCAATGGATGAGTTTTTAGTGTCTGTACATAAAAAAGTAGCAGTGAAATTCAAAGTTGAAAAGACAAATTATGAATATGAAGCAAGTTTATATAGCTTTATGGATAAAGTTGTTCTTACAAAAGAGGGATGGGGATACGCAAAATTACGTATTTCAACGGATGCTCCGTTTCTTGAGATAGAACGTAAAATTATTTGGGCAGATAATTTTATCGGTGATCGATATGAACTGAACTTTGTTGTAAAAGCGGAAGATATGAAAGATGGGGTTCATCATGGGAATATCTATATTGAAACTGTTCATCAAACGTTTATAATTCGTGTAAAGGTAGTGCGTAAAAGAGAACGAGCAGAGGAACGTATCAAAGAGCGCAAGAATAAACAATACTGCGTATTATTTGTGCGTAATTATATAAGGTTTCGATTCAATCAAATTTCTGCAGAAGAATATGAACGAAGTGCAAAAAAATTACTAGAGGAAGTAAGAAATCAGGAGCTTTATAATGCGTATTTTAAGTTATATCAGGCTCATGTGGAGTTGATTTCTGGTGATGAGTGTGAAGCACTAAAGCTTTTAAATGAGGTAGAGGAAAGTATTACCATTGAGGATAGCCAGTATCCAGTGATATCAGGAGTATCTACGTATTTACGAACTTTAGTATATAAAAATAATGAGGATATTGTTAATGCTACGAAGGCAATTAGAAGAATTTATGAAAGAGAAGAAAAATCGTTTCTTTTATTATGGTGTTTGCTATATATAGATAAGAGTTATGAGTTTAATCTTTTAAAAAAGTATGAGGATATCAAAGACCAATGTATGAGTGGTTGTATGAGCCCGGTACTTTATTATGAGGCAATTTATCTAATGGTGGAAGAACCTTCACTTGTAAAAAGTTTGGACTCATTTGAACTTAGAGTTTTAGCATTTGCTTTACGAAATCAGTACTTTTCTATTGATTTAGCTAGACAAATTACTTACTTAGCATCAAAAGCGAAGGAAAGTAATCAATTGTTGTTTTATATACTACGTAAGGTATATGAATGTTATAAATTAAAAGAGACATTAATTGCGATATGTACATTGCTAATACGAAATCATATTAAAGATGTAAATGTAAACGAATGGTATTATAAAGGGATTTTGGAACAATTAAGAATTACAGAATTGCCTGAGTACTATATGTATTCACTAAGTGATGAAAATTATGAACCATTTAATCATTTCATATTAACGTATTTTAATTATAATAATAAGTTACCAGATAAAAAGAAAGCATATTTATATGCAAATATAATTAAAAATAAGGAAAATGATCGAACGACATATCAAAATTATGAGAGAGCTATTTATGAGTACGCATTACAAAAACTTGCAAACAAAAGTATAAACAAACATCTTGCAGTAATCTATGATGATGTATTTCATAGGATAGAAATTGATGAAATGATTGCAAAAAATCTTCCTGATGTAGCTTTTTACTATCAGGTGGAGTGTTTTAATCCGAATATAAGAAGTGTAGCGGTTGTACATAAAGAATTAAAAGAAGAGACGGTTGTACCATTTATAGAAGGAAAAGCTTTCGTTGAGATTTTTACTGATAATGCAAAGATCTTTTTGCTAGATGAAAATAATGAGAGGTATCACTCAACAATTGATTATACGATATATAAATTATTATACTTAAATGATGTTATGTTAAAGTGTTATGAGTGGAATCAAGAAAATCCTAAGTTATTATTGTTTCTTGCTCAAAATCAAAGTGATTATCAAAGACTAGATGAGACTACAATTTCTCTGAAACATAAGCTTATTGAGAGTGATATTTTTTCAGATGAATTGAAACGGGAATATACAAAATCATTGATCTATTATTATCACGATAATTTTAATGCAGATAGCGAAGTCTTCGATTTACAACATATCAAATTAGAGACACTTGATAAAGAAACGCGCAAAAAAGTCATAGAAATGATGATTTTGAGTGAAATGTATGAAGTGGTAATAGAAGCATTGAGTGAATTTGGATATCAGGATATCGATATAAACTTACTCATGAAGTTTTGTTCTCAATGGATTCATAAAGAATCCATTGAAATACAACTAGTGAATATTATCGTAGACATTTGTTATTTCGTATTTACCAGCGGAACGTATGATGAGTCAATAATAAAATATCTCCTTCATTTTTATAGCGGACCAACAAAAGATATGCATGATTTGTGGAGAGCAGCGAAGAATTTTGATGTTGATACCATAGAAATAGAAGAACGTCTACTTGGTCAAATTCTGTTTGCAGAATGCTATATTGCAGATGCAGTTCCAGTATTTATGAGCTATTATAGGAATGGATTTAATCACGTGTTAATTCGTTCGTTTCTTTCTTACTATGCGTATAAATATCTGGTTAAGGATAGGTTACTAGAACAAGAACTTTTTGATGTAATGAAACGAGAAAATGGGTATGAAAGAAATGATATATGTCTACTAGCTTTATTAAAGTTTTATGCAGGGAAAGACTTGTTAACGGATAGTGAGCAAAATTTTGTTGATTATCATATGAGTACCTTTGAGCAAAATAATATGATTCTACCATTTTTTAAAGATCTTAAGATTATGAAAAGGTTCTCTCTACGTATACATGATAAGTATTTTGTTGAGTATCGAACGGATCCTAATAATAAGGTTTTCATTCACTATTTAATTGATGGCAATGAGGATAAGCAGAACTTCATTTCAGAAGAGATGGTAAATGTATGCTATGGTATTTTTATAAAAGAATTCGTACTATTTGAAAATGAGATATTACAATATTATATTTCTGAGGAAAGCGCCAGTGGATCCAGTATCACGGAAAGTAAAAGTGTTAATATAGAAGTGATGAAAGACGAAATACAAGAAACAAATTTTGGACGTTTAAATAGTATTATTCATACGAAAGAAACTATGGATGGAGAAACATTTGACATGGAATTAGATCAGTATATTCGTATGGAGCATGCAATAGATGCATTATTTAAACCAGTATAATTAATAGAGTTATAAAAGGCATAAGACGAGAGGAGGAATATTCATGAATGACTTACGAACTCTTTTAATTGGAATTGATATTAACGATGAATATACTCAAGTAAGTAATTATCAATATAAATTAAAAGTGCCAGAAGCTGTGAGTTTTTCTTCTGATAAAGAGGATTTTTTGATTCCTACCTGCCTTTGTGTAAAAGAAAGTACGAAGGAGTGGCTCTTTGGACATGAGGCAATCCGTTGCAAGGAACTTATGCAAGGTGAACTTGTAACTGGATTATTTACGAAGCTAATCAATGATGAGAAAGTTACGATTTACGGAGTGACCTTTACAGCACTTGATTTACTTGAACGATATTTTAAAAAGTTACTAGGTGCGCTAAGGCAAGCAAATCGTAATAATAGTATTTTAAAATTAGCGATTACAATGAAAAAAATGACAGTGAAATTAAGAACTGGATTGATGGAAGTATTGAATCGATTAGGGATTGAAGAAGATCGAGTGTTAATTTTAAGTCATGTTGGCAGTTTTATGTACTATGCAGTAAGTCAAAGGCCTGAACTTTGGACAAATGATGTGGGCTTATTTCATTATGATGAAGAGGGGCTTTCCTATTATCAATTAACCATTGGAAGACGTATGACTCCAGCGGCAATTGTTGCAAGAGAATATGATATTTCAGAAGAGTTTCCATATTCATTAAGGAGTGAGGAAGAGCCGATGCGCCTTTCTTATCGGTTTGAGGATCTTGCAAAGCGAGTATTATATAAAAAGATAGTATCAACTTTATATGTTACTGGAAAAGGCTTTGAGGGAGGCTGGGCGGATAGTGCGCTTCGTAATCTTTGCGCGGGTAGGAGAGTATTTCAAGGACAAAATATATATACTAAAGGGGCTTGTTATGCAGCTCTTGCCCAAAATAATGGCCTATTTGATGGTTATGTTTTTTTAAATGAAGACATGATAACCTCAAACATTGCATTATCGGTATACCAAGATGCAAAGGAAGTAGATTATGTTCTAGCAAAAGCGGCAACATCTTGGTGGGAGATTGATACGACAATTCACGTAATCTTAGATGATACGGATGAACTTAAATTTAAGGTAAGTAATTTACTGAATAAAGAATCCATGGATGAAATAATGAAATTAGAAAACATGTATGTACGTGAAAATAAAACCATTCGTTTGCAAATACGTTTACATTTTCTTAATAGGGAGACAGCTGTAATTACAGTGAAAGATACAGGATTTGGTGCTTTTTATAAAAATGGCTACCGAATTTGGGAACAGATATTAAAATTATGATGAGGCGATAGATGAGGAGTAGTTTATGGGAAAATTGATAATGTGTAGTGGTAAAATAGCTAAAAATCCTTTTGAAATGAAACCCAGTGGCGTTTTAATCTATTCCATTGAGGAGCTATGCTATTATATTTATCATAATATTGACACCATAACCGATGATTTGCTGAACGAAGAACTAATCTTATTTATGAAGGACGAACTAGGATTAGAGGAACGTGCGTTATTTCTTCAAAAATTAATGGAGAATAAAGCAGGGATTAAAGATATCGTAGTTAGCATATTTTGTAGTGCAGACTATTATACCGAGGAAGAAATAAAGCAGTTTTTAGCTCAAATCGATGTGTTTTTATCCCTTAGTATTGTTCAAAGAAAAAAGAGACATGGGGATTATTGCTTTAAGAATGGACATTTTACACAGGCGTTAAGAGAATATCAAAAAATACTTAACTCAAAAGAGATTCAAGAATTAACACCTTGTGAATACGGGGATATATTACATAACATTGCTGTGATTGAAACTAGGGTGGGAGCTTTTAATATTGCAGCCAATCGATTTTTAGAAGCCTATGAAAGAAATGAAAGACCAGAATCTCTAAAGCAATATATATATGCATTAAAGCTTGGAAAGCAAGAAGAGAAGTTTGAACGTGAACTGAAGCATTTACTTGAAAATAATAAAGTTTTATACGATGAAATGGAAAAAGAATTATATCATGTACTTGAAACAGAAGAATTTTCAGAGTCATATCAAGAAGTCAGAATGCTAAGGGAGTTAAAAGAAGAGAATCGAATGGATGAATATCATCAATTAGCAGATCACATTTTAGAGGGATTAAAGCAGAGTTATCGCTTAAGGAGTATATAATAAAGGGCAAAGGTAGGTACAGATGGGATTCTTATCATTTCTTAAGAAGAAAAATAGTATAGAAAACACTGAGTTCGAGCAAATTACGGTGGAAGAAGCATTAAAACAATACGGAATTAAGGACGAGGAATTAAGTAGTAAGGATATCTTAGGGCAAGCGGAAGATGCGTGTAAGCAAGTTCTTGAAATAAATCAGCAGATTATTGAATCAAAAAATGAATATGATGTTGTTACTTCTCATCTTTCAGATATACAGCGAATCGAGATGATTCCATTGGAAGAAAGAGAAGGGATTAATGACGCGGCAAGAAAGATTATTAATTTATCGAAAGAAAGATTAAAATATAAAAATAATAAACATGGGATAACGGAAGAACAATATCATTATCTAGAACAATTTGAGCAGGAATTACCAAGAGAACTAGAGCAAATGAAAGCGAAAGAAAAGCATCAAAACATAATAAAAAATGATTTGAGACAGCTTGAAGGAGAAAAAGGAATTTGCAATTACCAAAAGGAATCTGCCATTGAAAAAATTAATTTTATTAAACGTCTTTCTGTAGTGATTAGTGTGTTGTCGTTTGTAGCTTTTGCTATATTAATACTTCTAGGAGATTCTTTAGAAAAAGATATGACAGTACCTTTTTTTATTACTGGAATTATGGCAGTATTTGCGATATTTTATATCGTTGTAGAGTCTAGACGAAGCGTTTATCGTTTACGTATGGCAGAAAAGAAATTAAATAAAGTGGTAGCCCTCACCAACAAGGTTAAAATTAAATATGTAAACAGTACCAATGTATTAGAGTATTCTTATGAAAAATATCGTGTTCATAGCTATCAAGAACTACAATTTTTATGGACAGAATTTGTACGTGCGAAAGATGAAATAGAGATGTATAAGAAAAATACAGACCTCTTAGGAAGTTACAATGAAGCCTTACTATGGGAACTACAAAACAAAGGAATCGCAGATTCAAATGTTTGGTTATATCAACCAGAGGCATTGGTAGATAAAAAAGAAATGGTAGAGGTAAGACACCGTTTAAATAATCGTAGACAAAAACTTAGAGAGCAAATTGAGTTTAATAATAAACAGTTAGACATTTGTAAAAATTCATTGTTATCTTTAAAGAAAAATTATCACGAATATCAAGCAGCAATTGATGATTTAATGCATATGTACCACATTGTTTGTTAAAAATATTGAATCTTATCCTTTAATAGAACTTTTTATTATACACTATTTTTGAATATTTATACTTGATTTATTTTAATTTTAAGTTATAATCTTATTATTATAGTAGATATCACTTAGAAGATGGGTGAATAAAAAGTGATAAGTTAAAATAGGTGAAAGTGATAAGAGGAGGAATTTTTATGAAAAAGAAGAATTTATTTGTTGCAGCAGTATTAGCAATGGCAGTGACATTATCTGCGTGCGGAACAAAAGCGGATAATAATAGTAATGTTGGTAGTGATGGTGAGGAAGTTAAAACGCTTATTATGGCAACGAATGCAGAATTCCCTCCATATGAATATTATGAAGGTAATGAAATCGTTGGTATTGATGTTGAGATTGCAAAAGCAATTGCTGAAGATTTAGGAATGGAATTAAAAGTGGAAGATATGGCTTTTGATTCTATTATAGCAGCAGTACAAACTGGAAAAGCAGACATTGGGGCAGCAGGAATTACAGTAGATGAAGATCGATTAGTAAATGTAGATTTTACAGATACTTATGCAAAAGCTACACAAGTTATTATTGTAAATGAAGATAGTACAATAACAAAACCAGAAGAACTTAACGGAAAAACAATTGGTGTTCAACTTGGAACTACTGGTGATATTTATGCAGATGATATTGAAGGTGCAACGGTAGAACGTTACAATAAAGGAGCAGATGCAGTTCAAGCTTTAAAGACAAATAAAATTGATGCAGTTATTATCGATAGTGAACCAGCAAAAGTATTCGTAAAAGAAAATGAAGGCATCAAGATTTTAGATGAAAAGTTTACAGATGAAGATTATGCCATTGCAGTTAAAAAAGGCAATGAAGAATTTTTAAAACAAATCAATGATTCATTAGCAAAATTAAAAGACTCAGGGAAATTACAAGAAATTATTGATAAATATATTGTAGCTGATTAATGTGTAGTATAGTAAGGGAAAGAATATGATTGAATATTTTCAAAATGGAATACAATCGTTTAAAGATGCATTTTATTTAAACTTTATTAAGGAAGATCGTTGGAGATATATAACGGATGGTGTTGCAACAACATTAAAGATCACGTTTTTTGCGGTGTTACTTGGTATTGTTCTTGGATTTTTAGTTGCGATTATACGATCTACGTATGAAAAAACTCATAAACTGAAGTTTGCAAACTTTTTATGTAAGGTGTATTTAACCGTAATTAGAGGAACACCAGTTGTAATACAGCTTATGATAATTTACTTTGTTATCTTTCAAGCGGTAGATATTGATAAAGTATTTGTCGCAATCATAGCGTTTGGTATTAATTCGGGCGCATATGTTGCGGAAATTGTAAGAAGTGGAATTATGTCCATTGGTAACGGCCAATTTGAAGCAGGTAGAAGTTTGGGATTTAATTATTTACAAACAATGAGATATATTATTATGCCACAGGCATTTAAAAATGTATTGCCTGCACTTGGTAATGAATTTATCGTACTGTTAAAGGAAACATCTGTTTCTGGTTATATCGCCCTACAAGATCTTACAAAAGGTGGCGACATTATTAGAAGTAGAACCTATAGTCCTTTTATGCCATTGATGGCAGTAGCAATTATATATTTATTAATGGTATGTGTTTTTCAATTCTTTGTGGAACGTTTAGAGAGGAGGCTGCAAAAGAATGAGCACTAATAATAAGCCTCTAATTGAAGTTAAAAATATTAACAAAAAATTTAAAAGAACAGAAGCACTAAAAGATATATCTCTTGATATCTATGAAGGTGAGGTAGTTTTTATCATTGGACCATCTGGTTCTGGTAAAAGTACGCTACTTCGATGCTTAAATCGTTTGGAAGAACCAACGGGCGGTCAGATATTTTTTGAAGGTGTTGATATTACAGATAAGAAAGTAAATATTGATAAGCATCGTCAAAAGATGGGTATGGTATTCCAGTTATTTAACTTATTCCCTCATATGACAATCATGAAGAACTTAACCTTAGCACCTATGAAACTTCAAGGTGTCAGCAAAGAGGCTGCAGAAGCGGAAGCCATGCGATTACTTAAAAGAGTAGGCCTTGAAGATCGTGCAGATGCTTATCCAGATCAGTTATCTGGTGGTCAAAAGCAACGTATTGCAATTGTCCGTGCATTATGCATGAAGCCAGATGTTATGCTGTTTGACGAACCTACTTCTGCCCTTGACCCTGAAATGGTTGGTGAAGTTCTTAGTGTTATGCGTGAACTTGCCAACGATAAAATGACGATGGTAGTTGTAACCCATGAAATGAACTTTGCAAAGGAAGTAGCAACAAGAGTTATTTTCATGGATCAAGGTGTTATTGTAGAAGAAAATAATCCAAAGGAACTTTTTGAAAATCCAAAGAGTGATCGTTTGAAAAACTTTTTAAGTAAAGTATTATAATTCTAATATAGAGTAATGATCCTAATCATAAGTTATAATTAATATAAGAATATTAATTTAAGTAAAGAGTATCGTAACTAGGTAACTAGATACGATACTTTTTTTTGATAGAAATAAAGGCATAAACGTACCAGCAGGAGAATATGTTACTAGAATTCTTTGCTTATTTATTAGTTATTTAAAGGTTTGCTTAATAATACTTGTAAGGCAGGAGGAAAAAATATATAATAAATAAAATATTCAAAAGGAAGTTTAAGGTAGAGGAGGAATAGAATTGAGAACTTATGATGCAATTGAAAAAGTAAGCAAGCGAATTATAGAAGATAATATATGTGAAGCTATCATAGTTAAGGGCTCCATAGGACGTGGAGATGATGATGCGTATTCTGATGTTGATATGTATGTAATTGTTGCAGAAAATAGAATGCAAGAGTTTTTAGATAAAAGAATCGAGTATTTAAGTACATATCAGCCAATTATATTTTATGAATACCAAAACTTTGTAGCGAATCAGGTTGTTGCGATATTTGAAGATGGTTTGCATTTTGATTTATATACAGTAACAATGGAAACACTTCCGCAAAAGGATAAAATAAAAATTGTATATGATCCAAAGCAGTTATTAGAAAATTATAAGGTTGGTGTTATTTCAATTACGAAAGAAGATTTAGCCAGCAGTTTCCATAATATTCTTTATACATTTGTTGAAGCAGATACTGCATTTTCACGTAAGAACTATCCATGGACATCAAGCATGTTAAGATATTCTATTTCAGATTGTGCGTTATTACTTCGTTACATCTTTGATAAGGAATATGCTTATCTTCGACTTAAAAAAATAAATGAAGTAATCCCAGAAGAACAATATATGTGGTTAGAGGAAGCTTCAGAGAGCTTAAATCAGCAAGGGTATCAAAGAGCAATTCAATTAATCATTCAAATACTAGATTATGTAGTACAACAACTATCGGAAGAGGATATGGATGGATTTAATTTTGAATTTTTAAAATGGATTAAAGCTCAAATAGGAAATACACTATTTACCAGAAAGTAAATGTATGATTGTACAATCTTGATTTACACTATGAGAAAAGGAGTAAGAAAGGGATTGCATAATGTTTCGACCAAAGCGTGTTATATTTGAGCAAGGAGCGAAAGAATTTGCTCTTGGTAAAGAGTTATATGAACGGTTTTTAAAAGAAGAAGATATCGAAATTTTTGAGGTGAGTTCGAATCGAGTAAGCTCTCACATTCCAGGAAAAGAATTGCATGAAAAGTATCAAAGTGGCAAGCAGACGTTAGTCGTTGGGGTCAAGAAAAGTTTAAAATTTCAAAGTTGTAAACCCTCTGCACACTATCAATTGCCCATTGTTAGTGGATGTATGGGACAATGTGAGTATTGTTATTTAAATACACAACTTGGAGATAAACCCTATGTTAGAGTTCATGTAAATATCGATGAAATCTTAGAAAAGGCGGGGGAATATATAAAGGAAAGGCTTCCCGATACTACAATTTTTGAAGGGGCAGCTACATCTGATCCACTTCCAGTTGAGCCATATACGCATGCATTAGAATCCTGTATTCGATATTTTGGGCAAGTGGAACATGCTAGGTTTCGGTTCGTAAGTAAATATACGGATGTAGAATCCTTACTATCGCTACCCCATAATGGACATACAGAAATCCGATTTAGCCTCAATACCGATACAATTATTCAGAAGTATGAGCACCATACACCGACGGCTAGGCATCGTATCAAGGCTGCAACTGCAGTTGCAAAAGCAGGATATTCCCTTGGATTTATTATAGCTCCAGTCTTTTTATATGATGGATGGGTAGAAGAGTATCAGAACTTATTGTTAGAACTGCATGAGGAGCTTCCAGAAGATGTTTTAAAACGAGTGAGTTTTGAAGTGATATCCCATCGCTATACATTACGAGCAAAAGGACGGATTAATGAAATATTTCCAGAAAATCAATTACCAATGAAAGAAGAGGAACGCCAATTTAAATACGGGCAATTTGGTTACGGAAAGTATTTATATCCAAAAGAAGATTTAGAGGATATGAAAACATTTTTTATATCTGAATTAATTCGATATTTTCCAGAAAGTGAAATTAAGTATATCATATAGAAGGATGATTATTGCAGCAATGGGCAAAAATAAGAAAAATTGACTAAATGGAGGCTTGCTGCAATGAAATGTTTTCATGGTGATGGAAAGACAATATCCTATTTTGAAGGATGGTATTTTAAACATCAGAGAAAGAAAAAAGTGATTTGTTTTATTCCAGGAGTACAAATAGATGGAGCTGGAAATGCATCCGCGTTTATACAAGTTATTACGAACAATCAGACCCATTATGTTACGTATCCATACGATTGTTTTCAATCACATCCAAAACGATTATGGATTAAAATAGGAAATAATTTATTTACCGAAAAAGGTGTAAAATTAGATATAAAATGTCCTGATCTAGAAATTAAAGGTAAAATTAAATATGGTCCACTCACTCCAATTTCATACTGCATCATGGGTCCACTACGTTTTATACCATTTATGAAATGTAGCCATGATGTATTTAGCATGTCACATAATATCAATGGTAAATTAAGCATGAATGGAAAGCAATTTTGTCTAGATGGTGGAAAAGGATATATAGAAACAGATTATGGAAGTTCATTTCCAAGCACGTATTTTTGGGCACAGTGTAATGATTTTAAAGGAGAAGAGTGTTCCGTTGTTACAGCAATAGCTGATATGAATATTTTATGCTTTAAAATAAGAGGATGTTTTGCAATCATATATTATCAGGGGAAGGAATATCGATTTGCAACTTATCTTGGTGCAAAAGTAGTATTACTTCGTAAAAACAAGGTATGCATTACACAAGGTCAAGATACCTTATATATACAAACGTATGATAGGCAACCACGCGAATTAAAAGCACCGCAAAATGGGACGATGAATCGTTCGATTTATGAAGATGTCTCTTGTTATATAAGATTTAGATTCTATCATGCAGGGAAAAAGGTGTTTGATTTAAGGAGTAGTCATGCAAGCGTTGAATATGTGGGAATAAAAAATAGTAATTAATCTTTGTATTAAAATAATCAAGAAGATTTAGTGAAATCAGGGATACGTTATGGTATAATTGTAGTATGTTATAAGAGAAGTATAGACATTGTGGAATAATTACAATAGATATTATGAAAGAATGATATTCAAAAAAGTCACTCTATAATTAACTGTTATACACATAATAAAATAAGGAGGATTGCGTATGAAGGTAACGTATATCTATCATAGCTGTTTTGTTGTTGAATTGGATTCCTATATCTTAATCTTTGATTATTTTAAAGGAGAACTACCAAAGTTTGATTCTTCAAAGCGCATCTTCGTTTTTTCAAGTCATAAGCATTATGATCACTTTAATAAAGAAATCTTTCAGATAATGGAACCTTATAAGGATGTCACATATATCCTATCAAAGGATCTAAAGATGAATGAGAAGTATATGGAAAAGCAAGGGATACCACAGGAAGATTATGATAAAATTCATTATGTTGGAAAGAATGAGACGATTTCAATAGATTCGTTAAGTACACTTACCACATTAACTTCAACAGATGAGGGAGTAGCATTTTATCTTGATATTTCTGGTACGGTCATTTATCATGCTGGAGATTTGAATTGGTGGTCTTGGGCTGGTGAAACCAAAGAAGAATACGAAGATATGACCAAACGTTTTAAAGATGAAATTAAAAAGTTGGAAGGTAAGAAGATAAAAGTAGCATTTCTACCACTTGACCCTAGACAAGAGGATCGCTTTTGGTGGGGATTTGATTATTTTATGAAATTAACCGACACAACATATGCATTTCCAATGCATTTTTGGGAGAAACCATCCGTCATTGATCAGTTAAAAGGTATGGAAATTGCAAAAGAATATAAAGATCGAATTATGAATGTTGATAAGGAAGGGAAAGAATTTCTTATTGAATCATAAATCCATTATTGAATCATAAATCCATTATTGAATCATAAATCCATTATTGAATCATAAATCCATTATCGAATCGTAAATCCATTATTGAATCGTAAATTTATAATTCAATGACATCTAGTTCGTTATGATTGAATAAAATGATCACTACGTCAAAAAATAGAAAAATAAGGCGTGTATCAATATAATAAAAATATTTTTATATGAAAGGATGAATAATTTATGGAGTTTAAATTTGCACATAATAATATTAATGTACTTAATTTGGAGAAGTCTTTAGAATTCTATAAAGAAGCCTTAGGATTAGTAGAATCAAGAAGAAAAGTAGCTGAAAATGGAGAGTTTATACTTGTATACTTAGGTGATGGAGTTACAGATCATTTACTTGAATTAACTTGGTTAAAAGAATGGGATCGCCCATATAATCTAGGGGATAATGAATTCCATTTAGCATTTGAAGTTGACGATTTTGATGCAGCTTATGAAAAACATAAAGAAATGGGTTGTATTTGTTTTGAAAATAAAGCAATGGGTATTTATTTTATCAGTGATCCAGATGGTTACTGGCTTGAAATTGTACCTGGGAAGTAATCTGACAGCAATTTAATGATTGAAGTTTTTGTTTCAGAAAGCCCTTGACAACTGCAAAAACTTTGCATATTATAGTAACATAATAAGATAAGTGTGATGATGGAGAGGATTACATGAGTAACCTTAGCAGAGAGAACAACTCAATGGCTGAGAGGTTGTTTTAAGAAGTGCTTATGGAAGGTAGCTCCGGAACAGTATCTTTGAAACACAAATTAAATGTAATTATATGAATTAAATTTGTGCGTGTAGGAGATAACGGGAAGTCCCGTTACAGACGAGTGTTTTTATCATTGTGTAAATAGTGATATGAGATGCGTATTGAGACAATCAACTACTAAGAATTTGGTGTATGATTGATTGTAAATTAAGGTGGTACCACGGTTCTTCGTCCTTTTTGACGAAGAACCTTTTTTTGTTTATAAGGATAGTAAGGGAGAATCCTCCCAAAAGCGAAAACCACCAGAAACAAATTCTCCTCATACGAAATCTACAAAAGCACACGAATGAACAAAAAGAAATTAAAACAATCCTTTAAGGGAAATTACCATCAACAAGGAAAGGTACAGGTGATTCGATGCAAAAAGAATTAGCAAAGACCTATGATCCAAAGGACATAGAAGAGAGATTATATAGCAAATGGCTAGATAAGAAGTATTTTCATGCAGAAGTAGATAAGAGTAAGAAACCATTTACGATTGTGATGCCACCACCAAATATTACGGGACAGCTTCACATGGGGCATGCCCTTGATAATACTATGCAAGATATCTTAATTCGTTATAAGAGAATGCAAGGATACAATGCACTTTGGCAGCCAGGTACAGACCATGCAGCAATTGCTACAGAAGTAAAAATCATCGAACAGATGAAAAAAGAAGGAATTGAAAAAGAAGATCTAGGTCGTGATGGCTTTTTAGAACGTGCTTGGAAGTGGAAAGAAGAGTACGGCGGAAGAATTATCGACCAGTTAAAGAAGTTAGGTTCTTCTTGTGATTGGGAAAGAGAACGCTTTACAATGGACGAAGGATGTTCAAAAGCAGTAGAAGAAGTTTTCATTAAATACTATGAAAAAGGCTTAATCTACAAGGGATCAAGAATCATCAACTGGTGTCCAGTTTGTGGAACTTCTATCTCTGATGCCGAAGTTGAATATCAAGATCAAGCAGGACATTTCTGGCACATTAAGTATCCAGTAGTTGGTACCGATGAATTCTTAATCTTTGCAACTACAAGACCAGAAACTATGCTTGGTGATACTGCGGTTGCTGTTCATCCAGAAGATGAAAGATATGCACACTTAATTGGTAAGACTGTAAAGGTTCCTTTTGTTGATAGAGAAATTCCTATCATTGGTGATTCCTATGTTGATCGTGAATTTGGTACTGGTGTTGTTAAGATTACACCTGCTCATGACCCTAACGACTTTGAAGTTGGAAAGCGTCATAACTTACCAGAAATCAATATCATGAATGACGATGCTACGATTAACTCCTTAGGAGGAAAATTCGAAGGACTTGATCGTTACGAAGCAAGAAAGCAGATCGTAAAAGAACTTGATGAAATGGGTCTTTTAGTTAAGGTTGAAGATCATTCCCATAACGTTGGAACACATGACCGTTGTAAAACAACAATTGAACCATTAATTAAACAACAATGGTTTGTAAAAATGGATGAATTAATTAAGCCAGCAGTTGATGCGGTTAAGAATGGTGAAATTACATTGATTCCAGAACGTATGGAAAAAATCTATTTTAACTGGACTGATAATATTAAAGATTGGTGTATTTCAAGACAGTTATGGTGGGGACACAGAATTCCTGCATATTACTGCGATAAGTGTGGTGAATTTGTAGTATCCAAAGAGATGCCAGAAAAATGTAAATGTGGTCATGACCATTTCACACAGGATCCAGATACATTAGATACTTGGTTTAGTTCTGCACTTTGGCCATTTTCAACTATTGGCTGGCCAGAAGATACCGAAGATTTAAAATACTTCTATCCAACGGATGTTTTAGTAACTGGTTATGATATCATCTTCTTCTGGGTTATTCGTATGATTTTCTCAGGATATGATATGATGAAAGAAAAACCATTTAAAACTGTATTATTCCATGGTTTGGTTCGTGACTCTCAAGGAAGAAAGATGAGTAAGTCTCTTGGTAACGGTATTGATCCACTTGAAATTATTGATCAATACGGAGCAGATGCTCTTCGTTTCACGTTAATTACAGGTAATGCTCCTGGTAACGATATGCGTTTTTATTTAGAACGTGTAGAAGCAAGTAGAAACTTTGCAAATAAAGTTTGGAATGCATCCCGTTTTATCATGATGAACATGCAACAGATGGAAGAGGCAGGAAAAGATCCAAAGGTTGCTACAATTGATATGAGCACATTAACAGATGCTGATAAGTGGATTTTATCAAAGGCGAATGAATTATCTAAGGAAGTAACAGAAAGCTTAGATAAGTTTGAACTTGGTATTGCAGCACAGAAAATTTATGATTTCATTTATGATGAATTCTGTGACTGGTATATTGAAATGGTTAAACCAAGACTTTATGGTGATGATGATTCTACTAAGACAACTGCAATTTGGACACTTCGTAAAGTTCTTACAACAGCACTAAAATTATTACATCCATATATGCCATTTATCACAGAAGAAATCTTCTGCACATTAAAGGATATGGAAGGTATTAGTGAGACAGAAGAGTCTGTTATGGTTTCTGAATGGCCAGTATTTGATGAGTCTATGAGCTTTAAGGCACAAGAAGAAGCAGTAGAATTAATCAAAGAAGCAGTAAAAGGAATCCGTAATGTTCGTACAGAGATGAATGTTAAACCTAGTAGAAAAGCTACGGTTTATATCGTTTCTGATAGTGAGAATGTACGTGAAATCTTCACAAATAGTAAGGTATTCTTTGCAACTCTTGGTGGTGCAAGTGAAGTTATTATCCAGGAAGATAAAACAGGAATTGATGAAGATGCCGTTTCTGCAGTGATTCCAAATGCTACAATCTATATGCCATTTGCGGATTTAGTTGATATTGAAAAAGAAATCGAGCGTTTGAATAAAGAAAAAGAACGTTTGACAGGAGAATTAAAACGTGTTCAAGGAATGCTTGCAAATGAGAAATTTGTTAGCAAAGCGCCAGAAGCTAAAATAGCGGAAGAAAGAGCAAAACTTGAAAAATACACGAATATGATGGAGCAAGTAGAGGAAAGATTGGCACATTTCCAAAAATAATTGCTAAAAATGTAGTAGAAATAAAAACTATTTTTAATCATGCTAAGCCAAAAGCTTAGATGTTGACGAATCTTTGATAATGTTGCGATTTATTGCGACAAAAATTTATTGCAATCAAACTACAGTATACTATAATGGAAGCATGGTACATGCTTTTTGGGGTATACTGTAGTTTGATTTTTTAATCCTATTAAGCAGCTTAAATAGATTATATATACCTATTTTGATAAATTATAAAATCCGTTTGTTGATAAATCTTAACATATATTTAATTTTGTTGATAAAAGCTTGATTTTTTAAGGGTTAATCGTTATCATATAGAATGTAGTGTTATAGAAAAATTCGGTTTTTATGGTAGAAACGAGGTGTCGATATGATTAATTTTGATGAAGAGGTTGCAAAGTTTCAACCAAGCCTTGAAGTCGATCAAGCGGAAGAAGCAATTTTTAACAACGACTTGACAGATATTGCCGATATTATAGATGCAGTTTTAAAAGAAAAGAAAGATAAATAAGACTTTGATAGACCATGGGGGGAAGACGATGAATTGTCCATATTGCGGCAATGTAGTCGCGGTAAGAAGAAACCGCTGCGATATGTGCGGTAAAGATTTAACAACATATAAAAGAGTATATCGCGTATCGAATATGTATTATAACCAAGGGCTTGAGAAGGCAAAAGTAAGAGACCTATCAGGTGCGGTTTTAATGTTAAAGAAAAGCCTTGAGATGAATAAAAGAAACACTAACGCTAGAAATTTATTAGGTCTCGTATTTTATGAGATGGGAGAAATCGTTGCAGCGTTAAGTGAATGGGTCATCAGTAAGCATTTCCAAAGTAATGAGAATGATGCAGATGTTTACATGGGAGAAATCCAGGCGAATCCTACAAAGTTAGATAATATGAATCAAGCAATTAAGAAGTATAATTTTGCTTTAGAATCTGCAAAGCAAGGAAATTATGATTTAGCAATTATTCAGCTTAAAAAAGTTGTAAGCCTAAATCCACATTTTATACGTGCTCTACAATTGCTTGCTTTATTATATATGAAAAACAATGAATTTGAACGTGCGAGACGTGCTTTACTACGGGCAAGTAAGATAGACATTTCAAATACGACTACGCTTCGTTATTTAAGTGAGTTAAATAGCATGTTATCATCCGGAAATGCTGGACAAGCCCCATATTGGAGCAATGGAGATTTACCGGAAGCAAATAATAAAGGGATTACACCGATTAGTTCCTATCGGGAAGAAAAGCCTAATGTATTGGCATTTGTTAATTTAGTATTAGGTGTTATTATTGGAATTGCAGTTGTATTTTTCTTAATTGTTCCTACTGTAAAATCAAATATTCGTAAAGAATATGCGAAAGAGGAATTAGATTATAGTAGCCAACTAAATGTTCAACTTGCAACTATTAACTCAAAAGAAAAAGAAATTGAAACCTTGACAACCAAGTTAGAAGAAGCAGAACGTAAGTTAGCAGATGAACAAGGTACACAAAAAGATAATAAGATTTATGATAACTTACTTAGTGCACTTAAATTATACACAGATGTTAAAGCTATAAACAAGCCAAGTGAGGATGAGCTTTTAACGGTAGCAAAAGCTCTTTATCTTGTGGATGCAGAAAAATTAACGAATAAAGATGCCAGCGAGCTTTATGATTTAATGAAGAGTGATATTTATCCATCGGTTTATAATGCGGCATTTTTGACAGGCCGTGACCAATTCGATGCGGGTGAATACGAAAAAGCTGTAGAATCATTACTTGAAGCATATGCATATAATCCTACTTACGATTATACGCTTTACTATCTAGGAAAAGCATATCAAGAACTTGATAATGATGAAAGTGCAAAAATTTATTATAATGAATTACTAGAAAACTGCCCAGATTCAACCTTAAGGGATTCAACAAATACAAGATTGAATTCATTACAATAAACAACAGGGTTAATTGACATTAGATAAAATGATTTTGAAAAAGACATTTCTATAATTAGAATGTCTTTTTTTATAAGTACGATATGTAAAATTATGTTAAATATTATATAAAGATTAGAAAGGATTATATTTATATGGGAAAAAGAGAAGATATTATTTGGCTCACACCTCGGGAAGAAACCTTTGCAGATTTTGAGCTAAGGAACCGAACCTTAATCATTCATTTAAAAGAAGATTTGGACCATCATAATGCAATTTGGATTAGAGAGCAAGCGGATAAGATATTAGAGCAAAGAAATGCGCTTAATATTATATTTGATTTCAAAAAGGTTTCCTTCATGGATAGCTCAGGAATTGGTGTTATTATGGGCAGATATAAGAGAGTTATATTTATAGGAGGGAAAGTGGCGGTGGTTGGAGTTTCTGATTCAGTTAATCGTATATTGATGCTTTCTGGACTATATAAAATTATGGCTCATTATAAAGATATTGAAGAAGCTATGGCATCTATGTAGATTAAAAAAGCACAATAACATGTAATATGTTTAATAAATAAGCTGTTTGAAGACGGCATGGAGGGTATTATGGAGAATTTGAAAGAGGCTTTTAATAAAAATATGGAGGAGAGTACCTTGGAATATGACAATGAAATGACGATAGAGTTTGATTCAAAGTCGCAGAATGAAAGTTTTGCTCGTATGGTAGTGTCTGCCTTTGCATCTCAATTAAATCCTACGATAGAAGAATTAGCAGATATTAAAACAGCAGTTTCAGAAGCAGTTACAAATTCCATCATACATGGATATGGAAAAGAGAAAGGAAAAGTTAAGCTTCATTGCTATATTAAGGATAGAGAAATTGGAATCGCCGTAAGTGATCAAGGTGTTGGTATTGAAAATGTTTTGCTTGCAATGGAGCCACTTTATACTTCAAGACCTGAGTTAGAACGTTCTGGTATGGGATTTGCATTTATGGAAGCTTTCATGGATGAACTAGAGGTGAAATCTAAGATAGGTGAAGGAACCGTTGTTATTATGAAGAAAGTAATTCAAACTACATAGGTTAGATTTAAATAGTTCGTTTATTTAATGCTAACCAAATAATTACCACGGTAGAAGGGAGATAATTCGTGGATACGCTGGAACTTATTCATTTGTCAAAACAAGGGGATAAAGCGGCGAGAGATTTAGTGATTACTGAGAATGTTGGTTTGGTATGGAGTATTGTTCGTAGATTTTTAGGTAGAGGACATGAAGCAGAAGATTTATTTCAAATTGGAAGCATTGGTTTGATGAAAGCAATCGACAAATTCGACATGAGCTATGAGGTAAAATTCTCAACGTATGCAGTACCAATGATTACAGGAGAAATTAAACGTTTTTTAAGAGATGATGGCATGATTAAGGTTAGCCGGTCTATTAAAGAAACAGCGGGAAAAATAAGAATGATGCGCAGTGAGCTAGAAAAGAAAAATGGTAGGGAACCAACACTTGAAGAAATATGCGTGAGTTTACAACTTGAAAAAGAAGAAGTTGTCTTAGCGCTAGAATCTGGTGCAGAGGTTGAATCACTATATAAAACAATTTATCAAGGTGATGGAAATGCAATATATTTAATGGATAAAATTGAATTTATGGAAGATGAAAGTGATACCATGATTAACCACTTAGCATTAAAAGAAGTTATGGATTCATTAGAAGAAAAAGAACGAGATATTATAACATTACGTTATTTTAAAGATAAAACACAAACAGAAATTGCTACTGTACTTGGAATCTCACAGGTTCAAGTTTCAAGGCTAGAAAAAAAGATTTTAAGAACAATGAGAGAGAAGATGCTTGGATGAATAAATTACCAGCATATCCTTAGAGAAATTGGAAATCATAGTAACAGCATATGGAAGAAGGTGGCTGTTGCAAAATGTATTTAGATTATTTGTATTAAATAGCCTAAATATATTTTGCAACAGCCTTTTTTTAAGGAGGAGCTATGGTGAAATCAAAACGAGTATTTATTATGGCACTGATTGTTGTAACAGTAGCCGTTGTAATTGGCGCTATTGTTTACTTTTCAGGAGATTCAAAACAGGTACTTGAAGGAACCCTAGTGTATGAGGGGTGTAAATTTTAAGAGAAAGGGGTAAGTAATTGTTAAAACTATGGAGATGCAAACGTTATATATTAAAGCAGAAATGTGTTCAATTGTTACAAACCGTAAAGTCTTTCTAAGGGATGTTGTAAAACTTTATGGAACTGATAAGAAAATGGTAAAAGAATTAAATGAAGAAGTGGTGCTTGTTGTTCCAAATGAGAAGAAATGTAAATTTGCGGTTTCTGTACTAAAGATTATTGAAATTCTTCAAAAGCAACATCCCAATGTTTTGGTTATAAATGTAGGTGTAATAGATTTTGTAATTGAGTATATTCCACCAGGAAAAAAGAAGAAAGCCTTAGAAATTGCAAAAACTATTTTTGTTTGTTTGGCAGTTTTTTTTGGTTCTGCATTTACCATTATGACATTCAATGAGGATGTCAGCGTTGAAAAGGTCTTTGACCAATTTTATAGGTTGGTTATGGGGCATACAAAATCGGGTGGCAGCGTTTTAGAAATATCATATTCCATAGGGTTGCCTATAGGAATTATCGTATTTTTTAATCATTTTACACGAATTAAAATTGATTCGGATCCAACTCCATTACAAGTCCAGTTACGCCTATATGAACAAGATATGAATACTACGGTTATTGAAAATGCTAGTAGAGAAGGAAAATCAATTGATGCTGGATAAATCCTATATAGTACTAAGTACAACATACGAAGGGAGTGCTTATCAGCTATTATGAATATCATACGTAACATTATTTTAGGGTTTATCGGAGTTACTTCAGGCGCTATGGTAGCAGCTGGATTATTTGCATTTATTACTTTAATAGGAGTCGTTGAAAGAATGGCTGCTAGAAGTAAAACCAACAAATATATTTTATTGTATGAAGACATGGTTTTATTTGGTGCGATATGTGGAAATATTATATCTGTTTTTAATTTTGAACTCCCCTTAGGAGTTTGGATTTTAATTATTTATGGAATATTTTCAGGTGTATTTGTTGGATGTCTATCAGTTGCTTTAGCAGAAGTAGTAAAAGTTATACCTGTGTTTGCAAAGAGAATTAACTTAAAATATGGTTTGCCATTTGTTATTCTTAGTTTTGCCATAGGCAAACTTCTAGGGGCTTTCTATCAATTCATGACTAGTTAATTAGGACTGAATCATAATAAACAACAGAATTAGTTGTAGTAAGGAGCTATTTTTATGTCAGATGAAAATAAAAAAGTAACCATATCCCAAGTTGAACAAGAATCAAATAAAACAGAAAGAGATAAATTATATAACCAATATGTTAAGCAGGTAACGCCAAAGCATAGTTGGTTTTTAAACTTAATTAAAGCATTTATTTCAGGTGGAATCATATGCGCGATTGGGCAAGGATTTACGAATTTTTATATGGCAAGGGGCGCGGAGAAAGAACTTGCAGGTGCCTATACGACGTTATCCCTTGTGTTACTCGCGGTTTTACTAACTGGATTTAATGTATATCAGAAAATTGCAAAATTTGCTGGTGCAGGTAGTGTTGTACCGATTACGGGATTTGCAAATTCAGTGGCTGCGCCAGCGATTGAATTTAAAAAAGAAGGGCAGGTTTTTGGTATTGGATGTAAGATCTTTACGATTGCAGGCCCTGTAATACTGTATGGAATTTTCTCTTCATTTATTTTAGGTGTTATTTATTATATCTTTCAAAAAATATAGTTTTGTTTTAAATATTAAAAAGAAGATCTTAATGAGAAATATTAAGGAGAAAGGTGTGTTACAATGAGTGATGCAAAGACACAGACAGGAAAAATGCAGGGGAAACAAAGCATATATTTTAAAGAACCGCCTATTGTATTAGGTGTTGCCTCTGTTGCTGGACAAAAAGAGAGTGAGGGGCCATTAGGTGCTTATTTTGATTTAGTTGAAGAAGATCCAATGTTTGGTGGCGAAACGTGGGAGGATGCTGAGAGTAAACTACTTTTAAAAACTGCTGAACTTGCAATTCAAAAAGCAGGATTAAAAAAAACAGACATTCGTTTTTTAATTGGTGGTGATTTACTCGGACAATTAATCGCAACTTCCTTTGGTGTTGAGAGCCTTGATATTCCACTTCTTGGTGTATATGGCGCTTGTTCCACTATGGGTGAATCAATTGCTATAGGAGCAATGATAGTTGAGGGAGGTTATGCAGATAAGATACTTGCCTTAACTTCAAGTCACTTTGCAGGAGCAGAAAAACAATTTCGATTTCCTCTTGGTTATGGAAATCAAAGGCCATTAGCTGCATCATGGACAGTTACTGGAAGTGGTGGTGTAATCATTGGGAAAAGTGATATTAAACCTAAGAATTGGGAAGGTGCTAATGTTCATATAAAAGGTCTTACGTTAGGTAAAATTGTTGACTATGGAATAAAAGACTCTATGAATATGGGGGCGTGTATGGCGCCAGCAGCGTCCGCTACAATCGCGCAACATTTTAAAGATTTTAATATTAAACCAGATTATTATGATAAGATAATAACTGGCGATTTGGGTCAGATTGGATCCAATATTTTAATTGAGCTATTAGAAAATGAAGGATTTGATATAAAGTTAAATCACATGGACTGTGGAATTGAGATATTTGATACAGAGGTTCAAGATACACATGCTGGTGGTAGTGGCTGTGGATGTAGTGCAATCACATTAACTGGTTATGTCATGAAGCAATTATGTCAGAAAAAGTGGAAGAGAGTACTTTTTGTGCCTACCGGAGCATTGTTATCGACGGTAAGTTTTAATGAAGGTCAAAGTGTACCAGGAATTGCCCATGCAGTTGTTTTTGAAAGCGATTAATACAAGTGTAATAAACGTATGGATGAATGATAGAAAGGTTGGATTGCTATGGATTATGTAATCGCGTTTTTAGTTGGTGGTGCGATCTGTGCTGCTGTTCAAATACTTATGGATAATACAAAGTTACTTCCAGGGCGAATTATGGTAATATTGGTTTGTTTAGGCGCATTATTAGGAGCAATTGGGGTTTATGAACCATTTGCTGAATGGGCAAAAGCAGGTGCTACGGTACCTTTAATAGGATTTGGAAATACTTTATTTAAAGGAATTAAAAAAGCAGTAGATGAGGAAGGATTTATCGGACTTTTTAAAGGAGGATTTACTTCCAGTGCAGTTGGAATTTCGGCAGCTTTAATCTTTAGCTATATTGCTTCATGGATTTTCAACCCTAAAATGAAGGATTAATATGATATAAATGAAATATATAAAAAAGGTAGAGATTTTTGATATGATCCTCCTTAAGTAGACAAGGTAAATAACCAAAATCTACTTAAGGAGGATTTTTCATGTCCAGAAAAGCTAAATACTCCCCTGAAACTAAAGCGAGTGCTTGTGAAGATTATTTATCTGGAAATTTATCAATGCGAGAAATTTGTGCAAAATATGATATTCCTTTTAACGAAAAGAAAAGGAATTGTTCTGTTCATAAATGGTTACATTTTTATAACTATTCAGGTATTGAGGTGTTTCAAAATCCAATAGGGAATAAAGCTTATACAAAAGAGTTTAAAACTGAAATGGTCGAACGATATCTGCGTGGAGAAGGATCTTTAGAAGAACTTGCAGCTAAATATAATATTTTGTCTGATTCGACACTAAAACAGTGGATTATGAAGTATAATGCCAATAGAGAACTTAAGGATTACGATCCGAAACGGGAGGTCTATATGGCAGAGGCAAGGCGAAAAACAACTATTCAGGAACGCAAAGAAATCGTTACATACTGCATTGAACACAATCGTGATTATAAGGACACAGCAGCACTTTACGATGTTTCTTACAGTCAGGTGTATTCCTGGGTGAAAAAATATGATGCCACAGGTGAAGAAGGTCTTACTGACAAACGTGGTCGACATAAGACAGATGATGAAGTTGATGAATTAGAACGATTACGAAGAGAGAATCTTCGGCTAAAGCGTCAGCTTGAAGAAAAAGATATGGTGGTAGAACTGTTAAAAAAAGTGAAAGAATTCGAAGGGATGTGAGACTCGGAAAGCAACGCCATGAATCAAAGTATCTTGTTATTGAATACTTCCATACGAACAAGGGTTGGAGTGTCAACTGGATGTGTGCACAGCTTGGAATCGCCAGAGCTGCGTTCTACAAATGGAAACATAGAATTGTACCAGAACAAGAAAAAACTAATATCGAAATCGCAGAATTAATCAAAGAGTATGATGAAAGATTTTCTCATATCTTAGGGTACCGAAGAATGACGGATTGGATCAATCATTTCAATCATACTCATTATTCAAGGAAACAAATTCATCGTATTATGAAAAAACTTGGAATCCATTCTGTTATTCGTAAAAAGAAGAAAAAATACAATTCTTCCAAGCCAGAAGAAACAGCAGAAAATAAGTTAGCAAGAGACTTTTATGCAACAGAGCCTAATCAAAAGTGGGCTACTGATGTAACGGAGTTTAAGATTCCTGAAACCAATAAGAAACTATATCTTAGTGCGATCATAGATCTCTATGATCGTTATCCTGTTGCATTTGTTATAAGCGGCAGAAACAACAATCAACTGGTATTCAAAACCTTTGATAAAGCAATTGATGCTAATTCAACTGCAAAGCCTATTTTTCATAGCGACCGAGGCTTTCAGTATACAAATAAGGTGTTCCAGAGAAAACTTCAAGATAGCGAAATGATTCAATCAATGTCCAGAGTTGGCCATTGTATTGATAATGGACCAACGGAAGGTTTTTGGGGAATCATTAAATCAGAAATGTATCAAATGTACGAGATAACAGATGAGTTATCATTACGTCATGCAATCAAAGATTATATCCGATTCTATCGAGATGAGCGACCTCAAAGCAGATATGATTGTAAAACACCTGCTGAGGTAAGGGCTGAAGCGTTAGCTTCCGCAACTCCAACAACATATCCGATTGCAAAGAATAAAAGAATTGAGAAATATAAATCAAAGTGGTGCGCATAAAAAATCAGCCATACGAAAATCGTATGACTGATTTATGAGCATTACTTTAGATATTTGGCCTGTCTACTTGACAGGGAGCATATCATTTGGTCTCTACCTTTTTTATATTGCAGTCTGTAAATATTGATTACAAACTTAATTTTATTATATTTATTCATCGGACTCTGGTGGGATAATTACAACTGGAGGCTCAGTTACTGTATTATCATTGCCGTTATCACCAGTATTACCTGAATTACCACTGTTACCAGAGTTACCACCGTTACCATTGTTAACGGAGTTATCGCTGTTACCGGAGTTGCCAGTATTACCGTTGTTACCAGTATTACCGTTGTTACCAGTGTTGCCGCTGTTACCATTGTTTCCAGCGTTATCACCGCTGTTGTTAGTGTCATCAGTTTCTTCATCTTGCCACCATGAATCATCATCGTTGGTATCATCTTCTTCTGGTGGTAAGATGCTACCATCACTATGAATTGGACAAGGAGTAGCTTTATCACCAGTAGGATAAAGGTTTTCAGTATCCCATGTAGTTGAAGTTTCGCTATCTTTGACTAAATAAACAACTTCTTCTACCTGATCAAGCGGACAATATGCGCTAGCAATATGACCAGATTCTTTACAAATTTGTACTTTAACATGAACATCGCAATACTCTGTAGGAACGGTACCTTTTGCAAAGTATTCTGTCTTTACAGTACTACCACCTTTGGCATGATCACATAGTCCAGCAACTGCCAACTTACCAGATTTCGTACAAATTGATGCTGTAACGATTGAATCAGGCTTTGTGAAGGATTTCTTTTCTAAGTTTAAGGTAGAGTGAATTTCCTCCATAATGTTTCGCCATAAATCTTGGTGATATGTTTTGTTGGATTGTTCCCTATTATTATCAAAACCAGTCCATATAGAAGCTGTGTAATAAGGTGTGTAACCACTAAACCATAAATCCCAGTAATCATGAACAGTTCCTGTTTTTCCTGCCACTGGCATGCTATAATTTCTAAATCCTAATCGTTTACCAGTTCCGATTTTAATTGTATCTTCCATTGCATTTGTTAATAACCAAGCAGTTGAAGATTTCATAACTTGAGTAGAATTCGTTTCGTTGGTTAATAGCACTTTTCCATTGTGATCTACAACTTTGGTATAAAAAATTGGTTTGTTATAAACACCACCATTTGCAATTGCTGCATAGGCTGCAGTAAGCTCTAAGTTAGTAACACCATTGGTTAATCCACCAAGTGCTAAGGACACATTGACGTCGGATCTACCATTTTTATCTGGTTCATCAACAAGGGTAGAAAAACCTAATTTCTTTAAGTAATCAAAACCAACACGTGGAGTTACCGCCTCAAGAGTACGAGTTGCAACTATATTCATGGAGTTATAGATACCTTCACGAATTGTAGATAAGCCTTTATAAAATCCTTTGTACCAGTTTGTAACTTTTTCTCCAGTTGGATAAAAGTATTCGGAATCATCAAATGGGGATGCTAGTGTATATCCACCACTATCAAGAGCTGGTAAAAAGGCTGCTAAGACCTTAAAGGTTGAACCAACTGGACGAGTTGTACTAGTTGCACGATTTAGGACACGATTGCCTGTTTTTTCTCCACGACCACCATAAAGAGCAACAACTTTTCCAGTAGATTGATCCATAATTGTCATAGAAGTTTGAGGCTGAATCGTTATATTAAGATTCTCACCAGAGACTTCATCATTCGGTCCAAGCATCGCAGCTTTAAACTCTTCGGTTTTAGCAATCATATCTTCTTTATCATACCCATAACTGCTAATTCCTTTTTTACCTGAGGTATGAAGATATTTACCTTCTGTGTCATCATAATCTTTAAAATATTCAAATAAATCCTTAAGGTGGTAATGAACTTCGCTACCATCTTCTTTCATAATAGAAAGGGCATAATTTAGCTCATAATAAGATCCTTCACCAACGGCTGGGAAATTTGATTCATCTGTAAAATATTTATCAACAATTGTCTGAATGTTCTTATCTTGCGCTGAGGTAATACTTAAACCGCCACTAAATACTAATTTTTCAGCTTGTTCTGCAGTATATCCCTTTTTCTCTTGTAAATCATTGATTACTTGATTTATGACTTCATCAGTATAATAAGAGTAGTAAGAATCACTTGTTTTATCTTGGGCATGAAGGGATATTCTAGA
Source organism: Clostridium sp. Marseille-P299 (assembly GCF_900078195.1). NCBI lineage: Bacteria > Bacillati > Bacillota > Clostridia > Eubacteriales > Clostridiaceae > Clostridium > Clostridium sp. Marseille-P299. Next base: position 883,214 of record NZ_FJVE01000006.1, on the reverse strand, counting down.
ATACACATCATCGTTGATTGCTTCATCGTATTCTTCTTGGGTACAAAAACCTAGTTCAAGCATATTATCAAGACATTTTTGTCTACGTTCAGCATTGGCATCCGGATGATTAATAGGATTTTGTCTTACAGGAGATAAGGCAATCGCTGCAATTACTGCGGACTCTGATAGAGTTAAGTCTTCAACATCTTTGCCAAAATAACTTTGTGCAGCGGTTTGAACACCGTAAGAACCATTTCCTAAATTAATTGTATTTAAATACGCTTCTAAGATTTCATCTTTCGAGTATTCGTTTTCCAATTTAATCGCTAGGTATTGCTCTTGGACTTTACGAACAATCTTATCTAGATTATTTGACTCTGCACCACCACCGAATACTTTATTCTTAAGTAGCTGCTGGGTAATGGTACTTGCACCAAAACCAAGTCCTTTGGTTTTTAGAACTGAAAAACCTGCACGGAAGATACCACGAATGTCGATTCCTTTGTGTTCGTAAAAACGTTCATCTTCTAGTGCAATGAATGCATGTTCTAATACATCTGGTATTTCATCAATCGTTTTCATGACACGGTTTGCTTCAGCGTCAATTATAGTATCTGCAAGAGTACCATCGCTATAATAGACGTGAGTTGCAAAGCGGTCTGGATCGATATTTATCTGGGCTATATCTGGGGCGTTATCAAGCATACCTTTGACAGCACCAGAGACTGTAAGTACTCCCACGATACCTACAAAGACAACACAAACGAGACAGAGTCGAAACAAAGTGACACGTAATTTCGTATTTAGTCGCTTTGAGGTTGACTTTATCTGGTGTTGTTTGTCAATAACACCTTTTTTACTAAAATTCATATAAAACCTCCTAAACGCAACGGTTTAATCGTTCTTTTATATACATAAGTATTGACCGTTTCCCGATTATTATAGCATTTTGGGCTATGTTTGGCAATGTAATGTAATTTACAATATTATTAATTTTCTATTTAGATTTCATTATCAAATGGGAAATTCGAGGATAGATCCGTTAACATTTGCATAATATATCTCGTCTAATTCATTAAAAATAGCCTTACCATTGGTGGCTTCTAAAAACTTTTTACGAAAAGCATTCTCATTTTCTTCGGTTACAAGTAATATTGCAGTTACTGTATCGGTGTAAATTGTATCTAATGTGATAATTTCCATCGTAGCCGTAATATATTGTAGTTTTCCGATTCCATTATAATCAGTAATTACCTCTAATTTTTTTGCTGGTATTTTTTCAATTACGATGCAATTAGCAAGACCCTCTTTTACAGCAGCTTGGTATGCACGAACCAATCCGCCAGTACCAAGTAAGGTACCTCCAAAATATCTTGTCACAACGGCTGCAACATTGTGAATACCTTCATTTACAAGAACATCAAGCATTGGGCGACCTGCAGTTTTACTAGGTTCACCATCATCGCTACATCTCTCAATTTCATTTTTGCTTCCCAAAACGTAAGCAGAACAATTATGATTCGCATCCCAATATTTTTTTTTCATCTCATCAATAAAATCAATTGCTTCTTGTTCCGTAGAAATTGGTCTGATCGTAGCGATAAATCTTGATTTTTTTTCTACAATTTCACCATTTCCACCTTGATATAAAGATTTATAAGAACTATTCATATTTTTAAACCAAATTCACTGCCAGTTCTAGGAGATTTAACCTCGGCAGACCTTTCTAAATATATTTTTCAACCTACAGTCTTTTTTGCACTTGGTGTACATTCCTTGACAAAAATGAACTGTTATTTTACTATTTGAATTATAACAACGATAGATAAGAAGCGCAAGCAATCTAAATCAATGGCTTCTATTAATAATCTCGAAAAGGAAATATAGAAGAAATGCAAAAGAATTTAATAAATAAGGAATCTAAAGTGGAACAGGAGCCTTTGCAAAAGAAAGAAATATTAAAGAAGCAACTTTTATCTAAAAAACGATTTTTATCGTTAATACCAGCTTTAATTATGATGATTATTATATTTTTATTTTCATCGAAAACAGCGGTTGAATCCAATGATAGTAGCTCAGTAATTGCTAATTTTCTGCTTGAAACAAAGGAACAAGTCTTTGGTTCAATGGATAGTGCTAAGCGAGAAATTACATTAGAGTTTATAAACCATATTGTTAGGAAAGTAGCACATATGACTGAATATGCAGTTCTTGCAATTCTTCTTGGAATACATTTCTACACAATTAAGGTTGGCATAAAAAAGTATTTTATACTTAATATAGGTATTTGTGTTTTATATGCTATGAGTGATGAATTTCACCAACTATTTGTAGAAGGTAGAAGTGGACAAATCAGTGATGTAGGTATTGATTCCATTGGGATAATTATCGGTACGTTAATTTTTTATTTTCTGATGCGAAAGAGAATGAATCAAACAAAATTAGAACAGAGTCTGTTCTAATTTCATTAAATAAATTGATTTTTTACGTCACTGTATTCATAATTAATTGTTTTTAATTTATTAATAAGCTCTTCTTTTAAGATGTCAAGACTGCTACATAAGTCGTCTAAATTGTCATAGAAATCTCTTAATTGAGTATTAATATAACTTAAAAGCATTACTGGATCGTTAGGAATTGCCATGATAATCTCCTTTGTTTTTCATAATGTTAATTTACTGAAGTGTAATTTTATCATAAATTAGAATGAATGACAAGTAAAGCAAAAGGGGTATCAAATCGTAGAGGGGGTAGGGTATCAATATGGATTTATTTGAATATATGAGAGAACAAAATAAGGATAAAGAATCTCCGTTAGCGGCTAGATTGCGTCCTACGACATTAGACGAGGTAGTTGGTCAGACGCATATCATAGGAAAGGACAAGTTACTATATCGTGCAATTAAAGCAGATAAGTTAAGTTCTATTATATTTTATGGACCACCAGGCACTGGTAAGACAACGTTAGCAAAGGTAATCGCGGGTACTACAAGTGCTATCTTTAAACAAATCAATGCCACATCAGCAGGGAAAAAGGACATGGAGGAGGTAATTTCTGAGGCAAAGAATACCTTTGGTATGTACGGTAAAAAGACAATTCTTTTTGTTGACGAGATTCATCGATTTAATAAAGGACAGCAAGACTATTTATTGCCCTTTGTTGAAGATGGTACAATTATTCTTATCGGAGCAACCACTGAGAACCCGTATTTTGAAGTTAATGGAGCGTTAATTTCCCGGTCCATTATTTTTGAATTAAAACCATTGTCCAAAGAAGAAATAAAAATCTTATTAAATAGAGCGGTATATGATAAGGAAAAAGGGCTAGGGGCTTACAATGCGACAATTGATGAAGAGGCATTAGAATTCCTTGCAGATATCTCCAATGGGGATGCAAGGTCTGCATTAAATGCAATTGAATTAGGTGTATTAACTACGGAAAGAGATACCGATGGCAAAATACATATAACATTAGATGTAGCCCAAGAATGTATTCAAAAAAGAGTAATTAAATACGATAAGACAGGGGACAATCACTACGATACTATTTCAGCATTTATAAAGAGTATGAGAGGGTCTGATCCAGATGCTGCAATCTATTATTTAGCTAAGATGTTATATGCGGGAGAAGATATTTCGTTTATTGCCAGAAGAATTATGATTTGCGCAGCGGAAGATGTAAGTAATGCAGATCCTAATGCTTTAGTTGTTGCTACAGCGGCCGCGCAAGCAGTAGAGCGAATTGGCATGCCAGAGGCTAAAATCATACTTGCGCAAGCGGTAGCCTATGTTGCCTGTGCACCTAAGAGTAATTCTGCTATTATGGCAATTGAGGAGGCTATGAAAGTGGTGGCAAGTGAGCAAACAGCTACGATTCCTAGTTATTTAAGAGATGCACATTATAAAGGAGCTGCAAAGCTTGGTCATGGAATTGGCTATAAATACGCCCATGATTATGAAAATAACTATGTGGAACAACAATATCTCCCAGATGAAATAAAAGACCGAGTATTTTATCATCCTGTAAATCATGGATATGAGAAGGAAATAAAAGAGTATTTTAAGAAGATAAAGCGCCAATAAAAGTATATTACTTGCAAAAATAGTGTTCTTATGCTATTCTAGCTTGGTAGAAATAGTGATTTGTTGTAGAAAGGAGAGCACATTAATGAAGAATGTAAAAAGAGTCGTAGCACTTGCAGGCGTAGTTTTATTATTAAGCCTTTATGTTGTTTCATTGATTTCTGCTATCTTTGCAAAACCATATGCAAATGGCTTGTTTATGGCTAGTTTATTTTGTACGATTGTCATTCCGATTTTATTGTATGGATTTTTAATTGTATATAGACAGGTTCATAAAGAAGATGATGGGATTTCCATTAAAGAGCTTAGAAAGATGAACAAGGAAATGAAGTTAGATAAATAAGAAGTTAAAATATATCTTTAAGGCAAAAAGTTTTGATTGATGTTAAAAATCGAAGCCGTTTATTTTGTCTATAAGGGGATAAACAAAGAGGTCTGGTTTCGAATATTTGTCGGAATCAGACCTTTATTGCCTTTTATGAAGAAAAAATCAAATGAAAAATCACTTTCTTAAGAAGACTCACAATATGGCTACTTTTACTAGATTGTAGCTCTGTGGGCGATAGAATGAGAGGAAATTATGAAGTATAAAAGTGTGTTTGATATTATCGGTCCTGTTATGATTGGACCATCCAGCTCCCATACTGCTGGGGCTGTGCGTATCGGAAGAGTTGCCCGCAAAATCTTTGGAAAAGAACCAAGTGAGGTTGAAATTCATTTCTATGGTTCCTTTGCTAAGACTTACAAGGGGCATGCAACAGATGTTGCGGTTGTCGGTGGTATTTTAAACTTTGAAACCGATGATGCTAGAATTAAAAACGCCATCTCACTTGCCAATGAAAAGGGGATTACACTTAAATATTTTGAAGAAGCAGCACATGCTAGTCATCCCAATACGGTAAAGCTAATTCTAAAGGCTGGAACTGATCGTATGGAAATTACGGGGATATCAGTAGGTGGTGGCGCTATTCAAATAACTGAACTGGATGGATTTTTATTAAAGTTATCAGGAGAATATCCTTCTTTATTAATTCTTCACAAAGACGCTTATGGTGCAGTTGCATCTGTGGCAACCGCTCTAACGGAACATAAAATTAATATTGGACATATGGAAGTCTCTAGAATAGAAAAAGGGCGTACTGCTTTAATGGTGGTAGAAACAGATCAACCTGTGAATGAAGATTTAATTAATGAAATATCAACGATGAACAATATTCAAAAAGTGATTGTGCTTAATGCATAAGTTAAGAAATCGATGATATGAAATAAAACGTTACTAAAATAAATTCTACTAAATCGCATGAGGGTAAAACATGTTTAAAAATATTGCAGATCTTGTAAAACAAGCAGAAGAGCAAAATAAGAAAATATATGAGTTAATGATAGAACAAGAAATGGAAGCAACGGATTGTACAAAAGAAGAGATAATTCGTACGATGGCATATAATTTCAAGGCAATGAAGAATGCTGCGCATGAAGGCATTAAAGGAGTGGTATCAAGTTCTGGAATGACAGGTAATGATGCAAAAAAATTATATGATTATTTACAAAGTGGGAAGTATATCACTGATAAAACATTTTTAACAGCGCTTTGCTATGCAGTAGGAACGAATGAAGTGAATGCGTCCATGGGAGTTATATGTGCAACTCCTACCGCTGGGTCTTGTGGCGTGTTGCCGGCAGTAATGCTTGCCATTCAGGAAAAATATAATTTATCCGATGAAACTGTAATTAATCATTTATTTACTGCAGGTGCAATTGGGTATGTGATTGCCAATAATGCAAGTATTTCAGGTGCAGCAGGAGGTTGTCAAGCAGAGGTAGGTTCAGCGAGTGCTATGGCAGCGGCTGCAATTACCGAAATGATGGGGGGCACACCAAGTCAAGCAGCCCATGCAATGGCAATTGCCTTGAAAAATATGTTGGGATTATCCTGCGATCCTGTGGCGGGTCTTGTAGAGGTTCCTTGTATTAAAAGAAATGCGGCAGGGGCATCGAATGCTTTAACAGCTGCTGAGATGGCTCTTGCAGGAATTGAAAGTAGAATACCCTATGATGAAGTAATAAGTGCAATGTACCAGATTGGGTTAGCCATGCCAGTGTCTCTAAAAGAAACAGCTATGGGGGGACTTGCGGCCACTGAAACGGGTCTCCTTTGGAAACAAAAAATCATGGGTGAGGATTAGAAATTTTCTAAAATTTGATATGGATAATTTATATATTAATATAAGGATAGTGCAATAAAAAAGTTGTAAAATAATATGTAAAAATAATATAAAATAACGTAGAGTAAAAGTTGCGTATCCTTTGGTTATATGTTAAAATATCACTTGTGTCAAATTATAGTGGAAAATGCAATAGAAAAAAGTAAAGTCCACTACGCCATTGTAGCAGACTTTACATTAAAAAGGGGAGGATAAGTATTTAACTCTTCTTTTGTATGGTTGCTTTTCATTGGAGGGGGAATCCAACTATTGAAAGAGCATACGCATATCTAATTCTAAATCGGAACTACAAGGTAGGCTGTTGTTATCTTGTTTATGCCGAGAATAAATTAGATTAACTATAGTATTAACCATTCATGGTGATTTATACAAACAATAATATTTTTTTACAAAGAAAGTAGCATTTTTGCTACAATATTTACTTTTGATTTAGGCATACTAATCTTAGGATAATTTTATGCAAAATCGGAATTGAAATTGAAAGGATGAAGAAAATGAGTTTACTTACTGAGTGGAGAGAATACGCTTATGCGGAAAATATGGATGAAAAAGAAGAGGAAAAACTTTGGCTTAATTATTTTACCGTAGAAAAAGGTATTTACGAAAAACTATTAGCAAATCCAGATGAAGTAGTTGAAGGAACTGTTCAAGAATTAGCAGATAAATATGGCGCTTCCTTACAGCATATGGTTGGTTTCTTAGATGGTATTAATGAAAGTTTGGTAACACCAAATCCAATTGAAGAAATGACAGCAGATACAAAGGTTAGTCTTAAATTTGACAAAGAAAAGCTATACTATAACATGGTAGAAGCAAACGCTTCTTGGTTATTTGAGCTACCAGCTTGGAAGAATATCTTATCTGACGGTCGTAGAAAAGAATTATATTTAAAACAAAAGAAATCTAATACAATCGTTAAAGAGAAAAAAGTAGGAAGAAATGATCCTTGTCCATGTGGCAGCGGTAAAAAATATAAATTCTGCTGTGGCAAATAATAAAATAGAATAAATTTATCTTAAAATAAAAAAGGAAGGATGCAGAGTCTTTAGGAAACTGCTCCTTCTATTTTACGTTATAGGATTTAATCCTATAACGTAAAAGCGCTCCGATTAGGATACGCACTCACGCAATTTGCAATATGTCACCAAGGTGACTGTGCTTGTTTATCGTGTTTGAACTTAGTTATTATTCATCTCCTCAAATTGAAATATGTAAAATAATACGAAATAATAGTCTTATGGACACAGGCTAAAAAGAACCTTCGCGTTCTTGTTTGTACAATAAATAATCCGCATAATTTTTCAGTTCTTGTGCGCTTTCCAAATCAAGTTGTTGATATACATTAAAAAATTCAACAATATCTTTGTCTAACACTTCTCCACCAACTGGTAGATATGCATCAGAAATTCCCAATAAATAATCACAAGAGACGTCGAAGTATTTTGATAATGAAATTAATTTATCAAAAGATGGTTCATTACGTCTTGATTCATAGTTTGATACAGCGGTTGGCTTTAGACCTAAAATATCAGCTAACTCACTTTGAGTTAATTTATGTTTTTGTCTTAATTGTTTTAAACGTATGTTAAAGTTCATGTGCCCTCCATTCAATTTCATTAGTTATCTTCATATATAAGGCATTATATAACAAAATTTGGGAAAATGTCAAGATAAACAGAATTTTGATTCAAGAAAATCAAAAGAATAGTTCATAAAACGTGAATATTAAGATATTTATCATAACTTGTTACATTTTACAATATTATTTGCATGTTTTGCAAAGCATTAAATGAATTAATTTTAAAAAGAGAAACCCAATAAATACAAGGATTTGAATGTCGTTGACAAATGATTTTCCTTGAATTAAGATAGAAATTGGAAAAGTTTGATAGTTATATGAATGAGAGGATACGATGTTGATAGGTAATGAAAGTGATTTTAATACCAATTACAATTGTTTTGATGAGTGCTTAGAAGCAATCCTTTTGTTTGATGAAGCTGGAGTCATTGTATATAGCAATAAAGCTGCAAAAACCGAATTGGGAGACCTATGTGAAATTGGATGTAATGACATTTTATGTGTGTTTCCAAAGGTATTTCAAAGAAATGCGAAGCAGCTACAATTATTAGAGCAAGACTTGCTGCAAAAAGAAGAGAATTGTACATATTATGAGACAGTAGCATATCGAAGCAACCAAACCTGCTGTCCAGTACGACTAAAAGTTGTTATGCAACCAGAGAAGATTAGCTGCACTGGAATTTGTTATGCAATTGATATTTCGAAAGAAATACAAGCAATCAAAAGAGAAAATTCAACAAAAAAGGAACTAAATAAAGCAATCAACATTAAGAACGAATTTCTTGCGAATATTACTCATGAACTTCGAACGCCGATCAATGGAATACAGGGCCTTGCCAATAATTTACTTGAAACAAATTTATCATCCATGCAATTAGAACATATTCAAATAATATTAAGAAGTTGCGATCATATGTCTAAAATGGTGAATGATATTCTTGATTTTAGTAAGATAACAGCTGGAAAGTTAATCCTAGAGAAAAGAGAATTTGATTTTGAAGAATTTATGCATCATGTATTATCCATGCATAGTACTGCTGTTCAAGATAAAGGTTTGAGACTGGTTTTAAACATGGGGAATGATATTCCTAAAAAAGTAATTGGAGATGAACTACGTCTTGGTCAAATATTAAATAATTTATTATCCAATGCAATTAAATTTACGTCCATCGGTCAGATAACCATTGAGGTTATGAATACCTTACAAAAGGATTCAGAAGTTGAGTTATTCTTTTTCGTGGTTGATAGTGGAATAGGTATCTCAAAAGATGATATGGACAAACTATTTATAAGTTTCTCTCAAGTAGACGGGTCAATCACTAGACGTTTTGGTGGAACTGGCTTAGGACTTGTTATTAGTAAGCGCTTAGTTGAGCTTATGGGAGGAAATATTCATGTAAATAGCGTGAAAGGTAAAGGAAGTACATTTTCATTCTCAGTACGTTTAGGAATTAATAAGAATGTAGCTGAAAAAAAGAATAATAAAAATGAATCAAGACAATTTTTGGTAGATGAAGACGGAAGGTTTTCGAATTTAGGGTATACAAAGGGGAGTATGCTTCTAAGTGATTTACATTTTCATACGGAAACTGAAGTAGATGATTCTAAGGAAGAACGTATGCGTGGTGTAAAAGAAATCATAGAAAAATTAAGCTTATGCATCGAATTAGGGAATTGGGAAAAGGCAGAAAATTTTGCTGGTGTTATTAAAAGTTTATTTTTGGAAAACGAGCAAGAAGAGCGTAAGAGAGCTTTTCGATTAGAACTTGCTATTCGTAAAGAAGATTATGATAACACAATGAAAAGAATGGAAGAATTGCAACATTTGCTGTCATATTAGGGGGAAATAATGATTACACAAGATACTATCCGAGATGAAATAAACGTATTAATAGTAGATGATATTATTGCAAATTTAACAGTACTTGCAGAAATGATAAAGAAAGCAGGCTTTATGGCAAGACCGGTAACAAGCGTGATACAAGCTCTTGAAGCAATTGAAATCTATGAACCACAATTAATATTGCTTGATATTTCAATGCCTGATATGGATGGTTTTGATTTATGTGAAATGCTAAAAAGTAGTACGAAAACAAGAGACATACCAATCATATTTATTTCTGCAATGAACTCTACGGTTGATAAAGTAAAAGGTTTTAAACTAGGTGCTGTAGATTTTATAACAAAACCTTTTGAACTAGATGAAGTAATATTAAGAGTAAGTACTCATATTAAAATATATCGTATGCAACACGAACTTGAAAGTTATAATAATAAATTGCAAAGATTATTAAGTGAGCAACATAATACGATGATGATGGAGTACCGCAATATGTTTCTTACTATGGCAAAGCTAGCGGAAGCTAGGGAAAAAACGGATGAATTGCATTTTATAAATATAGCAAAAAAATGCCGTATATTAGCTATGAGTCTACAACTTTCCGATTATTTTGAAGATAAGATTAGTGATGAGTTCATTAATTTAATTGAGTTGGCTGCGCCATTGCATGATATTGGTAAAATCACACTACCAGACAACGTTTTATGTAAAAAGGATCAATTGACAGAAGAAGAAATGGATATAATAAAGAAACATCCAAGTAATGGATCAGAGATTCTAAAAAGCGTTAATAAACTAAAAGAGCATAGTGATTTATTCGAATTAGCAGCTGAAATCGCAAACTTCCACCATGAAAAATGGGATGGTAGTGGTTATCCAGAAGGTCTTAAAGGTGAAGAAATACCAATTAGTGCAAGAATAATGGCTATTGTGGATTCTTATGAGGCACTAACAAGTAAGACATGCTACCATGAGCCATACTCTCATGAGGAAAGTATGAAAATAATTATCGATGAAGCTGGTAAAAGCTTTGATCCAGAGATTGTAGAAATTTTTACTAAAATTCAAAAGCAAATCATAGGTGATAAATCTTTATAATACGATACCCTTGTGAATTCGTGAAAAAAAGGATGACTTTATGAGAAAGAAAGATATGAAACTTAACTTTAGTTCCCAAAAGAAGAAACGAAGATATTCAGAATCTTTTATAAAAGTCAGTAGAGTGAGCAAGCGTTTTAAACTTTTTTTACTTGTAATTGTGTTTGCTTTTATAACTGGCATTACCACTTATATAATTGCGAATGAAAAACAAAATAATGATACTTTCCCAAAAAAGAGTGAGGAACATCAGCGGGAGGATTCTATCATAGAGCAAGGACAAAAACAATTCATCATTGGTCCCTATGGAATTAACGGAGATTTCGTTGAGGAATTAAACGAGATAGAAGAGGAAGAAACAGCGGATGTTTGGATGAACGGCTTTATAGAGACTCGTATTCCTACAAAAGTAAAAGGAATCTATGTTACCGCTTCAAAAGCGAATAGTACCATTGATGATTTAATATCTCTTGTTGATGAAACAGAGCTAAATACTATGGTCATCGATGTGAAAGATGATGAAGGAAGAATAACATTTTTAATGGATGATCAAATGGCAAAAGAAATAAAAGCCACTAAGGCTTATATTTCAGATATTGATGGGTTGATTAAAAAGTTAAAAGAAAAAAACATATATTTAATTGCACGAGTTGTAGCATTTAAAGATCCATTATTAGCGAAGGAAAAACCTGAATTAGCCCTGAAAAAAAAGGATGGAACTTTTTTTTTAGATAAGGATGGTTTGGCTTGGGTTAATCCATATAAGAAAGAAGTGTGGGATTATTTAGTAGGAGTTGCAACACAGTGTGCAGAAGTTGGATTCGATGAGGTAAATTTTGATTATATCCGATTTTCAACAGATAGTAGTATGAAGCAAGTAGATTTTGGAGAAGAAGCATTAAACAAAACGAAAATAGAAACAATCACTGAATTTGTAAAATATGCCTGTACAAAGTTACGTGCAAAAAAAATCTTTGTATCTGCTGATGTCTATGGAGCAATAATAAATAGTTCTGTAGATGCTAAAATAGTCGGTCAAAGCTATCTAGAAATGTCGAGATATTTAGATTATATATGCCCAATGATTTATCCCTCTCATTATGGAAATGGATCTTATGGTATTGACTATCCTGATACACAACCTTATGAACTGATTCTGGGGGCCCTTGGCTCTTCTAAAAATGTTTTGAAGGGGATTTCAGAAGGAGAGCATAAGGCAGTTGTTCGGCCATGGTTACAAGATTTTACCGCCTCTTGGTTAAAACATTATATTAAATATGGCGGAAAAGAAGTAAGAGAACAAATAGAAGCCGTATATGAGTCTGGTTATGAAGAATGGCTTTTGTGGAATGGTGCTATGAATTATACACAAGAAGCTTTAATGACAGAAGCAGAGGCGCAAAAAGCTATGAAGAATCGTGAATTACAAAACGAAACTACAGAAACTATTGAGGAAGAAGTAATTCCATCAAAGCCACCAAATATCGAACAGTTTATTACATCACCATGGAAGGTGGATAATTAAATAAATATGATTTGGGTTCCAAATTCTACTATATTTTATAGGCGTTTATATAGCACTACTTATTTTGTCGTAGAAGTTGGCACCCTAATCGTAAAATAAAAAATAAATAATCATAGAAAAAGGCTTGGCATTAAAATTTATTTATAGGAAAAAATATTTTGATAGATAGATTTGCTAACATCTACTTTATTCATTGTGTAAAGATGAATTCCAGAAACCCCTTGAGATAATAAATCAAGAATTTGTAGAATTGCAAAATCGATTCCAGCTTTCTTAAAATCTGAAGGATTATCTTGGTATTTCTCAAAGATTCGTTTTAATTTTAAAGGTACATATGCATTGGACATCTCTATCGTTGTTTTTATTTGTTTTATTGAAGTAATAGGCATAATACCAGCGATAATTGGAACTTTGATATTCACAGTTTCAGTTTTATCTAGAAATTCATATAATCTAGAATTTTCAAAAAATAACTGAGTTATTAAAAAGTCAGTCCCCGCATCTACTTTTTCTTTTAAATGAAGGATGTCCTCCTCCATTGTTTTTGCCTCCACATGTTTTTCAGGATAACAAGCACCAGCGATACAAAAGTTATTATTTTTCAAGCGAATGTCTGAAATCATGTCGGATGCATAGGTATATTTACGTCGAAGAAAATCCTCTAGTGCCATATCCTTTGGCTTATCCCCACGAAGAGCTAATATATTTTCAATTCCCATAATTTTCAAGTTATCTAATGATTCCATAAGATTTGACTCATCTAATGTTGTACAAGTAAGATGGGCTAGGGAATCGATACCTAGGTCATTCTTTATGTAGCTTGCAATTTCAGCGGTCTTTTTAGAATTACTGCCACCTGCGCCATAGGTTACACTAATAAAATCTGGCTGGATTTCAACTAGTTCTTCAAGTGTTTTATAAATACCTTGGAATTCCTCTTCTTTATTTGGAGGGAATACTTCGATTGAAATCGTCTTCTTTTTCTTTGCTAAAGTATCTTTAATCATTATTCTACCTTGCCTTTCTTACTGTTATCGTTATTTAACTGAATAATTAAATATTATTATAACAAAATAAATAGGTAGTAACAATATTGACAAAAACTCGAAAAATGCAAATTGCAACCCAATAATTTCAATGATATAATTATGCTAATTCTAATTGACTTAAAAAAATAAAAAGTTACATGCAAGATATCCAAAAAAAATGGGTATAGATTAATGTGCATGTTCGAAGGAGGCTGTAGTCTTGACAGATGAAGAGATACTTACTCTGATTTGTAAGAAAAATGAACTCGGTTTGTCGATGATGGCAGAGAAGTATGAAAAATTGCTTATTTATATAGCTACAGGTATATTAGGAAATCACGTTAGAGATATAGAGGAATGTGTAAATGATACATATCTTAAATTTTGGCGAAATGCAGAAAGTTATGATATGAATCAAGCCTCACTTCCTACATATTTGAAAGTGATCGTACGAAATACAGCAATAAATAAATTACGAGATTTAAAAAGACATGAAGATAAATTATATGTAGAGGATGTTTCGGACATAGCAAATGCAGTAACAGATCATAATCAGAACATTGAAAATCAAATGGTTCGTAAAGAGAATGTGAAAAAGTTGAATGCAGTCATTGCTAGCTTACCTGAGAAAGATAGAGAATTAGTCATTAGAAAGTACTTTTATTTGCAATCTTCTAAAATCATAGGAAAAGCGATGAATATGACGGTGACAGCGGTAGACAGTAGATTATCACGTCTTAGAACTAAGGTGAAAAATGTATTTGATGATATGGAGTACCAAGAAAGGGGGAAACGAAGTGATCGATAGTGTATTAATTGATTTAATGGGCGATATTGATATCGCACTGCTAGAAAATAACTTTTTAGAAGAAGATTTGCTTAGACAACAAAATACCTTTACTGCATATGTAAAAAAGCGGATTAATAAAAACAAAAATCGTAAGTTTGAAATTTCTGATTCACTTAGAGTCGCTATTATGGAACAGAATGAACGTAATGAAATGCCAGAAATCCGAGAAAAGATTGAGATTAAAGTAGAAAAAATTAAGAATAGGTTTAGATTTATGATGCAGATTGTGTCATGGATAGCCGCTATGGTGGTACTTTTGGTAAGCGTCATTCTTATTTTAATAAAGAAAAAAAGCAATGCAAAATTGCTTCATAAAAAAATACAGGCAACATGGTAGGCCAACATTAAGAAAATAAAACAATAAAAAGGAGAACATAACATGCTAGAAAAAATGAAATCAATTATTGCTGAACAATTAAATATTGGAGAGGAGACAATTGCATTAAGCTCATCTCTAAAAGATGATTTGGGAGCCGATTCATTAGATTTATTTGAACTTGTTATGGCACTTGAAGAAGAATTTGAAACTGAGATACCTACAGAAGATTTAACAAACATAGATACAGTAGAAGACATTGTAAACTACTTAAAATCTAAAGGAATAGAAGAATAAATAAATATACGAAAAGAAAAAGGGGAGTGTTCTAGAGGCAAGAGGAAAGTGCAAAAAGCATGAAATGCCTTTGGGATACTCTCCTATTTAAAAGAGACTAAGTTAAAAATATAACTATTAGAAAGGCCTGCCATATCACAGTTTGTTATATGACTGCTGATTAAGATTACTCTTAATTTATGGCAGCTAAAATGGGTATAAAGATGAGTAAAATTGCTTTTATATTCCCTGGGCAGGGATCACAATATGTTGGAATGGGAAAGGATTTTTATGAAAACTTTCCTGAAAGTAAAGAAGTTTATGATAAAGCTAGTAAACTTCTAGGCATTGATATGGTTAAACTTTGCCATGAAGAAAATGAAGATTTAAACATTACTGAGTATACACAGGCAGCTATGATTACAACCATTGGAGCAATGCTAGCCCATATCAAAACATTAGGTATTGTTCCTGATGTATGTGCAGGATTAAGTTTAGGTGAATATGCAGCACTTGTGGCAAGTGAGGTTATGAGCTTAGAAGATGCGATTTCCTTAGTAAGAAAAAGAGGAATTCTTATGCAAGAGGCAGTACCACAAGGTCAGGGGGCTATGGCAGCAGTACTTTCCCTGGATATGGATACTGTACTTGATGTTTGTAATCAAACAGAAGGCGTTGTAGGAATTGCAAATTATAATTGTCCAGGGCAGTTAGTCATATCTGGAGAGAAGGCTGCAGTTGAGAAAGCAAGTGAAAGCTTATTACATGCAGGAGCAAAGAGAGTAATACCACTAAATGTAAGTGGACCATTTCACTCTCCATTGTTAAAAGAAGCAGGAAATAAGTTATTTGAGGAATTAAAACAAGTAGAGGTTGCAAAACCAAAGATTCCTTATGTTGCTAATACAACAGCATCCATGATTACAAGTGAAGAAGGAATTAAAGAAATATTAGCAACCCAGGTATCTTCATCTGTACGCTGGCAGCAAAGTATTGAATTAATGATTTCAGAAGGCGTGGATACTTTTATTGAAATAGGACCAGGTAAGACATTATCCTCTTTTGTAAAGAAAATAGATAAGTCTAAAAATGTTATCAATATTGATACAGTGGCGGATTTAGAAAAGTTAAAAAGTCTTTGTTAAACAAGTTTCGTTGATGAAACATATATAAGGTTCATAGTAAGAAACCATTGGAAGGGGTAAGCGTGAAAGAAATGTTAAAAGATAAAGTTGCAATTGTAACTGGAGCAAGTAGAGGAATCGGAAGAGAAATTGCTATTACACTTGCAAAATATGGTGCAAAGGTAGTCGTAAATTACTGCGGATCCAAAGAAAAAGCAGAAGAAGTTGTAGAACTTATTAAAGCTGAAGGCGGAATAGCGTCTGTTTACCAAGGCGATGTAGCAGATTCTGAAGCAATGAAGCAGATGTTTGCAGATGTTTTAAAAGAATATGGTTCAATCGATATTTTAGTAAACAATGCAGGTATTACTAGAGATAATTTAATTCTTAAAATGTCAGATGAGGAATTCAATGATGTTATTGACACAAATTTAAAAGGTGTTTACTACTGCTTAAAACAAGTTAGTAAGATTATGTTAAAACAAAGAAGTGGCAGAATCATTAACATTTCCTCCATTGCTGGTGTAATTGGTAATGCAGGTCAAATCAACTATTCTGCATCAAAAGCAGGTGTAATTGGTATGACAAAAGCTCTTGCAAGAGAATTAGGATCTAGAGGGATTACGGTAAATGCAGTTGCTCCTGGTTTTATTAAAACAGATATGACAGATAAATTACCAGATGCACTTAAAGATACTTATGTAAATCAAATTCCATTAAAGAGATTTGGTGAAGTTTCTGATATTGCGGAAACAGTTGCTTTCTTAGCATCAGATAAAGCAGCATACATTACTGGTCAAACCATTAGTGTAGATGGCGGAATGCAAATGTAGCAAAGAAAATTATTGAGCTGATTAAAATCAGTACGGAGGTAAAAATGAAACGAGTTGTAGTAACTGGAATGGGCATTATTTCAGCACTTGGACATGATATAGATACTTTTTGGGATAACATTAAAAAAGGTACCGTTGCAATCGATGAGATTACACGTTTTGATACAACGGAGTATAAAGTTAAATTAGCAGCAGAGATTAAGGAGTTTGATCCTGCGCAATTTATGGATGCAAAAGCTGCGAAACGTATGGAATTATTTTGCCAATATGCGGTTGCAGCAGCCGGACAGGCAATTAAGAATGCCAATCTTGATCTTGAAACAGAAGATACAACAAGAATTGGTGTATCCATTGGTTCAGGCATTGGTAGTTTACAAGCGATTGAAAGAGAGCATGCGAAGTTACTAGAAAAAGGACCGAAAAGAATTAACCCATTATTAGTTCCATTAATGATTGCCAACATGGCAGCAGGTAATGTTTCTATTGCATATGGATTAAAAGGTAAGAGTACGAACATTGTAACTGCTTGTGCAACTGGAACTCATTCCATTGGTGATGCAATGCGCTATATTCAATGTAATGAAGCAGACGTTATGCTTGCTGGTGGTACAGAAGCTGCAATTACGCCACTTTCTATCGCTGGATTTAGTTCATTAACTGCTTTAACTCAGGCAACAGATAAGACTCGTGCTTCAATTCCATTTGACAAAGAAAGAAGTGGCTTTGTTATGGGTGAAGGTGCTGGTGTTGTAGTACTTGAATCCTATGAACATGCTGTTGCAAGAGGAGCTACAATTTTAGCTGAAATCGTTGGTTATGGTGCTACTAGTGATGCATATCATATTACTTCTCCTTGTGAGGATGGAGACGGAGCAGCAAGAGCAATGGAATTTGCAATGAATGAAGCTGGTATTCGCCCAGAAGAGGTTGATTATATCAACGCACATGGAACAAGTACTCATCATAATGATTTAGGAGAGACACTTGCAATTAAAAAAGCATTTGGTGATCATGCATATAATTTAAGTATTAACTCGACAAAATCAATGATTGGACATTTGCTTGGAGCTGCAGGTGCAGTAGAGTTTATTGTTAGTGTGAAGAGTGTAATGGAAAACTTTATCCATGCAACTGCTGGATATCAAGTACCGGATGAAGAGCTTGACTTAGATTATACTAAGGAGGCTAGAACAGATAAAGTTGTAAATTATGCGATTAGTAATTCGTTAGGATTTGGCGGACATAACGCAAGTCTTTTAATTAAAAAAGTACAGTAAGTATGCTGCAAAAGGCGGCGGAATGGAAGGAAATATGGAAATAAAAGATATTCTTACATTAATTGATGCTGTCTCAAAGTCAAGATTAAGCGCCTTTACTTATGAAGATGGGGAAACAAAATTAAGCTTTGAGGCAAAATGCGAAGGGGAAATTACAATGATTCCAAATCAAGAATTTCCACTTACAAGAATTCAAAATAATATAGTAGAAGAACCAAAAGAAGAGTGTTGTAATATAATAACTTCTCCAATGGTAGGTACTTTTTACGCATCTGGTGTAGAAGATGGAGAGCCATTTATTACAGTTGGTGAAACGATAAAGAAGGGGCAAGTAATTGGAATCGTTGAGGCAATGAAACTAATGAATGAAATTGAATCACCATTTGATGGTGTAGTGGAAGCTATATTAGTTGAAAACAAGGCAATGGTAGGCTTTGGAGATCAGCTAGTAAAAGTTCGCCCATTATAGAACAAAGGAGAAAAAAGATATGTTAACAATTGAAGAAATTATGAAAATTATTCCACATCGTAGCCCATTTTTACTTATAGATCGTATTGAAGAGTTAGTTCCTGGGGTGAGAGCAATTGGTAAAAAATGTGTTAGCTATAATGAACCATTTTTTGCAGGACATTTTCCACAAGAACCTGTTATGCCAGGTGTTTTAATTATTGAAGCTCTTGCCCAAGTAGGAGCGGTTATTTGTTTATCAGTAAAAGAAAACATTGGAAAAACAGCTTATTTTGGAGCAATAAACAAAGCAAGATTTCGTAATAAGGTAGTTCCAGGGGATGTTTTAACATTAGAAGTTGAATTGATTAAAAATAAAGGACCAGTAGGTGTAGCACATGCAAAAGCATATGAAGATGATAAAGTATATGCGGAAGCAGAAATCACATTTGTGATTGGTTAAAGAAGAGAGGTCATCCGTATGTTTAAAAAGTTATTGGTTGCTAATCGAGGTGAGATAGCAGTACGAATTATAAGGGCCTGTAAAGAACTTGGAATAAAAACAGTTGCAGTTTATTCGGAAGCAGATGCGAATGCACTTCATACACAATTAGCGGATGAGGCCGTTTGTATTGGTCCAGCATTAGCGAAAGATAGTTATTTAAAAATGGAACGGATTTTAAGTGCAACCCTTGCTTCTGGTGCGGATGCAATTCATCCAGGCTTTGGATTTCTATCTGAAAATAGTAAATTTGCAGATCTTTGTGCAAAGTGTAAGATTGCATTTATTGGACCATCCGGTAAAGTTATTGATTTAATGGGTAACAAGTCAGAAGCAAGAAATACAATGATTGCAGCTGGAGTTCCAGTAGTACCAGGAACAAAAGAACCAGTTTTTGATGGAAAGATTGGAAAAACAATAGCGGATGAAATTGGTTATCCAGTAATCATTAAAGCCTCTGCCGGTGGTGGTGGTAAAGGAATGCGAATCGTTAAAAATGCATCTGAATTTGAACATTTATTTGAGACAGCAAGGCAAGAAGCAAAAAATGCATTTGGCGACCCTACAATGTATATTGAAAAGTACATTGAGGGGGCTAGACATATTGAATTTCAAATTCTTGCGGATAAGTATGGTAATGTAGTCCATCTTGGTGAGCGTGATTGTAGTATACAAAGAAGACACCAAAAAATGATAGAAGAAGCACCTTCTAGTGCAATTGGTGAAACTTTACGTAGAGAAATGGGAGAAGCCGCAGTAAAGGCTGCAATAGCTTCTAACTATGAAAATGCTGGTACAATTGAATTTATTTTAGATAAGTATGGAAATTATTATTTTATCGAAATGAATACAAGAATTCAAGTGGAACATGGTGTAACAGAACTTGTTACTGGAATAGACTTGGTAAAAGAACAAATAAGAATAGCAGCTGGTGAAGCTTTATCATTCTCACAAGAAGAGATTAAGATAACAGGGCATGCAATTGAATGTAGAATTAATGCAGAATGTCCTGAACGTAATTTCTTACCTTCTCCAGGAACTGTGACGAATCTTCGTCTCCCAGGTGGAAATGGTGTTAGGGTGGATACAGCACTTTATTCTGGATACACGATACCAGCAATGTATGACTCATTAGTAGCAAAACTTATGGTTTATGATAAAACACGTGACGAAGCCATTCAAAAAATGAGTGGTGCACTGGAAGAGTTAATTATTGAAGGAATTGACACAAATACTGATTTCTTGTATGAGCTAATCCATAATTCTGAATTCAAAATGGGCAAGATTGATACAGGGTTTGTGGAGAGAGTGATTGCGAAGTAAGATAAAGGTACTTTAACGAGTGCTTAGATAGGAGCAAACATGGCAATATATAAAAAGACAGGAAGTGTATCAAGTGTGAAAGAAGCGAAGAGATATGAGAAAGTAAAAGTGATGATGAATGAACCACAAGTTCCAGATGGATTGTTTCAAAAATGTGATAAATGTGGAGAAATCATCTATACCGAAGATATCATAACAAACTATTATATTTGTCCAAATTGCAATAGCTATTTTCGTATCTTACCTAGGATTCGCCTTAGCATGGTGTTAGATAAGGGAAGCTTTAAGGAATGGGATACAGATTTAACAGTAAGCGACCCGCTTAATTTTCCTGGATATTTGAATAAATTAGAACAAATGAGAACTGCAACTGGTTTAGATGAGGCCGTTATTACAGGAGAAGGTAAAATTAATGGTGAACCTGTAGCGATTGGCGTTATGGCATCTACGTTTCTTATGGGAAGCATGGGTGAGGTTGTAGGCGAAAAGATAACTAGATTAATTGAAGGGGCAACTAAAAAAGGTCTTCCTCTTATTATATTTTGTTGTTCTGGCGGTGCTAGAATGCAAGAGGGAATTGTTTCGTTAATGCAAATGGCGAAAACAAGTGCAGCACTTAAAAAGCATGATGAAGCAGGTCTTTTATATATTTCAGTGTTGACTGATCCAACAACGGGTGGTGTTATGGCTAGTTTTGCTATGCTTGGAGATGTTATTTTAGCTGAACCAGGAGCACTTATTGGGTTTGCAGGACCAAGAGTAATTGAGCAAACAATTGGTCAAAAGTTACCAGAAGGATTCCAGCGAGCTGAATTTTTATTAGAACATGGTTTTGTTGACAAAATAGTAAAACGAAGTCGATTAAAACCTATATTGTCCTTTTTAATCAAAAGTAGTGGGGATAAGCCACAATTAAGAGAAGAAGCCGACGATGATAGTAGCCAAATATTTTATGATGAGAACTTGTAAGAGGTGCCTATGGAAGAAAAATTAACTGCATGGGAGCGTGTGAAAACTGCTCGTAGCAACGAAAGACCAACGTCCGTCGATTATATTGGTGGTATATTTGATCGCTTTCTTGAACTCCATGGTGATCGAATGTCAAGGGATGATGGTGCAATCGTTGGTGGTATTGCAACTATTGATGGAATCCCTGTAACTGTAATCGGACAACAAAAGGGAAGAAATATAAAGCAAAATATAAAACGTAACTTTGGTATGCCTTATCCAGAAGGATATCGAAAAGCATTACGATTAATGAAGCAAGCAGAAAAATTCCATCGACCTATTATATGTTTAGTGGATACACCAGGAGCATTTTGTGGAATTGAAGCTGAAGAACGTGGTCAAGGAGAAGCAATTGCTAGAAACCTATACGAAATGTCATCTTTAAAGACTCCGATTCTATCCATTGTTATTGGTGAAGGTGGTAGTGGCGGTGCACTTGCACTTGCTGTTGCAAATGAAGTATGGATGCTTGAGAATTCAACTTATTCAATTCTCTCACCAGAAGGTTTTGCCTCTATACTATGGAAAGATAGCAGACGTGCAGATGAAGCCGCTTCTATTATGAAAATTACTGCAGACGATTTGTTAGATTTAAACGTAATTAATAAGGTGATTTCTGAACAAGAAATCAAAGAATCTTCTATTAACAATGAAAATGAGCTAAGTGATGAGGAACTATCACTAGAACAAGGTGTAAATAAAGAAATATCTGCATCTGTAAATGATGAAGAAAGAAAAGTACTTACCGTTGATACAATGGATTGGCTTGTAAAAGAGCTAAAATCAGGGATACTTGATTTTATAAATCGCTTTGCTGATAAATCACCAGAGGATGTCGTAAATGAGCGATATGAACGTTTTCGAAAATTTTAATAACTACAGGATAGGGCTAGCCCAAAATAGAATTTTAGGTTTGTGATTCCTTATGTTTTCATGTGAAGATAAATTTATCCTTTGCTTACATACAAAGGATAAATTTGATCATAGCAGAAAAACTAAGGAATGCGTATCTAAAGCTTATCTATTTTGTGAGAGCCCTATTTTTTTGTAGATAAAAGTACATGATATCTATAAAATACAAGGTATATATAAAAAATACAAGATATATAAAAAAATAGTCTTGACATTTACGCAGCGTAAACCGTTATGATAAGATTCATGGAGGTGATTCACGATGGAGTATACGATTAAAAAGTTGGCAGAATTAGCTGGAGTAAGTACTAGAACATTACGATATTATGATGAGATTGGCTTGTTAAGGCCATGGCGTATTAATTCTTCGGGATATCGAATCTATGGAGAAAATGAGGTTGACTTGTTACAACAAATCTTATTTTATCGTACGATGGATATGAAGTTAGAGGACATTCAAAAAATTATGTTACAGGATGACTTTAATATCGAGGATGCATTGGAAAGTCATTATGCCCAGTTAGTAGATAAAAGAAAGCAGATTGACCAATTAATCACTACGATTGAAAAGACATTATTAAGTAGAAAAGGAGAGCGTATTATGTCAGACAAAGAAAAATTTGAAGGATTTAAAAAAGAAAAATTAGCTAAAAATGAAGAAAAATACGGAACTGAAATAAGAGAAAAATATGGGGAAGAGACTGTAAAAGCATCCAATGATAAGTTTATGAACATGAGTGAGGATGATTTTAAGAAAATGCAACAGGTGGAAGAAGAAATGTTTTTGGCACTAAAAGAGGTTATGAAGACAAAGGACTTATCCTCAAAGGAAGCAAAAACTGTATATGAAAAACATAAGGAGTGGTTAGGTTTTACTTGGAATTTCTATTCGAAAGAAGCACATGAAAATCTTGCATTAATGTATGTAGCTGATGAACGATTCACAAAGTATTACGATGATAAAGCTGGAGATGGTGCAGCCAAAACCTTATATGAGGTAATTAAAGAGTATACCAAATAAGAGATTTTAACCAGAAGGGCTTTAAAAATTTATTAGACATCATAGTAGTGTACTAGTGCTGTAGTTGTATTGATATAAGGGAACATTTAAAGTATTCGAATATATACCGCATTTTTACTATATGTATTTAAATTTATTTTTTACTAAATCCAAAAAGATTGAGTATAAAGCCTATAACGAAACAAACTAGACCAGCTAAATATAACAATAGATTAGTTTTAGTAAAAATGCCAATAAGTATAAAAAGAGCTCCTATAATAGTTAATTCGATACCTAAAAGCATTAATTGTGTTGAAGATTTTTCTATCTTTAAATTACTCAAAGTGCCTATAGTTATGCACGTAGTTAAGAATACGACAATAATACTCATCAATTAGTCCTTTCTTTTGTGTGAAATACAATTCTCATACTATAATGAAATAATATTATCACTTAGATTCATTATAAAGATGATTGTAATTTAATGGTTATCTATAATTGTACCACTATTTTATAAGTTTTTATATAATGATTTAATTTTAGTTATGAGAGTTAGGTAGACTATATTATATGTAAATAGGCAGCTATGGTAGAGAAATTTATTATATGAAACAATGTGAGGTAATATTTATAAAAGGTCCGTAAGAAATTTTAAAATTTCTTACGGACCTTTTATAAATTAATTTAATCTATTACGATATATGAAAAAGGGGGGGAATGATTGCTCTTGTTAGAACGTCCTTTTTCTTAGAAGAAAATCTAATGAAAATAATGTTAGACGTTCATACAAAAGCTTCAATCTTACACATCAATCATTGAATACATTGATTGTTTTGTGGATAATACATAGAAATTAGGCCATATAAGTGAATAAGATTACTTTTTAATCCTACTATCTGTGCTTAATTATCAAGCATTTCATAGATATATGGAAAAGGTTTTACACTTCTTTTTAGAATACCGTTTAAATATGCAATTAATATGCCATAGTTTGTGATAGGAATATTAGCATCCTTTGCACAGGCAAGGCGATATTTCATTTCACGTTCATTGAGCATACAGCCGCCGCAATGTACAATCATTTTGTAGTCGGATATGTTTTCAGGAAATTCTGTTCCACTGCTAAAATTAAATTGTATCTGCTTACCGGTATACTGAGTAATTAGGCGTGGAAGTTTTACCGTTCCAATGTCATCGCATTGTCTATGATGGGTGCAGCCTTCAGAAATAAGTATTTTGTCACCATCCACTAAAGAATCTACAACTTTTGCTCCTTTTACTACGGTTTCAAGGTCTCCTTTATATCTAGCAAATAATATCGAGAATGAGGTTAAAAGAATATCGTCTGGGGTATCAGCAGATACTTTTGCAAACACTTGACTATCGGTAATTACTAACTTAGGTTTCTTTCCTAAATTAGCAAGGGTATTTTTTAACTCGTATTCTTTTACGACAATAGCAGTTGCATCAGAATCCAGTATATCACGTATTGTTTGTTGTTGTGGTAAGATTAGTCGCCCTTTAGGGGCAGCTTTGTCAATGGGTACCACCAGTACAATAAAATCAGAGGGTGAAATTAAATCACCAACAATCCGTAGTTTTGATTCTTTTGCCTGATATTTTGAACAAATCATTTCTTTCAGTTCATTTATATTTGTCTGGTTTTTCGTACTTACGTAAATCTCATTTTCAGTAGCGGGGGGAGCATCTTCTAAAAGGTCTGCTTTATTAAAGACAAGAATATATGGTATCTTCTTTGCTTTTATTATTTCAATTAATTCCGTATCTTCCTTTGAAATACCTGAAAATGCATCAATTACAATAATAGCGATGTCAGTTTTATTTAAGATTTGATAACTTTTTTTAATTCTTGAGTTACCTAATTCACTATCATCATCAAGGCCTGGGGTATCAATCATTACGACAGGTCCTAATGGGAGTAATTCCATAGTTTTGTACACGGGATCGGTCGTAGTACCTTTGATGTCTGAAACTATGGCTATTTCTTGCCCAGTAATTCCATTCATTATGCTTGATTTACCTGCATTTCTTTTACCGAAAATGCCAATATGAACTCGTTCTGAGGTAGGGGTATCATTTAAACTCATAAAAACCTCCATTCATGTACGTTTATTGCATAGGGGAAGAAAGAATTTTAATTTATTTCTTCCAGAAATTTTATTTTCGATACAAATTCTCGATTAAAAATCTTTAGATTTAATCAATAGAATTAATTAAAGCATTAAATATCATTGGATTTAAAATCTAAAGTCTCTCTGACCTTGTTTGATTGCTTCTAAATTCTTAATGGCAATCCCTTTTACTTTGCTATTTGTAATCTTTTCGATTTCTCTTTGTATCAAAGCTTCTCCAATTTGTTTCGTTTCTTCATCGGAATAGTCCTCAATAAACTCTTGCAATGTCATTAACGCATTTGGATGACAGCAGTTTACGATTTGCCCACTTTTACATAGACTCATAAAACGATCTCCAGTTCTACCTTCACGGTAACAAGCTGTACAGAAGCTAGGAATATAGCCAAGTTCCATCAACCATTTTACAACTTCGGAAAGAGGTCTATTATCAATAACATCAAATTGCTCTGATTTCTCATCTTCAGGTTCAGGTTCAACGTATCCACCAACGCTTGTTCTTGAGCCACCACTAATCTGTGAAACGCCTAGATGCAAGACACGTTCTCTGCACTTTTTGCTTTCTCTTGTAGATACAATCATTCCTGTGTATGGTACAGAAATTCGAATACAGGCTACAATTTTAGCAAATACATCATCATCGATGCCATTGTCAAAGGCACTTGGATCAATGTCATCTGCATGTCGGATACGAGGAACACTAATGGTATGAGGGCCAACACCGTAAGTTGCTTCTAAATGTTCTGCATGCATTAAAAGTGCAGCAAATTCATAGCGATACATTTCAAGGCCAAATAACACACCTAAACCAACATCATCGATACCGCCTTGCATTGCACGATCCATTGCTTCTGTATGATATGCATAATCATGCTTTGGTCCAGTTGGATGAAGCTTCTCATAACTTTGTTTATGATAAGTTTCTTGAAATAGTATGTAAGTTCCGATACCTGCATCGTGTAGCTTTTTATAATTTTCAACAGTTGTTGCTGCGATATTAACGTTCACTCTACGAATTGCGCCATTTTTATGTTTAATGGAATAAATCGTATTGATACTTTCAAGGACATATTCAATTGGGTTCATTGTTGGATCTTCACCTGTTTCAATGGCTAAGCGTTTATGCCCCATGTCTTGAAGTGCAATTACTTCTCGTCTGATTTCTTCTTGGGTTAATTTCTTACGAGCAATGTGCTTGTTTTTTAAATGATATGGACAGTAAACACATCCATTTACACAATAATTGGATAAGTATAATGGTGCAAACATTACGATACGATTCCCATAGAAATCCTTCTTAATCTGTTCTGCTAATTGATAAATTTCCTGATTCTTTTCTTCAATGTCACAATCCAGTAAAACAGCAGCTTCTCGATGTGTTAATCCCTTACGTAATCTAGCTTTTGCAAGGATTTCGTCAATTAATTCCACATTATGCTTGTTTTCGTTTGCGTAACGAAGTGTTTCTTCAACCTCTTCATGACAGATGAATTCTTCAGCTTTTGATGATTTTACGTTGTACATAATAACTTCCTTTCTTATTGAGTTAGGAATTTTCCTTTCTCATCAGACTTAAATTTATAGATGTTAATATCAAAAAATATTTTAAACTTAATCATATATCTACTGTTTGCGAAAATATATATTTTTTATCAAAAGATTTCTTCTAGTTTTTTATAATCTCCTCGGTCCACCACAACCTCATAACCAATGGATTTCATACGTTTTTCCATGCAATAACGACATTCTGCAGCCTCATCACCAGTGCATATTTTATTATCATAAAGGAGGTATTTACTTCTTACTTCTTTTGGAGATAAGTTAGGCATAACAACATTTGCACCAGCTAAAATACCTTTTTCACGACCAAGTGGGTGAATGGTACCAAGTGCAGTTGTGGAAGGAAGCAGAGCAGTAGGGAACATTAATCGTAAAATACCAATCATAAATAATGTTTGTTCCAGCGTCCCTGATTTTTGGTCTTTAAATGGAGTATCCTTATGTGAAATAAAAGGACCAATACCTATCATATGTGGGTTTAATTCATGTAGAAAGAGTAAATCATCTGCAAGACAATCCGTTGTTTGAAATGGGGAACCTACCATAAAACCACTTCCAACTTGATATCCTATTTTTTTCAAGTCATGCAAACAACGTTTACGATTCGTAAGCGAAAGGGATTCTGGATGGAGTTTCTTATAATGCTCATCGTTTGCAGTTTCATGACGAAGAAGATATCTGTCAGCTCCCGCTTGATAATATGAAAGATAACTATCATAACTGCGCTCACCAATTGATAAAGTAATCGCACAGTCATTGTATGAGGACTTGATTCGTTCAATAAGCTGGCAGATGTCAGAATCACTGTAATGATAGTCTTCCCCACCTTGAAGAACAAAAGTTCTAAAACCTAGCTCATATCCACTTTCACAGGCACTTAAAATTTGATCAGAGTTTAAGCGATATCGTTCAGCGTTTAAGTTGCTTTTACGAATACCACAGTATAGGCAATCATTTTTACAATAGTTTGTAAATTCAATTAATCCACGAATATAAATTTTATTACCATAATGTAAATGCCTAATCTTACGTGCGTGGTCAAAGAGATATTCACTTAATTCTTCTGTTCTATTATCTAATAGAGTAATAAAGTTTTCTTTACTAAGGATACGATTTTGTTCTAATTCATCAATTAAATGTTTCATTTTCATTTCACTTCCTTTCAATAATTTTTTAGTTAAGGGTATGCAGCAAAAAATATAAAAAAAGCACCCTTATAAAAAAAGGCGCACAAATAAAAACAATATCAAAGATTTGTTTGCCTTTCCCCTCAGAACATCACAATATATGTGGATCTTCGGATGTTAGTAGTATATAAAAAATAGTGTTTCTTTGTCAGAACGTATCTTTACAAATGAACACTATTATTATATTCTTCATGAGAATTTTTTACAATAAGAACTTAAAAAAAGGTTAGTAGTCAGAGTTAATAATATACCATGGCACATTACAATTGGGTAACTTGACGAAAATAAATGGAAATACAATCAATAAATTTACAAATATTATAAAAAGTATTGTTAAAATTAGAAAAATATGGTATTATTATACCAGTTATCGGAAACGGTACCGATAACGTTACCATTAAAATAATTTCATTAAAAGGAGAGGTAGTTGCAATGAAAAGAAGAGTATGGAGTTTATTTCTATGTGTGGTAATGATTTTGGCTATGTTTACGGGGTGTAGCAAGAAGGAAAGCAAAGGTTCCGTTTATTTTCTGAATTTCAAACCAGAGGTTTCGGAAATTTGGGAGGAGCTTGCGAAAATTTACAAAGAAGAAACAGGGGTTGAAGTAAAAGTTAAGACGGCTGCAAGTGGTACTTACGAACAAACATTAAAATCTGAAATAGCAAAAACAGATGCACCGACATTATTTCAGATTAATGGACCAGTAGGATATCAAACTTGGAAAGATTATTGTTTAGATTTATCAAAAACAAACCTTTATAGTTGGTTATTGGATAAAAGTTTGGCTGTTTCCTCAGGAGAAGGCGTTTATGGTATCCCATATGTTGTTGAAGGCTATGGAATTATCTATAATGACGCCATTATGAAAAAGTATTTTGCTTTAAGTGATAAGGCAGTGTCCATTTCTTCTACTTCTGAGATTAAAGACTTTGCTACACTAAAGGCTGTAGTAGAAGATATGACAGCAAAGAAGGATGCTTTAGGAATTGAGGGCGTATTTGCATCTACCTCTCTTACTCCAGGGGAAGACTGGAGATGGCAGACTCATCTTGCAAATTTACCAGTGTATTATGAATATAAAGACAAAGGAATTAACGATACACAAAAACTTGACTTTACATATTCAGCAAACTATAAGAATATTTTTGATTTATATATTAATAATTCAGGTACCGTACCTACGATGTTAGGGGGAAAATCAGTTACAGATTCTATGGCAGAATTTGCCCTAGGAAAAGTTGCAATGGTTCAAAATGGTAACTGGGCATGGGGGCAGATTTCTGGTGTTGCTGGGAATGTTGTGTTAGAAAGTGATATTAAATTTATGCCAATCTATACAGGAGTAGCTGGAGAAGAATCACAGGGATTATGTACAGGTACAGAAAACTTTTTCTGTGTAAGTTCCAAAGCATCCAAAGCAGATCAAGAAGCTACGATTGCATTTGTGGAATGGCTATTTAATTCAGACATCGGTAAGGATTATGTAACAAATAAGTTTGGATTTATTGCTCCGTTTTCAACATTTAAAGAGGATGAAAAACCAACGGATCCATTAGCAAAAGAAGTAATTAGATATATGGAGGATACATCCTTAACAAGTGTTAGTTGGAATTTCACCTCCTTCCCAAGTCAAACATTTAAAGATAACTTTGGAGCAGCACTATTAGAGTATGTTCAAGGAAATATTAAATGGGAGGATGTTGTTAACATAGTAATAGACCAATGGTCAGCTGAAAAAGCGGCTTCGGCTCAGTAACAATAAGTTGAAAATGGTGAGTGGGGATTTGCCTGACTCACCATTTTTAAAATAAGTACTTGAGGCAAAATGTTTTGTATTTATATGAAACACTTTGATGCAAAATTATTTTGATGCGATACACTTTAATGAGAAATGTTTAACCCGATTGAAGAGAAAGGCAGATGATATTATATGGAAAAAATGTTAAAGAAGTATTTTCCTATTTTTGTACTACCAACATTGCTCGCGTTTACAATTGCGTTTATAATTCCATTTCTTATGGGAATATATTTATCTTTTTGTAGTTTTACAACCGTTATAGATGCAAAATTCGTTGGGCTAACAAATTATATCAAAGCATTTTCTAATAAAGATTTTTTTAATGCTTTGTTTTTTACAGCAAAATTTGCAATTGTATCGGTTCTTACTATTAATATATTTGCATTTTTACTTGCACTTTTATTGACTAGAAAGATAAAGGGAACAAATCTGTTTCGTACTGTTTTTTTTATGCCAAACTTAATCGGGGGTATTGTTTTAGGTTACATATGGCAGTTAATCATAAATGGAGTCTTAGCAAGGTATGAATTAACAATGTTTGCAGATCCTAAATATGGATTTTGGGGCTTAGTAATCCTTATGAACTGGCAAATGATTGGCTATATGATGATTATTTATATTGCAGGAATTCAGAATGTTCCATTAGAGTTAATGGATGCAGCGAAGGTAGATGGAGCAAATAAAAAACAAAGATTACGTCACGTAATTATCCCGTTAGTAATGCCTTCAATCACCATCTGTTTATTTTTAACAGTATCGAATTCCTTTAAATTATTTGACCAAAATCTTGCTTTAACCGGTGGAGCTCCCTCACGTAAAACAACGATGTTAGCTCTTGATATTTATCAATCATTTTATGGAAGAGCGGGATATGAAGGGGTTGGTCAGGCAAAAGCAGTGGTATTCTTTCTTCTTGTGGCAATCATTGCATTAACTCAACTCGTACTTACAAGACGTAAGGAGGTAGAAAGCTAATGAGCAGAAAGAAATTTATATCTATGATAGTTCTTATTGTATTGTCATTAATAACTGTCATATTCTTAGCACCGATTGGTATTGTATTGATAAATTCATTTAAAGGAACATTTTATATTAGTGATTCACCGTTTCGTTTTCCTACAATAGAGACTTTTGCAGGAATTACGAATTATATCAATGGAATAACAAAAACGGGTTTCCTAAGTGCGATTCGTTGGTCATTTATCATTACGATTTCTTCAGTCGTAGTAATTCTTATATTTACGTCAATGACGGCTTGGTATATAACAAGGGTTAAGACGAAGTTTACGAATTTTTTGTATTATGTATTTGTATTTTCAATGATTGTACCATTTCAAATGGTTATGTTTACAATGTCTAAGGTTGCAAATGTGTTATACCTTGATAATCCAGTGGGAATCGTACTAATTTATCTTGGATTTGGTTCAGGACTATCGGTATTTATGTTTAGTGGGTTTATTAAATCGGTGCCATTAGAGATGGAAGAAGCGGCGATGATCGATGGTTGTAGTCCTTTACAAATGTTCTTTCGTGTCGTGCTACCTGTTTTAAAACCTACAACAATTACGGTTGCAATTTTAAATACGATGTGGGTTTGGAATGATTATTTATTACCGTACTTAGTGATTGGAACAAATTATCGAACGATTCCAATTGCTGTTCAATATCTTATTGGAGGGTATGGATCTAAGGACATGGGAGCAATGATGGCCTTACTTATTCTTGCAATCTTACCGATTGTTATATTTTACTTGTTCTGTCAAAGATATATTATTGCTGGCGTTATTGCAGGAGCAGTGAAGGGATAAAGTTATATCTTACAAAATACAATTTAATTTGACAAAGTTCTAACAATATGGGTAAAATAGGGTAAAAATAATTAGTTTAAGCGTGTTGTTAAAGAGAGCAGGTTAAATAGGATATGGAAGAAATAACAATTAAAGATATTGCCAGAATGTGTGGAGTGGGAATAAGTACGGTTTCACGTGCAATCAATAATCACCCAGATATTAATAAAGAAACTAAGGAAATGATTATGGCTAAAATAAAAGAACATAATTATATTCCAAACAATAGTGCTAGAAATTTAAAACGTTCAGATTCAAAAGCAATTGCTGTTTTAGTTAAGGGAATATCAAACCCTTTTTTTAGTAGCATGATAAGAATTATGGAAGAGGAAATCCAGAAAAAGAAGTACTCACTTGTACTTTACCATGTTGAATCATATGAAGATGAAGTAGATGTAGCTTTTGAACTTGTAAAAGAAAAAAGATTACGGGGAATCGTATTTCTTGGAGGTTATTTTTCACATACAGAAGAAAAATTAAGTAATTTAAAAGTTCCGTTTATTCTAAGTACCATAGGTATTAATCCAGAAAATATAAGTAAAAAGACGTATTCGTCGGTTTCTGTGGATGACGTTTCAGAGAGCTATAAGATGGTTGATTATTTATGTAAACTTGGACATAAAAAGATTGCTACGATTACTGCATCGAATACGGATATGAGTATAGGAAAATTGAGATTAGAAGGCTATAAGCGTGCCTTAAAAGATAACAATATACCTTTGAATCAAGATTTGATACGAATTATGAAAGAGGATATAGAAGAATACTCTTTGAAAAATGGTTATGAAGTTACCAAAGAATTAATTCAGTCAGGAACTGATTTTACTGCGATTTACGCAATATCAGATAGTTTAGCAATAGGAGCTTGTAGGGCAATCTTTGATGCTGGTAAAAGAATCCCAGAGGATTATTCTGTAGTTGGATTTGATGGCATCGATATGACTTGGTATTATGCACCTACAATTACTACATTAGTTCAGCCCGTAGAGGCAATGGCACTTGAGACAATACATATTTTATTTGATGTGATAAAAGATAATACAAAACATCAACATAAGGTATTTTCTGGTGAATTAAGAATCGGTCAGTCTACGGCTGAGGCTAAAAGATAAATATTTTTATAAATAAAAATTAAGCCTTGAAAAAATGGAACCTTTTTACATTTCTATCGTCTAATACATATTCAGTAAGATACGTATTGTATGATGAATGGAGGTTCTTATGAAAAGAAAACGTTGTGTACCTGTCTTATTATTATCTAGTTTGCTTATTACATCTGTGCCGACAAGATCATTAGCCGCTGTTTCAACAACGGATAATGTAAAGACAGAGGTAGCTACCAAAGCAGTTAAGGAAGAAGCATCAGAGGTTTCAAATTCTGAAGGTCCAACAGAGAAAGCTTTAACCAATGTACTTACAGAAGTAAAAAAGAAAATTACAATTCCAAAAGCCTATGGGAATTTTAGTTATTACTACAGAGCAGCAAATAGCTATTATAACGAAGAATGGCATTTTGAATGGATGAGAGAAGATGGAGAAGGAAGTATTTATATTACAAGTGATTCTTCTGGAAATATAAAGTCTTACTACATTTACTATGATACAGATAAAAAAGTTCCTAGCTATTTGAAAGCTGAGTTGCAATCCAAAGCAGATTCATTTATTAAGCAGGTGGCATCGAATATTTCAAGTAAACTTAAATTTGTAAATTCTTATTATAGTAGAGGGCGTAATGGAGTTTATTACTATAACTATATCCGAGTAGAGCAAGGGATTCCAATGCCATCACAACAAGTGCAAGTTGGAATTGATATCTCAACAGGAGAGGTTATTAGTTATGATAATAGTAGTTGGAATTATACGGTTAGCATACCTAATAAAAATGTAAAATTATCAAAAGAAGAAGCAGTAAGTAAGCTATCGGGACAAATCTCTATGAACTTGGTATATCATAATCGATATACGACGGATTCCAATGATAATATGACAGTAAAAGCATATCTGGTATATGAACCATCCACATCTTATATCGCAGTTGATGCAAGTAGCGGAAAGATATATACAACATTAAATGAATGGAAAGATGAAGCGAAGGAAGCATCAAATGCAGCAACTGCCTATGATAAAGCTACTGGTTCGGCAGATGGAGGGTTAACTGAAGCTGAAATTAAAAAAATCGCTGAAATCAATGGATTGATTTCAAAAACAAAAGCAATCGAGACGATTACTAAAAATAAAAGTTTATATGTGGATTCTGCAAAAGTTGTTTCAACTGCAAGTTTGAGAGAAACTACAATTAATAATGGGAATAAGGAAGTAAAAAAATACGTTTGGAATATTCAATTATCAGAACCAAACACCGATGGTAATGAGAATGAGTATTATCGTACGTATACAAGTGCCACAGTGGATGCTAAAACAGGTGAAATTATATCCTTTTATGCAAATGTGAAAGAGTATTATGATTACGAGGGAAGCAATAAAGAAATTAAAAATGTGAAGTATTCAAAAGAGCAGAGTCAAGAGATTTTAGAGAACTTTATAAAGACTCAAAATAAAGATCGTTTTTTAAAATCAAAACTTTCATCTTCAAGCGATCAATATGTGATAAATGTTGTAGAGGGTAAAGAAGTATATGGTGGTTATTCATTTAATTATAATAGAGTGAATGAGGGAATTGTATATACAGAAAATCAGATCAATGGTTCTGTGGATGGAGTTACAGGTAAGGTGACTTCTTACGGATACTATTGGAATGATGCAATGGAATTTGAATCTCCAAAGGGTGTTATTACACCAAAGCAGGCGTATGAATATTATATGGATTTCGATGGTTTTGAATTGGTATATGAATTAAATACAATTTCAACACAAAAGTCCATGGCACAAGAAGCAAGACTTGTTTATCGTACTGAAATATCTCCAAATTATGTTTCTCCATTTACAGGTAAGCAAGTTCATTATGATGGTTCAGAATATGTAAAGAAAGATAGCAACAATAGTTATGAGGATATTAAGGACCACAAATATTATCGTAGTATTCAGTTATTTATTGATATGGGGGCGGTAATAGAGGGGAATAAATTTAACCCTGATCAGGCCATTACGAAAAATGAACTGCAACAAATGGTTGAGCCATTGACTTATGTTAGTAAGGAAAATAAACTTACAGGCACAAGTAATATCACAAGACAAGAAGCTGCCCTATATTCAATTAAATTGTTGGATTTGAACTCACTGGCTAATATTAATGGCATCTACAAAACTGGATTTGTAGATGAGGCTGAAATAGGTAGTTCTTATCTTGGAGCAGTTGCACTTGCAAAAGGACTTGGTATATTAAGTGCAGATGTTAGCAATCATTTTTATCCGACTGCTTATTTAACAAGAGCTGAGGCAGCAGATATGATTATAAAGATGTTAGCAGCAAATCGATGATATTAAGTTGATACAAATAAAGACGAAACATCAGACGCTAGGAAAGTGCGTGGTGTTTCGTCTTTTTTAAATGATATGAAATAAAAGCATAAATTCCATATCCTATCAATTATTTCTTCTTATTTTATCTCATAATTTATATATCCGATATTGTTTCTATATTCTGCCCATATAACTTATCGTAAGATTTGGCATCATAAGAACACCATCTTTACTATATTTATGAAATAATTCAGTTAGAGCATCTATAAAATTCGTATAGTTTTTATCATCTGGGTGAATTGAAAATGAAGAGGATAAGTTACGACCGATAAATCCATCTAATGTAAATGGAGTCGGATGTTCAAATTCTCTATATTCGAATTCATCGTTATAAAATTCCTGAAGAATTTTTTGAAAACTTTCCTTATCATTAAAAATTCCATTACTAAAACCTTGAAAGGTGGGGCAATACGTTTTGCATATCTTAGCATTTTCCATAACTAGAGGGTCAGATAAAATTCTATTATTAAAAACCAACGATACATTTGCATTACTTTTTAAGATTCGTTTTGCCTCGGATTTAAATAAAGTTTTATCAAACCAATGGAAAGCTTGAGCTACAGTAATTAAGTCGATGCTATTTTTTGGTAAGTCAGTATGTTCTGCACTTGCATTATGTGAGATAAAGTTAGGATAATTATTTAAATTATGTTCAGCTGTTATTCTCATATTATCATTTGGTTCCACTGCATGTACTTGGAATCCTTTATCCAGTAACTGCTGTGTTAAGATGCCTGTTCCAGAGCCGATATCAGCAATAATACTTTTTAAATTTAATGAATTGGATTGAATAAGATAATTAATATAGGCCTTTGGATAATTTGGTCGATACATAGAATAAGCAGCAGCTTTGCCAGTAAATTTCTCTGTGTTTTTCATTAATATAAAGATACCTTTCTGTAACAAAGATTAATTATTAGAGAACTGAAAACTCATAACTAAAATAAATAGTAATAAAAGAACTGATGCAAAATAACAATACTTATTCATTAAATAAGTTATTTTACATCAGCCCCAATTTTTATTATTTAATTACAGTTTTACCGCCCATATATGGTTGTAATGCTACTGGAATATTAACAGAACCATCTGCATTTAAGTTATTTTCTAAGAATGCAATTAACATTCTAGGAGGTGCAACTACTGTATTGTTTAATGTATGAGCAAAGTATTTACCATCTTCACCAACAACACGAATCTTTAAACGACGAGCCTGAGCATCGCCTAAGTTAGAGCAGCTACCAACTTCGAAATACTTTTGTTGTCTTGGAGACCAAGCTTCTACGTCGATGGATTTTACTTTTAAGTCTGCAAGATCACCAGAACAACACTCTAAAGTTCTTACTGGAATATCAAGAGAACGGAATAAATCTACAGTATTTTGCCATAACTTATCAAACCACATCATGCTATCTTTTGGATTACATACAACAATCATTTCTTGCTTTTCAAATTGGTGGATACGGTAAACACCACGTTCTTCAATTCCGTGTGCACCTTTTTCTTTTCTAAAGCAAGGAGAATAGCTAGTTAAAGTTTGAGGAAGAGATGTCTCTGGTAAAATGGTATCGATGAATTTACCAATCATAGAATGCTCACTTGTACCAATTAAGTATAAATCTTCACCCTCGATTTTGTACATCATTGCATCCATTTCTGCGAAACTCATAACGCCAGTAACAACGTCGCTACGAATCATAAATGGAGGAATACAATAAGTAAATCCACGATCAATCATGAAATCTCTTGCATAAGAAATTACAGCGGAGTGCAATCTTGCGATGTCTCCCATTAAATAATAAAATCCGTTACCAGCAACTTTACGAGCACTTTCTAAATCAAGTCCATTGAATCTTTCCATAATTTCAGCATGGTATGGAATTTCAAAATCAGGAACCACTGGTTCACCATAGCGTTTGATTTCAACGTTTTCGCTGTCATCTTTACCAATAGGTACACTAGGGTCAATGATGTTTGGAATAACCATCATGATTTGTTTGATTTTTTCATCTAATTCAGATTCAATTGTTTCAAGTTCTTGTAAACGTTCGGAATTTTTTGTTACCTGTCTCTTTAATTCTTCCGCTTCTTCTTTTTGGCCTTTTGCCATTAATCCACCGATTTGCTTTGAAATTGCATTTCTATTAGCTCTTAAAGTATCAGCCTCTTGTTTTGCATTTCTTGCTTCAAGGTCTAGTGCGATTACTTGATCTACTAATTCCAGTTTGTGATCTTGAAATTTGTTTCTGATATTTTGCTTTACGATTTCAGGGTTTTCTCTTAAAAATTTGATATCTAACATTGTTCTCCTCCAATTTTAATTAATATCATGTTGTAAAGAAATTATGGCAACATTCTAGCTACAATCGTTATAACTATCTGTTATCTTATAATCTCATTAATGGTTGCTCACGTGTAAATGTTTATAAAATAAAAAAAGCCCTCCACCCCAAATATAACTATGGGACGAAAGGAATCCGTGTTGCCACCCAAATTGCTAGTTTCTTAAAAACCAGCCACTCGATTAAGTAAGATAGAGGTTACTAACCTTTGGCTCATCACCAACAGCTCCAAAAGTGGAAAGATTTATCCTTACACCGATTCACACCAAACATCGGCTCTCTGAAGTAATTTATAAATCGTAGCTTTTATCAACGCTGATATTACTATATTTTCACATATTATATCTTGTTTCCTATTATTTTGCAATATGTATTTTTATATTCATGAATATATTTTTAATTGATGAAAATCATTAAAAGTGTAAATAATATGCTAGGTTATCATAATTTGGGAAGATTAAAGTGTTAGAAGTAGCACTTTAAAATTGTTATTTCATTGAGTATAAAATGATATAAAAGACATACTTATATTAATAAAAGAAACATGAACTAATTAAATACTAGACTTTAAAAAGTACTTTATATAAAGGATATCGATGACTTTAGGAGGTTTTATTTTGGAAGATGATTCAATTCTATGGAAAATAATATTACAAGTTATATTAATTCTCTTAAATGCGATATTTGCATGTGCGGAAATAGCAATTATTTCAATGAATGATAATAAATTATCTAAATTAGCTTCCCAAGGCGATAAAAGAGCAATACGTTTAGCAACTTTGACAAGGCAACCAGCACGATTTTTAGCTACAATTCAGGTAGCCATAACCTTATCAGGATTTTTAGGGAGTGCCTTTGCTGCGGACAATTTTTCAGATCGCTTAGTAAATTTTTTAGTCGAAAGTGGAGTGAAGATTCCTGTTTCTACTCTAAATTCTATTTCTGTTGTATTTATAACATTAATATTATCTTATTTTACCCTAGTATTTGGAGAACTTGTACCAAAGCGTATTGCAATGAAAAAAGCTGAGACTCTGGCGCTTGCTATGTCGGCATTAATTACGTTTATTTCAAAATTGTTTGCACCCATTGTATGGTTTTTAACCGCTTCTACCAATACCTTATTACGATTACTAGGAATTGATCCAAATGAGGAAGATGAAGAAGTAACTGAGGAAGAGATTCGTATGATGGTAGACGCAGGTAGTGAAAAAGGTACGATTGATTATGTAGAAAAAGAAATGATTCAAAATATATTTGAGTTTGATGATTTAACCGTTGGTGAAATTTGTACTCATCGTACAGAAGTATCCTTATTATGGACGGATGAAAGTATTGAGCAATGGGAAAATACAATACACCAAAGTAGGCATTCTTTATATCCAGTGTGTAATGAAAGTGTAGATGATATTGTTGGAGTATTAAATGCGAAAGATTATTTTAGGTTGAATGAAAAAACTTACGATAGCATTATGGAGGCTGCTGTTAGACCAGCGTATTTTGTACCAGAAACAATCAAAGCAGATGTTTTGTTTCGAGCTATGAAAAAGAGTCGTAATTATTTTGCTGTTGTGCTAGATGAGTATGGGGGAATGAGTGGAATCGTAACTATGAATGATTTGGTCCAACAACTTGTTGGTGAAATAGATGATGAGGATATGATTGAGAGAGAACTAAAAATTGAGAATATTGACTCACAAACCTGGAATATCCTTGGAAATACTCCATTAGAAGAAGTTGAGGAGCAATTAAACGTCTCGCTTCCTACCGATGAATATGATACGTTTGGAGGATTTATATTTGGAACTTTAGGAACAATTCCAGACGATGGAAGTCAATTTGAGATTGAAGTAAATGGCTTAACTATAAAAGTAATTGAAGTGAAAGATCATAGAGTTGAAAAAGCAGTTGTATGCCTTACTAAGAACGATGTTATTAAGTAGTGGAGTAATCTTTGAATAGTTATTTGCATATGATGATAAATTCTAGACTTAGGGAATATACTGAACTAAGATTTTGTATTAGGATAACGTCTATGAATAGTGGTAAGGTTGGTAATGAGTTGAATTTGTCGTTGGAAACACCTGAAGTGCAGCGAGAACGTACCTTAGACTTGGGGGTAGGATTTAATGAAGCAACAAATGAATGGGAGCTGATTGTTAAATTTAATGGAGACTTAAGTAGGGTAGCCGATCAACTAGGTTTTACGTATGTTGAGCTTCTTAATGGATATGCGGTAATCGTAATAGCAGATAGTAAAGTAGATGAATTAGCTAGTTTTGAAGAAATTGAATATATTGAAAAACCAAAAGGAATATTTTTTGAAGTTTTGGAGGCAATTGAAGCCTCTTGTATCCCACAACTTCAGACACCAAGGTATGATTTGACTGGAAATGGTATCTTAATTGCTATCATTGATTCGGGAATCGATTATTCACATCCAGATTTTCGATTTCGGGATGGGAAGACAAGAATACTGTATCTTTGGGATCAAACCATAAATAGTACCGAGGAGGGCTTAGGTCCACCACCAGGTTTTGTTGCTGGTACTTTATATACAGAGGAACGTATTAATGAAGCATTACAAAATCCAAACAAAGCAAGACAATTAGAAATTGTACCAAGTACTGATTTATCCGGACATGGTACTCATGTAGCAGGTATAGCGGCGGGAAACGGAGCAGCTTCGGATGGTAGATATACAGGAGTAGCACCAAATAGTAGACTAATCGTAGTTAAGCTAGGAAGATCAATAGGGGAGTCCTTTCCATCCACGACACAGCTAATGACTGCAGTTGATTTTGTAATTAGAAAAGCAATTGAGTTAAGAATTCCTTTATCAATTAATGTAAGTTTCGGAAATAATTATGGATCTCATACGGGAAATTCAATCGTAGAAAAATATTTAAATGATGTATCAAACATATGGAAGATAAGTATTGTTGTTGGAACTGGAAATGAGGGAGCTGGTAGAACTCACACTTCTGGTGTATTACAAAATAATCAATCTCAAATTATAGAATTAGCAATTGGGGATGCAGAATCGTCAATCAGTGTTCAGATTTGGAAGAATTATTTCGATGTTTTTGATATTACTATTATTCCACCCAGTGGGAACCGAGTAGGACCTATACCAAGTATACTAGGAAAGCAACAATTTGTTGTTGATGATACTCAAATATTACTTTATTACGGAGTACCACAACCGATTGATCAAGATCAAGAAATTTTTATTGTGTTTCTACCACAAGGGTTGTTTATAGAAACTGGAATATGGAAGTTTGAGCTAACACCTAGAAACATTATTGTAGGTAATTATGATTTTTGGTTGCCTACTTCTTCTGTCATAGGTCCACAAACAGGATTTTTACGGCCTGTAGCTGAGTCAACCTTAACCATACCATCCTCTGCAAGAAATGTAATATCAGTTGGTGCATACAATTCGAATAATGATAGTGTGGCTTTCTTTTCTGGAAGAGGATACACCAGAGGATTCCCGACGCCAAAACCAGATTTAGTTGCTCCTGGGGTGGATATTATTTCTGCTGCACCAGGAGGAGGATATGCAAGTCGAACTGGCACCTCTATGGCGACTCCGTTTGTAACCGGGGCAGCTGCTATGTTAATGCAATGGGGAATTATTAATGGAAACGACCCATATTTGTATGGTGAAAAAATGAAAGCATATTTGATTAAAGGAGCTAGGAAGTTACCAGGGTTTACATCATGGCCAAATCAACAAGTTGGGTATGGAGCACTTTGTGTGTATAATAGCATTCCAAGATGATAATTGAATGACGTAAATAATATGAATAATAATTATGGGTTATTGATAACGAAATATGATTCTAATATTATTGAGCTCAGTTTAGCTAAAGATCTTAAAAAAGGAACATATACCCTGAAATGTTCAGAAGATGTTTGTTTAAAACCATTTGAATTCGTATATAAGTAATAATTTTTAGCAGGATGTTTTGGTGGAGTTATAAAAAATTTGCTTTATTTCTATTTTAAGAGTATAATAAGTATGTGTTTAATTCAAAACTCAATAATTTACGGTAGGTGAGGCTACCGTGGGGATATGATTCCGAATTAAGAAATTTGTGAATCAAGTTGTTATTTAACTAGGATTGCTACCGCACAATAGTGGAGACACTATGCGATGGTTAACAGGATATGTCGAAACCAAGGCGTAACCTAATGCAATTACAAGACAAAATTTGTCGAGCCCCACGAAGCTAAAGCTTGAACGATGCGATATTATGTAGAGAATTTATCTACAGTTATTTTGATGACTGTTTTAACTCTCTGCCATTGTTTTCAAGCTCCTAGCTGTAAAATAATGGTAGGGAGTTTTTTGTTTTTAAAATAAGTATTGGTACTGCTTAAATAACGATAAGATTCGCATTTATTTAAGTAGATTATAAGATTAAACACAATAATGATAGAAAAGAAAGAGGTGAGGAAAGTGGAAGAAGGCAGTAGTAGTAGTATAGAACCTGGAGGGCAATATAAATTAAGTTCTATTACGGAAAAATTAGATATTACAGACCGAATAGGCAGGGAAAATGTGATTGATACTACCAGTCTGTCCATTTTCCGAACCCAATTTAATATGAAAGTATATAGGTAAGTAGTATAAGCATTTGTTAATATCCTTTATACTATGTCCGCCAGGTTCTATGTCCATGATCGAATTAAAAAGAACGGAGGACTAGAACAATGGCAAAAAAAATTTATAAATCAACAAAAAATGTGGCAGAGCAAATAGCACGAGGTGAAGAAGTTAAAAAAAGATTAATTGGTAGTACAAAAATCAATCCAGAACAAGTGATGGCGCAATTAGCAACCAGTGAAAGAGGACTATCCAGGGAAGAGATTGAAGAAAGAAGAGAACAATATGGAAGCAATGAGGTTACGAAACAACAAAAGGTATCTCTTCCAAAGCGTCTTTTTGAAGCCTTTATCAATCCCTTTACAGGAATATTATTATTTCTTGCAGTTGTTTCATTAATTCTTGATGTTATTTTAGCAAAGCCAGGTGAAAAAAATCCAACGACTGTTATTATTATTACAGGAATGGTTTTAGTAAGTGGTTTTCTAAAGTTTATACAAGAAACGCGATCTGGCAATGCGGCAGAAGCTTTGTTAAAGCTAATTAACACTACATGCACAGTAGAGCGAAAAGATACAGGTACCACTGAAATATTACTTGATGAGGTTGTTGTTGGGGACATTGTCCATTTAGCAGCAGGGGATATGGTACCGGCTGATCTTAGAATCATAAAAGCAAAAGATTTATTTATTAGTCAAGCAGCATTGACTGGCGAAAGTGAGCAAGTAGAAAAAGTATCAAGTAGAGCTACAAAAGAAGAAGCGCTAACTAGTTATAATTGCCTTGCGTTTATGGGAAGTAATGTAATTAGTGGCTCTGCAACAGGTGTAGTTATTGCAACTGGCGATGATACTTTATTTGGTTCTATGGCAAGAGATATTGGAGGAGAGCCTGTTGAAACTAGCTTTCAAAAAGGAGTAAATTCTATTTCTTGGGTACTCATTCGTTTTATGCTAGTTATGGTTCCAGTAGTATTCTTTCTTACAGGATATACAAAAGGAAACTGGATTTCAGCGTTTACCTTTGCAATATCAATTGCAGTAGGTTTAACACCTGAAATGTTACCAATGATAGTTACGACATGTCTTGCCAAAGGTGCTGTTTCAATGTCAAAGAAGAAGACTGTAATCAAGAACTTAAATTCAATCCAAAACTTTGGAGCAATGGATATTCTTTGTACTGATAAGACAGGAACAATTACTCAAGATAAGGTAGTACTTGAATACCATCTAGACATTGAAGGAAATGAAGATAAAAGAGTACTTCGCCATGCCTATTTAAATAGTTATTTTCAAACTGGTTTAAAAAACTTAATTGATAAAGCGGTAATTGAAAAAACAGATGAAGAAGGTATTGAAGATAAAGTTCTTAGAGAACTAAAAAATAGTTATGAAAAAGTAGATGAAATACCATTTGATTTTAATCGCAGGAGAATGAGCGTTGTAGTAGCAGATAAGAACGGAAAGACTCAGATGGTTACAAAAGGTGCGGTTGAGGAAATGCTTCAATGCTGTTCTTTTGTAGAACTAAGAAATTCTGTAGTACCATTAACTATGGAAATGAAGGAAAAAGTATTAGACACGGTTAATAAATTAAATGATGATGGCTTACGTGTGATTGCAGTGGCTCAAAAAACGAATCCATCCCCTGTAGGTGCGTTTTCTGTTGCGGATGAATCCGATATGGTCTTAATTGGTTATCTAGCTTTACTTGATCCACCAAAAGAAACGACTGCCAAGGCAATCAAAGCTCTAAATGAGTATGGTGTTGGAGTTAAAATTCTAACAGGAGATAATGAAAGAGTTACCAGAAGTATCTGTAAGATGGTTGGACTACGTGTTGATAATTTATTATTGGGCTCAGATATTGAGAAAATGTCAGCAAAGCAATTAAAGAAGGCGGTTGAGGAAACAACTGTATTTGCTAAATTATCTCCTTCACAAAAAGCGGATATCGTAACTATTTTACGTGAAAATGGCCATACAGTAGGATTTATGGGTGATGGAATTAATGATGCAGCAGCAATGAAAGCAGCGGACGTTGGAATCTCTGTAGATACAGCGGTTGATATAGCGAAAGAATCTGCGGATGTAATTCTTCTTGAGAAG
Source organism: Clostridium sp. Marseille-P299 (assembly GCF_900078195.1). Taxonomy (NCBI): domain Bacteria; kingdom Bacillati; phylum Bacillota; class Clostridia; order Eubacteriales; family Clostridiaceae; genus Clostridium; species Clostridium sp. Marseille-P299. The sequence goes on along the minus strand of NZ_FJVE01000006.1, from coordinate 838,893 downwards.
GATTTAATGGTACTTGAAGAAGGAATCATTGAAGGTAGAAAAACTTACGCAAATATGATTAAATATATTAAAATGACCGCTAGCTCCAACTTTGGAAATATGTTTTCAGTATTATTTGCAGCAGCATTTATTCCTTATGTGCCAATGGCACCAATTCACTTAATATTACTCAACCTAATCTATGATGTATCATGTACGGCGATACCTTGGGATAATGTAGATGAAGAGTTTATAAAAAAACCAAGGAACTGGGATGCTTCTAGCATTAGTAAATTTATGTTATGGATTGGTCCAACAAGCTCAATCTTTGATATAACAACGTATGCAATAAGTTATTTTATAATTTGTCCTAAATTTGTACCAGGGGCAAATGGTAGATTATTTCATCAGATTCCAGTTGGTGAGGCAGAGGTTAGAAGTATCTATATTATGATGGCTCAATCCATGTGGTTTATTGAATCTATGTGGACACAGACCTTAGTAATTCATATGATACGTACGAAAAAAATTCCATTTCTTAAAAGTAACGCTTCCTTCCAACTTACAACACTTACTTGTTTAGGAATAGCAATACTTACAGTTATACCATTTACAGCGTTTGGAGCAAATATTGGACTATACCCAGTACCAGGTGAATTCTTTATATGGTTAGCAATGACAGTTGTTGCTTATATGATATTAGTTACAATCGTAAAGAATATTTATGTTAAAAAGTATGGTGAGTTATTATAATAGAATCATATAAAATAAAAGAGGCTGTTGCGAAATAGAGATTATAAAACTCTATATTGCAACAGCCTTTTATACACTAGCTTTTTATGCAACGTCTGTTTTTGCAAGGCTATTTGTTCGTACATAAAATCATTATGTATGACTATATATTTAAAAGATGAATATGGGTGATGGTTTTTTGCTCTGCAAGTCCTTCAGCAACATCAACATAAGTCATACCTTTTGGTAGTTCTATTGTATAGTCATCAGTATAGGTTCTTACGTCTTGTTCCACTTGGACACTAAAATTAGAGTTGCGCACTCGAATATGATGTTCTTCAAAATATTTTTGAATAAATTCTTTTGTTTCCCTGTTGCAATAAACAATTTCGATACGTCTCATTGTTGGCATCATGGAGGCTGGTAAACTTTGAATCTTCTTTACCATAGTTAGAGCAAAGAAAATAATTACAATTCCAACCAAGGCTACGTGGTAATATCCCATACCAGTTGCAAGGCCTAAGGCAGCGGTAGACCAAAGTGAGGCAGCGGTTGTAAGGCCGTGGATGGAGTTTTTAGTGAAAACAATAGTACCAGCACCTAAGAAACCAATTCCACTAACAACCTGACAAATAAGACGAGCTGGATCGGAACGAATAATACCTGACAATTCAGGATATTCCATTCCTAATTTAAGAGAATCGAACATGATTTCCTGTTGAATTATTGCTATAATTGTGGCACCGACACAAACTAAAATATGTGTTCTAAGGCCAGCAGGACGGCTTTTAAACTCACGCTCCCAGCCTATAATACCGCCTAAAATCGTTGCAATTAACAAACGAATACATATATGTGATAGATCTAAATCTAAATTCATAAATATCCCCCTTTAATATCTAGTATAATAAAAGCTCTATTATAATATCTTTCAATATTAAGAATAGGGCTTTTTTCAAATATAATTATTCTTGTATCTTACCTTGATTTGCAACACTTTTCATTTTAGATTCAATTTCATCTACATTTCCAAGATAATATTTCTTGATTACGTGAAACTCATCATCGAATTCGTAAACCAAAGGAATTCCAGTAGGAATATTTACATCGATAATTTCCTCTTCAGAAAGAGAATCAAAGTATTTTACAAGTGATCTAAGGGAGTTACCATGAGCAGCAATAATAACTCGCTTACCATCGAGCATATCCTTTTTTATGACAGATTCAAAATATGGAATAACTCTAGCAACGGTATCTTTTAAACTTTCGCTAAGAGGAAGTAATTCCTTGTTTTCTGCACGGTATTGCTCTTGATTCTGAGGATTACGTTCATCTTCTATATCTAAGGCAGGTGGATTCACGTCATAAGAGCGACGCCAGATTTTTACTTGATCTTCTCCATACTTCATAGCAGTCTCAGCTTTATTTAATCCTTGTAGCGCACCATAATGGCGTTCATTTAATCTCCAATTTTTTATAACTGGTATCCATTCTAGATCCATTTGTTCTAATACATGATTTAGTGTATGTATGGCGCGTTTAAGATAAGAAGTATAGCATATATCAAACTCATAGCCCTCTTTCTTTAATAGTTTACCAGCATTGATTGCTTCTTCATGACCTCTTTGCGTTAAATCAACATCGATCCATCCCGTAAATAGGTTTAAATGATTCCATTCGCTTTCTCCATGTCTTATTAATACAAGTTTCATAGTTTTACCGTCATATCGTAAGATTACCTGCGATACCCTTTCCTTATTAGTTAACCAAGCATATTAAAACTATTTAAAAGTATAAACCAGATTTATAAGCTTAGAATATGTTTTCTATCTCTATTATATCACTTCATTTTAAAATGGGAACACTAGCTAGTAAATTTCATTGCAGGACTGAGATAGAGGCCAAAAGTACTTGTGCATGTATGCAAAAGATTATATAATGAATAAAACTAGAAGAACTCTATTGGTATCCCATAAAATAAGTTTTAAAAATGATAAACAAAGTAGGTTGAAAAGGACATTTTAACCTACTTAAGCTGCCTGTGTCAGTTTGGATGTTATGGTGAAAAAAGCATTTTAATAGCAAAAGACAGAAGATATTTTTTTCACATGAAATGGGCTGCTGAAAGGTGGCATGGAGGTTATTATGAAAAAAGAATTAAAACACCTTTGTATTGTAGGGTGTGTTGTATTAACACTTACTGGTTGTAGTTTGCAGCCAGCGAATCGAAACTATAAAAAAGCGGTTTCTGCTTACGATAATGGAGAATATGAAGAAGCAGAAACTTATTTTAAAAAAGCAATTGAAGGAAATGAGGACAAGGCGGAATATTATATTGATTACGGATTTAATTTGATTCAAATGGGTAGATATGAAGAAGCCTTACAGCAATTTGATCGAGTAATTATGGACAATGATATCACCATGGTGAAAGAAAATAATAAAAAAGCATATCGTGGTAAGGGCATTGCTTATTTAAAGATGAATCAATACACAGAAGCACTTGAAGCTTTTGATCTAGCACTTGAAATTACAGAATTAAAGAGTTTAGATGAGGATCTTTTATTTTATAAAGGACAAACTTTAGAATATGAGGGACAATATGAAAAAGGCATAGAGATTTATACTGAACTCATAGAAAAGAATGATAAGGACGCATCACTTTATAGTGCAAGAGCGAACTTATATAGAAAAATGGGTGAATATGATGCTAGCCTTGCAGATTATGAAAAAGCTCTTAGTTATGAAAAATCTAATTTTGATCTTTATTTTGGTAAGTTCTCTGTTTTAAAGGAATTAGGTAAAAACGAAGAAGCAAGTAGTACATTAGAGGAAGCAGCGAATATTACTGTAAATTCAGAGAAGGATAAATTTAACTTAGCAAAGGTACATTTTTACCAAGAGAATTATGAGGTTGCAAAATCAGAGTTTCAAACTGCGATTTCCGATGGATTTACAGAAGCTAATTATTTTTTAGGTGAAATTAGTTTGGCTGAAAAAAACTATAAAGAGGCTCTTACGTATTACGATGCTTATGAAAGTGCCGGAAACACCTTATCGGCAATGTATTATAATCAGCGATTGGTTTGTTATTTAAATTTAGAGGATTATACTAACGCAGCAAAAGCTTTAAAACAAGCAAAAACATATTCAACCGCTTCAATTGCGCAGCAATTATTACGTAATGAAATTGTTCTACTTGAAAAAACAGGAGATTTTACAAATGCGCTTAATAAAATGGAAGCGTATATGAAAGAATATACAGTAGATGAAGAAACTAAAAAAGATTATGAGTTTTTAAAGACTAGAGCGACTACGCAAAGTGAGGATTCTAGCGATAAAAACTCTGATACTAGTGAAACAAAAGAAAATGAAAATACAACCGTTGAAAAGCCGTAAGTGAAAATTATAAAAATAAAGTAACGCAATGCGGTACATGGAGGATTAGATGGCGGAATTATACGAAATTAAGGAAGAGGTAGAAAGAGTTATATTAGTAGCTGTTGCAACGAATGATGGGGATGATACAGAAGAATCCTTAGATGAGTTAGAAGAGCTAGTAAAAACAGCTGGTGCAGTAACAGTTGGAAAAGTAATTCAGAATCGTGAAAATATGCATCCGGGTACGTATATTGGAAAAGGAAAAATACAAGAAGTTGCAGAATTAGTACAGGCACTAGATGCAACTGGCGTTATTTGCGATGACGAACTTTCTCCTGCTCAGTTAAAGAATTTAGAAGATGCTCTACAAGCAAAAGTTATGGATCGTACGATGATAATTTTAGATATCTTCGCACAAAGAGCGTCTACAAGAGAAGGTAAAATTCAAGTTGAATTGGCTCAATTAAAATACCGTTCTACAAGACTTATTGGAATGCGCAATTCCTTATCAAGACTAGGTGGTGGAATCGGTACAAGAGGTCCTGGTGAGAAAAAGCTTGAAGTGGATCGTCGATTAATTAAGGATCGTATCACTCAATTAAATCATGAATTAAGCGAAGTAAAGAAAAACCGCGAAGTCGCAAGAAACCTTCGTAGTAAAAATCCAATCCCAGTTGTTGCAATCGTTGGATATACAAACGCAGGTAAATCAACACTGCTAAATCAACTAACAAATGCTGGTGTACTTGAAGAGGATAAATTATTCGCAACACTTGATCCCACAACGAGAAATTTTACATTAGAAAGCGGACAACAAGTGTTATTTACGGATACTGTAGGTTTTATACGTAAACTTCCTCATCACTTAATAGAAGCCTTTCGCTCAACACTTGAAGAGGCTAAATATGCGGATATTATACTTCATGTTGTGGACGTATCAAATCCAACAGCATATAAGCAGATGCATATTGTCTATGAAACATTAAGACAATTAGAAGTTAAGGATAAGACAATTATAACAGTGTTTAATAAGCAAGATAAGAATGTTGATAATCTTGTAATTAAAGATTTAAAAGCAGATAAAACAGTAAAAATTTCAGCGAAAACGAAAGCTGGATTGGATGATTTATTACAAATCATCGAGGAAGTGCTTCGTGAGCAAAAGGTTCTTATTGAGCAAGTATTTCCATTTCATGAGGCTGGTAAGATACAGATTATTCGAAAATATGGACAATTAATCGAAGAGGAATATCAACCGGAAGGCATTTATGTAAAGGCCTATATGCCAAAGGATGTGTATTTGGGATTAGAAAATAAGTAAGTAAATATTAATGAGTAAAGTCAATGAGCTGTTGCGTATGCAACAGCTTTTTTTAATTATTAGGAAACTTCTCAAATCTGAAAAATAGTGTATAATAGAATAGAAATAAAAAATTGCATGACAAAAGAGCGAAGTGCGGACTTCGCGATGACTTTGATTATGATGTTTTTTGTTTTTGGTTCGAACTGCATTATTTGACGTTTGAGAAAGAAATTAGAGATTGGATTTATCCATATCCCATTGCCTTTCGATATTGTTCAAATAGTGCAGTTTTTTTGTGGTAAACTTCTAGAACCAACATAGAAGAGCCACACTTCGAACATTTTAAAGGATCATATCCGAAGTTTAAAAGAATTGATTGTCTCCAATCAAGCAGGGATTTTAAGAACTTACGTTTTTCATCAGAAAGATATTTAAAAAGATGTTTTTCCTGCTTGTGATGCTTGGCATAAATACCGTAGTATCGCACCATTTTAAAGTGTTTTTCAGGTATATGTATAATCAGGCGCTTGATGAAATCAAGTGCAGGAATTGTTTCGGTTACAAGAGAATTATCTTCATGTTTTTTATAATGGAAAGTAACTTGTTCACCATCATAGTGATCAATACGTGAGGAAGCGATTACTGGTCTGCCAAGGTAGCGAGTGATATATTTCACAGTCTGATCAGGAGTACAATCATTCGGCTTTGCACGAACGTAAAACCCATCAGAATGTAGCGTATACATTTCATTTTTTATTTTACGAAAAGAAGGACCGATACGATTCGTTAAGCGATCCAAAAGAACTTTTCGAAAAGCTTTCCGTAGAAAGTGATAATCAAAGTGTTTAACAATACGCCAGGGAGTATGGTTGCCAGCTCCACCTTCAGAGATAAGAGCATGGATATGAGGATTCCACTTCAAATCTCGACCAAAGGTATGAAGAACACAAACAATACCAGGAGTAAAGTTTTCAGATTTATTCAATTTAGAAAACATACGAAGAATTGCATCACGGACTGAATGAAAAAGTTCACCAAGAAGAGTGCGTTCGTTTAGAAAGAATGCACGCAGTTCTTCGGGGATAGTAAAAACGCAATGTCTGTGTACACAAGAAATAAGCTTAGATGATATGCGAAAAGATCGTTTTTGATTATACATGTTTCCACAAGAAGGACAAAAACGGCTTTTGCAGGTATAAGGAACAAACTTAAGCTCACCACAATCAGGGCAGCCCCAAAAGGCACCACCCTTAGATGAATCACCACAGTCTATCATCTTATTTACATTTTCAATGACAGACTTACGTGGATGTAAAATATATAGTATCTCTTCATAATGTTCTTTAAAAATCTCTTTTAATCTACTCATGATACTATTATGAAGGAAGTTTAAGAAAAAAGAAACCCCTTCCCCTCATGATTGAGGGGCCAGGGGAGTTGAGAGTGTCGTAGACACTTTGTTCTTATACTTCGCATATTCGTTGTTCTAACTTATGAAATAGAGTTGTCATTATCAGATTTTCTAAAAATCAAATCAATTTTATATAAAAATGAGTGAAAATGCATAATATTAAAGCGGATTGAATTGGTTTATTTGTAAAATATATTATATTCTTAATATGAATTGATTCTAGAAATGATTAAAATGTAAAAAAATAGTAGTTTTTTATAATAATTAATAACATAATTCTGATATTTAATAAATATTAAAAAATTTTATTGTATGAAATAAAGCATGTAATCTATGTTAGTTTTGGCTACAAACTTACTCTAATCTTTGACATCTTATGTTGCATTATAATTAAACTTAAGAATAAACATCTTGTTTCTACTAGAAGAACCCAGGTATATAAAATAATAAAATAGTAATCCATGATCCAATCGCATTAAGGACATGTTGTAATGTAGATATATTTATAAGCTGCAAGTAATAATGCTTGTTGGCTTACAGATATAAATCTCCATGTGGGGAAGTATTTATTATTGTAAAAAGGAGGATATCCAAATGAGTTGGGGAAGAAAGTTAAAACAAAAGAAAGTTCTAAAAAAAGTGCAAACGCTTATTTTGGTAACGACATTAACTGTCGGTTGTATTCAAACGCCGATGAATGTATCTGCTGCAAATTCATTTAAGGGTGAAATGTCGAATGCAATTTCAAGTGTACTAGATGCGATGGACAAGAAAGGAGAATATGATAATGCGGTTGAAGCATTAAATAGTAGCCTTACTAGCCTAGAGGGAGCAGCTAGTGTGACTGGTCTTATGGTAACTGATACCCAGGAGGATTCAGTGACAATTGAATGGGACCCATTTGAGGCAGATAATTTAGTAGGTTACAACGTATATTGGGCAGATAAGGATACTGCAACCCAGGTATTTATGAAATTGACCAAAGATGGTATCAAAACAATGGACAACGAGTTAATTACAGTAGGTCCAGAAACCACTTCGTTTACGTTTCATAAATCAACCCATGTGAATCACTATTTCAAAGTATCCCCTGTATTTGAAACTGGGGAAGGTTCAAAGTCAGAGGTCATAAAAACGCAGACAGCAAAGGAATATAGTGCATATTTAGAGAATCTTGATCGAGGTCTAATGAAGGTGGCTACCACAGAAGGTGTATTTTTAAGTTGGAGACTTCTTGGCACTGAAGTAGACGGATATAGTGAAACAGGACTTACTGGTACTGATTTTAATGTTTATGAAGGAGAAAATCTCCTTGCGACAGTAAGCGATAGTACAAATTATGTGGTAGCAGGAGGTTCTATAAATTCAAGCTATTATGTAGTACCTGTTGTAGATGGTATTGAGGTGATTGAGAATAGAAGCGGCGAAGCGACAAAGATGGACGCGATGGATGGTGCTGGTTATCTTGAGATTCCATTACAGATACCGCATGATACGACGATTGAAGAGGTGTATGGGATTTCATCTGAGGAGATTACACTCTTAAATAGTCCAAGAACAGATACATATACAACAAACAAAATTACTTACTCAGCGAATGATGTCAGTGTTGGTGATGTAGATGGAGACGGGGAATATGAGTTCTTTGTAAAATGGGACCCATCCTTATCAAAAGATGTTAGCCAACAAGGGTATACGGGAAAACAGTATATTGATTGTTATAAATTAGATGGTACTCTATTATATCGTATCGATTTAGGAATTAATATTCGTGCAGGTGCACATTATACACAGTTTCTAGTATATGACTTTAATGAAGATGGAAAAGCAGAAATTTCTTTAAAGACAGCACCAGGAACTAAAATTATTAAGTTTAATAATAATAATCAGGATGAGATTGCGTCTGAAACATACATTACAACCCCAGATGGTGAATCTAATGAGGCAGATTATGTATTTACTGCAGCTGAATACCGTGAATACTTAATTCAGATGTTCATGGATTGGGGAGTATGGGCAAATGACAGCGAAGACATGATTGAAGCGAAAGCAAACTGGGATAAGAATTTAATCAAATTATTTGCACCGGAAGATGATATGGTTAGCATTGTAACGGAAGCAGATGGCAAGTATACAGTAAAGAAAGTATCTAGAGAAGAAGCTGGTTATACAGCCGATGATTTGATTGTTAATGTTCCGGTACGGGATGCCAATGGAGAAGTTGTATACCAATCATCAGGTGTAGCCAATGCATATATGCGTACGGTTCTTTTTGATGATGAAGCTACTGGATTAACTGCATCCATGAATCATGAGGGTGGATATACCCTAGAAGAAGCAACTGCATTAGCAGATTATTTCTTGAATGGTTATCAATACCGCATGAAGAAGCATGATTTAAACTATTATGAAGGATATATTATTACGGGTTCTGAATACTTATCTGTTTTTGATGGTGAGACAGGAGCCGAGCTTGATACAATTATGTATGAATTTGAAAGACAAGACGATGGTATGTTATGGGGCGATTATGCCATGAATTATATGGAACCAGGAAACCGCTGTGACCGTTTCTTATCTACCGTTGCTTATCTTGATGGTGAAAACCCATATATGGTAATCGGTAGGGGCTACTACACAAGGTCTACGATTGCAACATACACACTAACCGAAGATGGAAAATTAGAGCTACATTGGACCATTGATAGTGGATGGACGGTTATGACCAATCCATTTAATGATGGACCTCATGGAATGAATGGTAATAATACAAATGTTGGAACAAATGGAATTTCATTTTCCTTATTCTCAGGTCAGGGAGATCACTACATATCTGCTGCCGATGTAGATGGTGATGGATGCCAAGAAATTATATATGGTGGAGCAATTGTAGATCATAATGGTGATCTTTATAGTAGTGGTGGCGATTATGTAAATGGTGGAGCTTGGGCAAAATATGGACATGGTGACTCCATTCATGTGACAGATATTGATCCAGATAGACCAGGTCTTGAAATCTTCTCTTGTTTTGAAGGCGGACCAGGGGCACCTTATGGGACAGCTCTACGTGATGCAGAGTTAAATACAGTAATCCCAGGATTTCAGTCAGTTTATACTGGTGTAGATACAGGACGTTGTATGATAGGTGATTTACTTCCAAATGTGAGAGGATTTGAATTGTGGGGAGTAAACACTACAGATGCTAAAGGAAACATTGTATCGGTGAATACCATAGGAACAAATCAGAATATTTATTGGGCAGCAGATCGTACCACTCAGATTTATACTGGTAATATTGTAAAAGCCAATGGAACAAGCGCGACAACAATGTTAACAGCAACTGGAACAACTAGCAATAATGGTACAAAAGGCAATGCTTCATTAATTGCCGATGTATTTGGAGACTGGAGAGAAGAGTTAATTGCACGTACTTCTGATAATACCGCACTTCGTATTTATACGAATACAGAAGTATCTACCACAAAGCTATATACCTTAATGCATGATACTCAGTATCGTACCAATGTAGCTGGTCAAAATACTGCTTATAATCAACCAGCATATACTAGCTTTTATTTAGCAAGTGATATGGATTTTGAGTACGTTCCAATCCCAAATGTTAAGAAAGAACAGGAGCCAGGAGCTACCGAAATTGCTCCATCAAGAGTTATTTTAGACAAAACTTCACTTACATTAAAAGTTGGAGGTAAGATAGCGCTGACAGCAACTGTGCTTCCAAATAAAGCGACAAATAAGACAGTAAGCTATACATCCAGTGATGAAGCTGTTGCAGTGGTGGATAAAGACGGCGTAATCACCGGTATTAAGAAGGGGATAAGTACGATAACAGTAAGTACAATCAATGGTAAAACTGCAACATGTAAGGTAATCGTAAAGGATGGTTATAGTGAAGTAGGACTGGATGAATTTGCGATTGGGGAAACAAAAACATTTACATTTGGTAGTACAAAGGTAAAGGACACAATTACCGTTGGTGCAGCAACGGAATATACCAGTGAGTCTAAATATGGTTGGCAGAATGCAACTTCAATTTCTCTAACAGAAAGTGCTGACTATGTGACTGGAAATAATGTGAGAACTGTGGATGGAACCAATGTGATCTATGATTATCCAACATTTAATGTGGATCTCCCAGTAGGATTTTATGAAGTTACAATCGTACAAGGATCAGATGCAGAAGATACAGTAAATGGTGCTTATGTGGAAGGCAATATGTATTCTGTAAGATGGAGTACACAAGGATTCTCTACCTCTTTTACAGAACCAAGTGAGTCCAGTTATATTGTTACGCCAAAAGGTACGACAAAAGAAAGTAAAGTATTAACTGCAGTAGCCGATGGAACATTAACGATTCAGCTGGCGACTTCTCTTAATGATGAAGGGGAATCTGGAGTAGTTTCGATTCGTTCAATTTCCATTACCAGAGTTGCGTCTAATGTAGAAGAGTCAGTAAATCCAACCTTGCGTTTCATTGGTGATTCTACGGTAGCAACATATCCACCGGAAGATGGTAATGAATGGACACCGATTCCAGAACGTACTGGATGGGGCGCAAATTTTGCAATGGCTCGTTTCATGAGTGATGAAGTAGAATTAGTGAACAAAGCAGTGGCTGGAAGTTCCATTAAGAGTTATTTGGCAGATGGATATTATAATGATTTCTTTTTAACAGCAAGACCAGGGGATACTGTAATTATTGAAGGAGGTATTAATGATAGCGCAGCAGGAAGGCGTTATTCAGATGCTACTTCTTATGAAGCGTATCTTCGTTATTATATTGAGTCCTGTCAAACCTTTGGGCTTGATGTAGTACTAAGCTCGGGAACAAGTTCTGCGACCACCTACACAGATGTGATGGTCAAACTAGCGAAGGAGTATGAATTAACTTATATTGATTTATTAGGAGAGTTTAGTAATTATAAGAATAAGATTTCCCAAACAGCACAGGGGGATTTAACTGTAGATGGAACCCATCTTTCAAGAGTTGGTGCAGTATTAGCGGCACAGATAGTAGCAGGTCATTTGGCACAAATTGAAGGATTATCAATCTCTGGATATGTAAAATCACAGGATATCAATAACAATGCTCCAACAGCAGTGGTAACTGGAGTAAATGTAAAAGCTCAGACAAGCAATAGTGTCACGTTATCCTGGAATATTGATGAAGAAACATTATATGAACCAAATCAATTAGTAACAAGATTTAATATTTACCGTAAAGAAAAAGGAGCGGCAAATAGTAGCTATACGAAGGTGAGCCAATCACGTGCTTATGTTTCTGCTTCCATGACCGCACCTAAACTACAGGCAACTATAGAATCACCAGTTGTGGGAGATTATGATTATGCAATTGCTGTTGTGGGATTAGTTGGAGAAGGTCCAAAGTCCGAAAGTATTACAGTAACAGAGTTTAAACCGGATACAACGTATCAGTTATTAGAGCTTATGGAACAGTATGAGGAACAGATGTATGATTCTACTCATTATACCGCAGAGTCTTATATAAATTTAAGGACTGCATTTCATCGGGCATCAACTGCGTTAGAAGTAAATGCACCAGAAGAAGAGTTAGCGGAGATTCTATTAGCAGTAAAAGCAGCAGTAGAGGGGTTAGTTCGTGTAAATACAGTAGTAATGGAAGAGGATTTTGAAGCAGAGACCATTGGATCCAAATGGGGAACAACTGGACATCAGCTACTTTCTGTTATTATGGAAGAAGACGGAAATCATTTGGCAAATGCTTATGTAGAAGCAGCAGGCACAAGACAGATTAAGAAAGAGATTACTGGCGCAGTATCGGAGCTACTATCCGTCGAATTTGAGTGGTATCCAGGACAGCCAGACCGCAGAAATTGTACAGAAATTCAGTTCAGTGATGCTAAGGGAGTTTATTTCTCCTTAAAGACTTCCAATAATGGACATATCGGTTATGTAGTTGGAGCCTATGATTCTAATTCTACCGCATATTTAACTGGAGATGGTTTCCATGCAGAGAATACACAGGCAACTGACTGTGGACTTTCCAATGAGGTATGGTATAACGTTAGGATTGTATTTGATTATAAGAATCATACCGCGGATTTATACTTAATACCAAGAGACGATGAGTCTTTGCCTTCAAAAGTAATAAAAGGAATCGAAATCTCAAAAGAAGCAAGTCAAGTTTCATTAATGAATTTCTTATGCATGCGTGGAAAACAGGATAATGGATCTTCAAATGATTTATCGGTATTATGGGATACATACTTAGATAATTTCGCCATTTATTATGTAATCAATAAGGAAGAAGCAGATTTAACTACATTCCACCAGACAAAAGATGTTTATCAAGGAAAAATTCAAGGAATTTCAGCAGATAGCTTAACGGCAGAGGAATTTGTAAGAGCAGAAACTGCCATCGAACTCGTTGACAATAACGTTGGTTTTATGACACAGGAAGATGTGAATTATTTAGTATCTGTAATGGAAGAAGCAGTAGCGGCTGTTCCAGAGCGAACAGCAGTAAAAGCAATTACGCTTCCATCTGAAATAAGCATAACAGCAGGTTTGGTACAGACAGTAGTAGCACAATTAGAGCCATTAAATGCCAATGAATTATTAACTTGGAGCAGTGCCAATGAAGATATTGCAGTGGTATCCTATGATGGAAAGACAGCTGTGATTCGAGGAATAAAGGAAGGTAGCACAGAAATTACAGTACGTAGCCAAGGAAATGTAAGCGCTGTGGTTAAAGTAAATGTTGTAGGAAGTGCTTACTTATTTGGAAATGGACAAAGAATTTCTGCAGATTCTTTCTATGTAAATGGAATTGGATTTAACAACTTTACGTATAAGACAGCAGCTATGGGCTGGGTAGATGGTATTTATCATCCAAGAGAATTAACAAAGGAAGCAGGAACAAGTTATATTAATGTAGAAGAGTCTACAAATGATTACCTTGCAATTAATAGCGTGGTATGGTCAGAAAATGGAGGGGATAGAGACGAAGATACTATCGTTTATGAAAATACATCTGCTTTTGATTTAGATTTGGCACATGGTAATTATACGGTAAGTGTAAACTTTATCAATCCAACAAAGAATGCCATGAATGTAGTTGTTAAAGCAGAGGACATCACTCGTTATGCCAGTGGAGATCATGGAGAAACGGAACTTGCGAAGGCAACGGTATTAGCAGGACAGACAAAGACAGTTTCTTTTGAGATTGCTTTGATGGATGATTCATTAACTCTTCGTTTTGAACAAGATGCAGTTGCATCCTCTTTAAATAGTGCGGCTGTAAAGACAGTTTATGTAAAGAGTGTCAGTGTCGTAGCAACAGAAGAGAAGAAAACGGAAGAAGTGCCAACTATATTTTTACTTGGTGATTCTACTGTACAAACATATACGAAAGCAAATTATCGTACTGGCTGGGGACAAGTGTTTTATACAGCTCTTTCTGGTGCGTCAGATGATTCAATCGTAGAAGAAACAAGTGAAGGATATGCTTATTATAAAACAGACTTGACAGCAGTGAAAAATTATGCAAGAGATGCAAGAAGTGCTAAGTCATTTTTACAGGAAGGCAGATTAAATGAAGTCCTCTTAAATGTCAAAGAAGGCGATTATGTATTGGCACAGTTTACACATAATGATTCCAATACAGCAAGACCAAATCGATATTTAAGTACAGAAGACTTTAAGACGTACTTATTAAATTATAAGAAAGCAGTGGAAGAAAGAGGCGCAACTTTTGTATTAGTGACACCGATTGTAATAAATGCAATTGAGAATGGAAAGTGGGATCATCGTTTTGAATCCTACCGCCAGGTAATGTTAGAGCTTGGCTTATCAGAACAAATTCCAGTACTTGATTTAATGGGAGCAAGCTATTCCTTAGTAAATGAAATGGGACAGTCTGCGGTGAATGCACTAGGAATGTATATGTCTGATACTGTCCATTTACAAAAAAATGGAGCTATGATGTATACGCAGTTGCTTGCAAACTTAATTCATTCCTATGATATGGATGATCAGTTAGCGACCTTAAAAGCAGCGTTAAAGAAGGTAGATGCATCGGTTACTTTTGATCAAAGTAAGATAAGCTTACAACCACAAAAATCCGTTTCCCTTGCTTATCAGACAACTGGTTTAGATGGAAAGACAGCAACTTATTATACTTCTGATCCATCAGTAGCAACAGTAGACTCCAATGGTGCTGTTACGGGTGTTAGCAAAGGAAATGCAATTATAACAATCAGTATTGCCAATGGTGCTGATACCGCTACTACTGATTGTACCGTTTATACGGATTACTGCTTGGTGGAAGTTGCAGGAGAACAAACAGTAAATGAACAATCAGTAAAGGAACCGTCAGTAAGTGAACTATTACTAAGTGAACAGACGGAAAGCGAGAATACTTTTAGTTTAATGTCTGCATCATTGACAAATCTTACTTCGTCGATATTAGAGAGTGATTTAAGTGATGTAAGTAATGAGGAACTTTCTTTATTTGCATTGGAAAGTACGGGAAATGTAGTAGTTGATCCAGATGTAACTGTAGAAGATATGGATACACAGGCCATTTATAAATTTGACTTTGGAAATAAATCAGGCTTTGCATCTGGTTATACACCAATTACCAATGGAAAATACAATGAAGAGACTGGTTATGGATTTATAAGTGATATTAGCCTTATTAATTATAGTAGTTTATCAACGGGTGTAGCATCTAAGGATGGCGCTACCGATGATGAGATTGCACTTTACACAGCTTGCCAGGATGCTGTAAGGGGTTCTGCGTTGGAATTTGTAGTGGATGTTCCAGCAGGTACTTATATGGTATCTTTATACGCTAATGTAAGTTGGAACTTAGACATGTATAAAGCTAGTACTTATTCAATTAATGGATATTCAGTAGGCGGAATTGTGAGTGAGGAAACTACCACTGATAATATTGCAAAGAATGTAAAGGTAACGCTTACAGAACCAGGTCAGATTGTAATTCGTGGTACAAACCCGGGAAAATTAGCAATCTTTAATGCATTAGTCATCAGTAAATATGTACCTGCAGTTAAGACTTATAATGAGGCTGCTTGGAACGAGTTAAAACATACAAGTGCAAGATTAAATATTAAACTTGGCTTACTTGCAGATAATACAACACCATTAGAATTTGATACTTCTTTAATAACGAAAATGACTGCTATGAAGCGCGCATTAAAAGTTGTAAAGGGTATGCCAGTTGCGGATTATGCTACTGGAGATGAAGCTATGGCAAAAGCAGTGGAAGCTATGGAAAACAAAACGTTATATACGGAAAGCTCCATAGAAAAGCTAGAAACTGCAGTAGCAGAATTACAGGCGGTAATTGATTCGTTAGAAAATGTTGACCAAGCAGTAGTAACTGCGCTATCTGTCATTGATTACTGGCTTCTAGGTGTTGAGGTGGAAGATATTGTAGAACCTTATGATTTATACGTAGACTTTGATGTTCCATCCACTTCAGTAGAATATTTAACAGATGGTTATACGTCCGTTTTAAATACTTCTACTTATTCAGAATTATTAGGATACGGACTAGTAACAGCAAGCAATGGACGAAATCGTGGAACGGGAAATAGCTTGTTTGATGACTTTGTTATGAATACTGCATTTTTAGTGGATGTTCCAGCAGGAAATTACATGGTTAGAGCATATTGTGGTGATTTGATGACAGGTTGCAACAATACTTCCGTAATTAATATTATTGATACAACTACAAATGAAGCATTGGTGGTAGATGCTACAACAAGATCAGCAGGAGAAGAAATTTCTTTTATAGATATGTATTTTGAAGTAAAAGAAAGTACTCAGATTAGGGTTGAGGTATCAGGTAGATTAAATGCATTATTAGTGGAACAAATTGTTAATGTTAGTGTAGCGGAAATTGATATTGCTAAACTTATTGACTTAGTAAATACCATTGATGCAGCTGGATTAATAGAAACAAATTATACTATTTCAAGTTATCAGGCATTGGTAAAAGCATTAGAAGAGGCAAGAGAAGCTATCGATAAAGGCGTTTCTTATGTTCAGGAATATGAAAAATTATTAAACTCATTAATAAGTGCATACGAAGGATTGAAGGTAAGAGAAGTAGCACATGAAATCTTGATTGACTTTGGTACTGAAACATCAGCAGTATCTACGGATTCGAAGTTTGAAGGAGATGGAGGAATTGCTACTTTAGGTACAAATGTATTACAGGGGCTTGGTACGATGGTTTACACTGAGAATTCTTTAGACAATGGACAGCATTTTGGATTTGACCGTGTAATGCCAGCAAATGAGACTTCCTCTGGAGGAGCATATTTTAGAGATTATGTTTATAGTAAAGGTGGAGTACCATACACTTTCTATGCGGATATGCCGGTAGGCACTTATTATGTATATGTATATACAGGTGATAAGTTATCAAATAATACAACTAAATTATATTTTAACAATGGAGAAGCGGTTATTACATCTAATACTGCAGTAGAAGTAGTAAGTGGTGGTGCTGTTTCAGGAAGTGCAATTGCAAGTGTTAGTGGATGTGCAATTTATTCACAGACGTCAAGTGGTGGTGGTCAATATTCTGCACCAGCATGTATTTATACAGTAGATGTCGTAGAGTCTGATACAATCAGTTCAATCGATGGTATAAAAATGGGACGTTTTTCAATTACTTTATTTGATGATACAGCAACTTCAGCAGATGCAGTAACAGCAAGGCTAAATGGTATTGAATTAACCCCTGTGAATAAACCGGAGCCAACTCCTACACCAGAAGTGTCTCCAACGCCAACAGAAAAACCAACACCAACAGAAAAACCAATACCAACGGTAGAGCCAACACCAACGGAAAAACCAATACCAAGCGTAGAGCCAACACCAACGGAAAAACCAATACCAAGCGTAGAGCCAACACCAACGGAAAAACCAATACCAAGCGTAGAGCCAACGCCGACGGCAAAACCGACACCAAGCGTAGAGCCAACGCCAACGGAAAAACCAATACCAAGCGTAGAGCCAACGCCGACGGCAAAACCAACACCAACAACAGAACCAACATATACACCAGATCCAGAGCCAACTGTAACACCAGAACCAGATGTACTTAAAGATATTATTTTACGAGAAGAAGAGATAACGTTGTATGTGGGTGGAACAATAGAAAATGAAAGATGGATTCCAATTAAATTACCTGAAAATGTGAAGAAGGTTACATCTTTTGATAGCAAAGTATTAAATAAATTAAAAGGTGATATCGTACCAGTTACCATCAAGTATTCTTCAGATAATGAATCTGTAGCAGTTATTAACCACGTTGGGCGTATTTTTGCTGTTGGAGAAGGAACATCTAAAATAACGGCTACTATTACGCAAAAGAACGGAACATCAAAAGACTTTGTAATAATCGTTAAAGTGATGAAAGCGTATATCGAGATTGTTTCACAGAGTAATGTTATTAATATTGGTGAGAAAGTTCCATTTGAGGTAAAGGTTTATGGTTTAAGAAAAGAAGATATTAGATGGTCTACCTCAAAAGTTAAAAGAGCAATGGTAGCAATGAACCTTGGAAAAGAGAAAGTAATGGTTTATGGAAAATCAGCAGGAACAGATTATGTGGTTATTAAATGTGGAACCATTAGCAAAGCTATCAAAGTTATTGTTGTGAAGAAATAAAAGTTACATAATATTATCAAAGTATTTTTAATACGGGAAGAGATGCAAAGATTTAAAGGTGAAGAGGGGCTGTCTTATGGCAGCCCCTAACTTGTGCGATTAACTTACCTGTTATGGTTCTTATGTAATCTATAAATTAAATAATATAATAAAGAAATAGTGAGATAACAAACCAATAATTACGCAAAAATATAAATTAATCATTTTATTCGGATAATTAATTCAACTTAGTTCAAAAGTCATAGTGAAAGAAATTTTTATCATAAAATCTAGATAAAAAGCACTTTACAAAATGTCAGAATTGTTAGATAAAATAATTTAGAATTTTTTCGAAAATACAATATATAGTGGTAGGACTAAAGATTTAGGATATATATTGTAGCTATCTATTGACGAAATAATTAACATCTGATAGAATGAAGCAATGGCTGGTTACCAGCATTTTACATAAAAAGAGGAAGAGAAAGTAGGGATACATAAAGAGATTAATATTAAAAAATTAAGAATATAGAAGTAGGAAGGGAGAAGTACGCATGATTAAAGTAGTAAAAAGAGATGGTGAGGTTGCTTCATTTGATATTAATAAGATAGGCAACGCAATATCAAAAGCATTTAATGCGACATCCAAGTTTTATGACGAGGATATTATTAATCTTTTATCGCTGCGTGTAACATCTGATTTTCAAGGAAAAATCAACGACAATACAATTACGGTGGAGGATATTCAAGACAGTGTGGAACATGTTTTAGAACATACAGGCTACACAGATGTTGCCAAGGCATATATTCTATACCGTAAAAATCGTGAGAAAATCCGTAATATGAATTCTACCATCCTTGATTATAAGGAGATAGTAAATAGTTATGTAAAAGAAGAAGACTGGCGTGTGAAAGAGAACTCTACAGTAACCTATTCGGTAGGTGGACTTATTTTACATAATTCTGGTGCCATAACAGCAAATTATTGGTTATCCGAAATTTATGATGAAGAGATTGCAAATGCACACCGAAATGCGGATATTCATATCCATGACTTATCTATGCTTACAGGGTATTGTGCAGGGTGGTCGCTAAAACAATTAATTAAAGAAGGATTAGGTGGAATACCAGGTAAGATTACATCATCTCCGGCAAGACATCTTTCTACTTTATGTAATCAAATGGTTAATTTCTTAGGTATTATGCAAAATGAATGGGCGGGTGCACAAGCATTCTCATCTTTTGATACCTATCTAGCTCCATTTGTTAAGGTTGATAACTTAAACTATCATGAAGTAAAACAATGCATTCAATGTTTTATCTACGGTGTTAATACACCAAGCAGATGGGGAACACAGTCTCCATTTAGTAACATTACTCTTGATTGGACAGTGCCAGATGACTTAGCTGAATTACCATGTGTGGTAGGCGGCGAGGAAATGGATTTTAAATATAAAGATTGTAAGAAAGAAATGGATATGGTAAACAAAGCCTTTATCGAGATTATGATCGAAGGCGATGCAAACGGAAGAGGATTCCAATATCCAATTCCAACCTATTCCATAACAAAAGATTTTGATTGGTCAGATACAGAGAACAATCGTTTATTATTTGAAATGACAGCAAAATACGGAACGCCTTATTTTTCAAATTATATCAATAGTGATATGGAACCAAGTGATGTTCGTTCCATGTGTTGTAGACTGCGTCTAGATTTACGTGAACTTCGTAAAAAGACAGGTGGTTTCTTTGGTAGTGGTGAAAGCACAGGTTCTGTAGGTGTTGTAACGATCAACATGCCTAGAATTGCGTATCAGTCAGCAAATGAAGAGGAATTCTTTAAAAGACTGAATCGCATGATGGATATCTCTGCAAGATCATTAAAAGTGAAACGTAAGGTAATTTCAAAATTACTAGACGAAGGATTATACCCTTATACAAAACGTTATTTAGGAACGTTTGATAACCATTTTTCAACCATTGGACTTATTGGTATGAATGAAGTTGGTTTGAATGCAAAATGGTTAGGTAAGGATTTAACGGATAAGGCGACACAAGAGTTTACAAAAAAAGTTTTAAATCATATGAGAGAACGCTTAAGTGACTACCAAGAGGTATATGGAGATTTATATAACTTAGAGGCAACACCAGCAGAATCTACGACCTATCGTTTAGCAAAACATGATAGAAAACGTTGGCCAGATATAAAGACAGCTGGTAAAGCTGGAGATACTCCATATTATACAAACTCTTCTCATTTACCTGTAGAATTTACAGATGATGTATTTTCTGCACTTGATATTCAAGATGAACTACAAACTTTATATACATCGGGAACGGTATTTCATGCATTTTTAGGTGAAAAACTACCAGATTGGAAGGCAGCAGCAAGTTTAGTTAGAACCATTGCTAATAATTACAAACTACCATATTATACAATGTCTCCGACCTATTCTATTTGTAAAAATCATGGATACATTAGTGGTGAAAAATATCGTTGTCCAGATTGTGGTGAACCAGCAGAAGTTTATAGTCGAATCACGGGATATTATAGACCAGTTCAAAACTGGAATGAAGGTAAATCACAAGAATATGCAAATCGTGTTGAATATAATATGGACCAAGCATTATATAAAAGTGGTAAAATAGATACAAGTGAAACTGTAACAAGAAATCATCCAATGGATATTACAATACGTCTTGATGATGAGAATGAAAATGGTATGGATAAGAAGGTATATTTATTTACTACAAAAACTTGTCCAAATTGTAAAATAGCCAAAGAATATTTAAAAGGTATTTCATATGAAGTAATCGATGCAGAAGAAAATACAGATATGGCTATGAAATATAATATTATGCAAGCTCCTACATTAGTAGTTATCGACGAGGGTAGTACAAAAAAATATGTAAATGCTTCTAATATTAGAGAATTTGCTGAAATGCAGTTAGTTATGATGAGTTAACGAAAATGAAGGGAAAAGCTGATCTGTAAATTACCATATTTGGTATAATAACAAATCAGCTTTTTCATATGTAAATGATTTTATTTTTCAAAAAGTTTTTTTATTGGATTCGGAGTATACTTTATGATATAATAAAAAAATTGTTAATACTATTTGGGAACGAAGAGAGGTTGAATGGAATGAGTTTAGCAGATCGTATCTTTATCGACATGTGTAAAGATGTATTGGAAAATGGGTTAAGCACAGAGGGTGAAAAGGTAAGACCAAAATGGGAAGATGGAACTTATGCTTATACAATTAAAAAATTTGGTGTGGTGAATCGTTATGATTTATCAAAGGAGTTCCCTGCAATTACGTTAAGAAGAACAGCGATTAAAACTTGCATCGATGAAATTCTTTGGATATGGCAAAAGAAATCCAATAATGTAAAAGATTTAAACAGTAAGATTTGGGATAGCTGGACAGATGAGAATGGTTCCATTGGAAAGGCTTATGGATATCAATTATCTGTTAAACATAAATACAAAGAAGGAGAAATGGATCAGGTTGATCGAGTAATCTATGATTTGAAAAATAATCCTTTTAGTAGACGTATTATGACAAATATTTATGTACATCAGGACTTACACGAGATGAATTTATATCCTTGTGCTTATAGTATGACGTTTAACTGTACAAAGGAAAAAGATAGTGACAAGCTTAAGTTAAATGCTATTTTAAATCAAAGATCTAGTGATATTTTAGCAGCAAATAATATGAATGTTTGTCAATATGCGGTTCTTATGCATATGCTTGCTCGTACTTGTGATATGGAAGTAGGAGAGTTAGTTCATGTGATTGCAGATGCCCATATTTATGATAGACATATTCCAATTATTAAGGAATTAATTGAACGTCCAACATATGATGCTCCAACGTTTTGGATGAATCCAGAGAAAAAAGACTTTTATGATTTTACAGTAGATGATTTCCGTTTGGATAATTATATGCATGGTGAAAAAGTAACGAATATTCCTGTTGCTATCTAATTATTTGAGCAAATAAAATATTGAATTAGAAAGGTTTATCATACATGAATTTGATTGTTGCAGTAGATAAAAATTGGGCAATTGGTTATCAAAATAAACTTTTGGTTAGCATTCCTGCAGATATGCGTTTTTTTAGAGATGAAACAACTGGGAAAGTAGTTATTTTAGGCAAGAAAACCCTTGAAACCTTTCCTGGTGGAAAACCTTTAAAGAACCGTCTTAACATTATTATATCTCGACAAAAGGATTTAAAGGTGCCAGATGCAATAGTTGTAAATAGTATTGAAGAAGCATTAGAAGCAGCAAAAGATTATAAGTCCGAAGATATTTATGTCATTGGAGGAGCGTCAATTTATAATCAAATGCTTCCTTATTGTGATGTTGCACATGTTACAAAGATTGATTACAGTTACCATGCAGATACCTATTTTCCGAATTTAGATGAAAAAGAAGATTGGTATTTAGAGCTTGAGTCAGAAGAACAGACTTATTATGATTTAGAGTATTCATTTTGTAAGTATGTGAGAAAAAAATAGGAAAGCAATAACCATGTTTCTATTTTAGATATTATTAAGATTCCTCCAAGGGTTAGAATATTATTTTATTCACTTGGAGGAATCTTTTGATTTTTATTAAGCAATTTAAATAGTCTCAAGATCAAAAAACATGACAGAATTACTTTCTTTTAAAAAAAACTTGAAAAAAACGTTTAGTAAGACTATGATATAAATAATACAAATTGGTTTAAGACGTTAATGAGAAGAAGTATTAAACGATAAAAGAAAGAGGGATGTTTTTATGCTTGATATTAAGATTGAAAAAACAAAGACACCAAAGGCATTACCAGCGGCAAATGATCCATTAAAGTTTGGAACTATTTTCACTGATCATATGTTTATTATGAACTATGATAAGGGACAGGGTTGGCATGATGCTAGAATTGTACCATATGCGCCAATTAGCTTAGATCCATCGGCAATGGTATTTCATTACGGACAGGAAATGTTTGAGGGACTTAAGGCATATAAAACAGAAGATGGAAGAGTATTACTATTCCGCCCTGAAAAAAATGCGGAAAGAGCCAATCGCAGTAATCGTAGACTATGTATGCCTGAACTACCAGATGAAGATTTTGTAGATGCTATTAAAGCACTTGTAAAAGTTGATGAAGCTTGGATTCCTACCAAACCAGGCACCTCACTTTATATTAGACCATTTATGATTGCAGTTGATCCTTTCTTAGGTGTGCGAGCAGCAGATAGCTATTTATTCATAGTAATTCTTTCTCCAGTAGGTGCCTATTATGCAGAAGGTTTAAATCCAGTTAAGATTTGGATTGAAGATGATTATGTGAGAGCAGTAAAAGGTGGTATCGGTGAAGCAAAAACAGGTGGTAATTACGTTGCTTCTTTAGCAGCTCAAAATAAAGCACATGATGAGGGGTATTCTCAAGTTCTTTGGTTGGATGGAAAGGAAAGAAAATACATAGAAGAAGTTGGAGCTATGAATATTTTCTTTAAAATCAATGGAACAATTGTAACCCCAGAATTAAATGGTTCCATTTTACCAGGTGTAACAAGAGATTCCGTAATTACACTTTGTAAGCAATGGGGATTACCTGTTGAAGAGAGAAGAGTTTCCGCAGAGGAATTGTTTGAAGCAAGCCAGAATGGAACACTTGAAGAAGTGTTTGGTACTGGTACAGCAGCAGTTATATCTCCAGTTGGACACCTTCGATTCCAAGACCATGTAATGCAGATTAAAGATGGCGGTATTGGAGAGATTAGCCAGAAACTTTATGATACAATTACAGGAATTCAGTTAGGTAAAGTTGAAGATATAAATAATTGGACCGTGGAAGTAAAATAAATTAGAGATGAGCTATTACAAATAAGTAATTTTGTGGTAGCTCATTTTTTTTCTACTATTTGCATAAGATATAAAAGCGGCATGTGAATGGAGAAAATGAATGAAGAATAATACGATAGCATATTTATTGCTTTTAATTTTATTGGCGTTAATTGGACGATTAATATATTTAAATCATAGTAGTGCTGTTAATCTATCTTCCAATGTTCAATTTGAAGATTTAAATGAACTTGCAATTTTTGTGACGTTAGAGAATGAAATTGTTAGAAACAAACAAGGAAATACCTTGGAAATAAACGAAGATTATGAGGAGGTTGAGGCATCAATTATTTTAAATAAAGATGTAGGTGATAATGATATCGAAGTAAGTAAAGATCCAGCCTATGTTTCTTCGTATCCTTCTTTATATACAGTACCGATTGGAGAACAAAAAAGTCCTGGGGATGGAAGAAAAGTGTGCTATCTAACCTTTGATGATGGTCCAAGTGACCTAACCTGGAAGATTCTTGACATATTAGATGAGAAAAATGTAAAAGCTACATTTTTCGTTGTTGGTGAAACAATGAGCGAGAAAGAAATTGAGTGCTTAAAAGAAATTGTAAGTAGGGGACATAAAATTGGTCTACATACCTATCATCATGATTATAAAAGTCTCTACCGTTCTGTAGATAGTTTTCTAGCTGATTATGAGAAAATATATAATATTGTTGTTGAGGCAACAGGTGTAAAACCGAATATTTATCGTTTTCCTGGTGGAAGCTATAATATGTATGTGAAAAAAATTCGTAAACAGTTAATTGTTGAAATGGAAAGAAGAGGATTTACCCATTATGATTGGAATGTAAGTGGGGAGGATGCGGTTGGAAAACCTACTACAAATTCAATAATGAAAAATATTAAAAAAGATATTTACCGATTTCAATGTCCGGTTGTTTTATTGCATGATTCACAGATTAATAGTAAAACAGTTTCGATCTTACCAAAATTAATCGATAATATTAAAGAGAATGGATATGAATTTGATACTTTAGATAAAAGAGAACCATGTCAGTTTGCATGGTAGAGGTAAGAAATTAGAGGGTCTACAAGTTCTTAATGTGAGATTTTAAAACACACTAAGAACTTATAGACCTGTTTTTAAATTTATAACTTTAAGTGTCACTAGAGCGAATGCGCTTGTTTGCCGTAGTTACGAGGAGAATGTGCTTTGAACATTCTTTCATCTACTATTGATATTCAGCAATACGTGTAACAGCTACATAAATCGCTGAAATTTTATACCAGGTTGGAAAATCTACAATTCCCGTTTGTGGCATATCAAATTGTTTTTGAAAAGCTCTAACGGCAGCTGCTGTATTTTGACCGTAAATACCATCAACAGCTATATTAGGAATTGGGTAATATACATCTGCGATTGCATTTAATTGTTCTTGAATTTGTCTTACAGCATCCCCACTAGATCCAATCGTTAAATCATAACCAGGAAAAGAGGACGGAACTCCCGATACAATATCAGTAGAATTAATATAAATGGATTCTCCATAAAAATAACGTAGAATTTCAATTGCAGTATATCCTTGATCTCCTAAATCCTTGGAACCCCATTGTGTCATTAATCCAGGACATGATACCCGATTACCATCACAATACTGCGTTAGGATTGGCTGCCTAACATTTGGCCTTGAAAGGAAGTTTGTAAAAATATTATCTACGACAGTATTGATGGTATCATAAACATTACGTTCAGGAATCCATTTGTGATCGTATGCAGTGGATGAAGTTATGGTAAAGTTGTATCCTTTGTTTCGATACCATTCGGTATAGACTCTGTTTAAGGTAAATGACTGAATTGCTAGCACATTGGCATAGATGGTTGCCTCTGGCCATGTGGCATAGATTTCACTAGATGCAACATTTTTAATATAATCACGATACCGTACATAATAATTTTTTGCGGAGGCGTCATTTGGGAGACCATCGTGAACAACAACGAATTCAGGGATTACTACTCTACTTAGTACGATTTCACCAGTTTCTGAGACTGGTTTGATTTCATCCTCAATAATTTTTGGAGGGTAATCTCCATATAAAGTATGATCAGGAATTGTAAATTCTTCAGCAGTTTCTTCGCCCTCAGGAGGAATTGGAATTAATGATACGTTTTGTATTGCTTTGACATCAGGAAGAATTTCAGCACCGAAGATTGCTATTTCTTCATATCCAGGTGCACTAATAGTAAATGTATATTCGGAGTATGGACGGGGTGAGTTTGGTTCCAAACTATAGTCAAGAGGAGGAGCAGGAAGTTCTATGACATCCGTTTGACCAAAATCATTTGTAGTAACTTCTTTTATTACTTCATTATTAGGATCATCTGTATATGTGATTCTGATTGTTGCATTAGTAACTGGTAAGTTATTCAATTCCGAAGTAACATTAAATTGTACAGTTCCTATAGCTTCATTTGTCGTTTGTGATACATTAAGTTGTGCACTATGACTTGGGTTCTTTTTTATGTTATTTTCTTTTAGGGATTGATTTGTCAAAAAGTTTATATCATAAGAATTGTTGCTTGACTGCATTTACATCTGACCTCATAATTGCTGATTACTGTTAATTTATGCAATGAATTTTAATGTAGTGCATGTTTTATTTAGAATTACATAATATATAAGAAAACAAAAGATTTTTGGTTTAAGGGTTACTAATAAATATACATTTTTAAACATTTTTATTCAATTGAGTATTTTTTTTGATTTACAATATATAAATAAAATTTTGTATAATATGCATAAAATTATAATATATTTAATAAAAATTTTGACTTGTAATTTTAATTAAGTTATGGTATCATTACAACAATTTGAGTATTTATTCAGAGAAAATCATGGATGGAATACATATCATTAGATTTCTGAATAGATAATCAATGAGAACATAAGAGCCGTTACATTAATATGTAGTACATCAATATTGATTCTATAGACATCAAGCATGTTGTTGTACGAATAGCCTCATGACTTGAGATGTATAACCTAGGAAATGCCACTTTTTTGGCAGAACACTAAAAAGGGGCTATACGTCTTATTTTTTTGCAAATTTAAAAGATAAGAATGTAGAGAAATTTAAAAAGTATATCAAGGTATAGCGGTCGCAGTTAAAAAATAATTATATTGAAAATAGGAGGATTTGTATGAAAGCTTATCTAATACTAGAAGACGGGCATGTTTTCTCTGGAAGTAGCATTGGTTCTACGAAAGAGGTTATAAGTGAAATTGTATT
Organism: Clostridium sp. Marseille-P299; assembly: GCF_900078195.1. Lineage (NCBI taxonomy): Bacteria > Bacillati > Bacillota > Clostridia > Eubacteriales > Clostridiaceae > Clostridium > Clostridium sp. Marseille-P299. Next base: position 811,254 of record NZ_FJVE01000006.1, on the reverse strand, counting down.
TAATACCTCAATGACAGGTTATCTGGAGATTTTAACGGATCCATCCTATGCAGGACAGGCGGTTGTAATGACATATCCACTCATTGGAAATTATGGAGTGAGTCATTCTGATATGGAGTCAACAAAAGCTTGGCCAGACGGGTTTATCGTAAGAGAAGTATCTAGAGTACCAAGTAACTTTAGAAGTGAAGTAAGCATTGATACTTTCTTAAAAGAAAATGACATCCCAGGAATCGCTGGTATCGATACAAGAATGCTTACAAAAGTTTTACGTGAACACGGAACAATGAATGGTATGATTACTACGAATGAAAACTTTAATTTAGAAGAAGTAATTGGTAGACTAAAAGATTATACCGTAACAGGTGTAGTTAACAAAGTAACTTGTAAAGAAAAAACAGTTACAACACCAGATGCATTTAAACCAACAGATTTCGAACTTGCAAAAATGACTTATATGGCAACTGGAGCTATGAAAAAGGCAATTGAACATGCAAAGGAAAATGGCGTATGTGATGGAGAAATTGCTTTAGCAAGTGTAAAAGGCGCTGAAGGAGTGGAATGGCTTAATAAAATTAGCGACAATCCAGAATTAGTGCAAAAACATTATAAGGTTGCTTTAATGGACTTTGGTTCAAAACGTAACATTGAACATTGTTTATTAAAGAGAGGCTGTGAAGTTACAGTTTATCCTGCAAGTACATCAGCAGAAGAAATTTTAGCAAGCCATCCAGATGGAATTATGTTATCCAATGGACCTGGAGATCCAGCGGAATGTGTTGAAATCATTGCAGAAATTAAAAAATTAAGCGAAAGTGGCGTGCCTATCTTTGCAATCTGTCTCGGACATCAATTAATGGCACTTGCACATGGCTTTAAAACAACAAAGTTAAAATACGGACATCGAGGCGCTAACCATCCGGTAAAAGATTTAGAGACAGGAAGAGTTTACTTATCCTCTCAAAATCACGGATACGTGGTAGTGGAAGATTCCATTGATAAAGAAGTTGCCAAAGTTAGATTTATCAATGCGAATGACAAAACAATCGAAGGTCTTTCTTATAATAATAAAAATATCTATACAGTACAATTTCATCCAGAAGCGTGTGCTGGACCACAAGATTCAGAGTTCCTATTTGATGAGTTTATCAAGATGATGGAGGTAAATGCATAATGCCAAAGAATAGTGAAATTAAAAAAGTTTTAGTTATTGGATCCGGCCCTATTGTCATCGGTCAAGCAGCAGAATTTGACTACGCAGGAACACAAGCTTGTCGTTCATTAAAAGAAGAAGGAATTACTGTAGTATTAGTAAATTCCAATCCAGCAACAATCATGACAGATAAAGATATTGCTGATATGGTTTACATTGAACCATTGACACCAGACATCGTAAAACAAATTATCTTAAAAGAAAAACCAGATAGTGTTTTACCAACACTTGGTGGTCAGGCAGCTTTAAATATAGCAATGGAACTTGAAGAATCTGGATTCTTAGCAGAAAGTGGCGTTAAGTTAATCGGTACTACATCACTTACTATTAAGAAAGCAGAAGATCGTTTGGAATTTAAGAACACAATGGAGAAGATTGGTGAACCATGCGCACCTAGTGAAGTTGTAACAACTGTAGAAGCAGCAGTTGCATTCTCTAATGAAATCGGTTACCCAGTCGTAGTAAGACCTGCTTATACTCTTGGTGGTTCTGGCGGCGGTATTGCAAATAACGAAGAAGAATTAATCGATATTTGTACCAATGGTCTTCGTCTTAGCCGTGTAGGACAATGTTTAATTGAACGTTGTATTGCTGGTTGGAAGGAAATTGAATACGAAGTAATGCGTGATAGCGCAGGTAACTGTATCACTGTTTGTAACATGGAAAATCTTGACCCAGTAGGTGTTCACACTGGAGATAGTATCGTTGTTGCACCATCTCAAACATTATCCGATAAAGAATATCAAATGTTAAGAAGCTCAGCACTTAACATCATCACAGAACTTAATATCACTGGTGGATGTAATGTTCAATATGCATTAAAACCAGATAGTTTCGAATATTGCGTTATCGAAGTTAACCCACGAGTATCTCGTTCTTCTGCACTTGCATCCAAAGCAACTGGATATCCAATCGCTAAAGTTGCAGCAAAGATTGCACTTGGTTATACATTGGATGAGATTCCAAATGCGATTACTGGTAAGACAGTAGCAAGCTTTGAGCCAGCACTTGATTATTGCGTTGTAAAAATTCCAAAGTGGCCATTTGATAAGTTTATCATGGCAAAGAGAACTTTAACAACTCAAATGAAGGCAACTGGTGAAGTTATGAGTATCTGTACGAACTTCGAAGGTGCCCTAATGAAGGCAATTCGTTCCTTAGAGCAGAATATCTATAGCATGAAGTATGGAGATTACTCCAAGTATTCCGATGAGGATATCAAAGAACAATTACATTTAATCGATGACCGAAGAATTTTCGTAATTGCAGAAGCACTACGTCGTAAGATTTCTCCAGAAGTAATCAACGATATTACAAAAATTGATCTTTGGTTTATTGACAAAATCGCTATTTTAGTTGAAATGGAAGCACGTTTAGCAACTGAGCCTTTAACAAAAGAGTTAATGTTAGAAGCAAAACGTTTAGAGTATCCAGATCGAGTAATTGCAGAATTTAGTGGAAAATCTCTAGAAGAAGTTAAAAATCTTCGTAAGAATGAATATAACATTATCGCTGCATATAAAACAGTAGATACTTGTGCAGCAGAATTTGAAGCACAAACACCTTATTATTATTCTTGCTTTGCAAGTGAAAATGAAGTAGATGCAACACGTACTAAGAAAAAAGTACTTGTACTTGGTTCTGGTCCAATTCGTATCGGTCAGGGTATCGAGTTTGATTATTGCTCTGTACACTCTACTTGGTCCTTACATCGCTCTGGATATGAAACAATCATTGTAAACAACAACCCAGAGACAGTAAGTACTGACTTTGATATTGCAGATAAATTATATTTTGAGCCATTAACACCAGAAGATGTAGAAAATATTGTAGATTTAGAAAAACCAGATGGTGCTGTTGTACAATTTGGTGGACAGACTGCAATTAAATTAACAGAAGCTTTATTAAAGATGGGTGTTCCTATTCTAGGAACTTCTGCGGAAAACGTAGATGCAGCAGAAGATAGAGAATTATTTGATGCCATCCTTGAAAAATGCTGTATTCCAAGACCTGCAGGTAAGACTGTATTTACAGCAGAAGAAGCAATTGTTGCTGCAAATGAATTAGGATATCCAGTACTTGTTCGTCCTTCCTATGTACTTGGTGGTGCAGGTATGCAAATCGCAATCTGTGATGATGATGTACGTGAATTTATGGAAGTTATCAACCGTAACGTACAAGAACATCCAATCCTTGTTGATAAGTACTTAATGGGCAAGGAAGTGGAAGTAGATGCTGTATGTGATGGCGAAGATATTTTAATCCCTGGAATTATGGAACATGTGGAAAGAGCAGGTATCCACTCTGGAGATAGTATCAGTGTATATCCAGCAATCAATGTTACCGATAAGATTCAGGATGTTATTGTAGATTACACAAGAAAATTAGCAAAGTCCTTAAATGTAATTGGTTTAATTAATATCCAGTTCATTGTATACGGTGATGAAGTTTATGTAATCGAAGTTAACCCAAGATCTTCTCGTACCGTACCATACATTAGTAAAGTAACTGGTATTCCAATTGTTGATTTAGCATCCAAAGTAATTCTTGGTGCCAAAGTTAAGGATTTAGGTTATGGCACTGGTCTTGCGAGAAAAGCGGATTACATTGCTATTAAGATGCCAGTATTCTCCTTTGAGAAATTACGTGGTGCAGACATTGGCCTTGGACCAGAAATGAAATCAACTGGTGAGTGTCTTGGTATCGCAAAGACCTTTAATGAAGCACTTTATAAGGCATTCTTAGGTTCAGGCGTAAATCTTCCAAAACACAAGAAGATGATTCTTACTGTGAAAGATGCGGATAAATTAGAAGCAGTAGGTGTAGGTAAGAGATTTGAAGCACTTGGCTATGAAATCTATGCAACTAGAAGTACTGCAAGAGTATTACGTGAAAATGGCGTAAATGCAATCCCTGTAAACAAATTAGACGGGGAAGCACCAACGATTATGGACTTATTACTTGGACATGAAATTGATTTAGTTATCGATACACCAACACAAGGTCGTGATAAATCAAGAGATGGTTTCTTAATTCGTCGTACATCAATCGAAACTGGTGTAACTTGTTTAACTTCATTAGATACAGCGAATGCATTGTTAACAAGTCTTGAAAATGCAGACAAAGATAATCTTACATTAATTGATATTGCAACAATCTAGCGTTCATTTAAAATGGTGATGAATGCATGCATAATGATAATGCATGCATAACGATAACGCATGTATGACAATAATGCACGCATAACAATAGTGCATGCATAATAATGAAGATAGGCATATCAATAAATGCAATGAGAACAAATTTAATTTAAGTATTTAGTAAGTAACTTTATATGTAGCTGCTGTACAAACTAGATTTATATATGTAGTTTCTAAATTTTTTATCGTAAATGATAGAAAGCAACGAGACATGTGTAAAAATTGTTTGTATAGCAGCTATTTTTGCGTTATACTTAATTCGCAATTTATTCTAAGAGTATAGCATTGGTTTTGAAGTGAAGGAATTGTAAAATATTACAAAAAACATGATAAATCATTGCTTGTTTAAATAAAATAGGATACAATTACTCTATATATAGTAGGAACCTTTAAATTAAAATGGGGAATAGTTAAATAACAGGAGAGGATTCAGAAAGAGGTTGACATGAAAGTAGGAATTATAACTGATGTAAAAAACATGGGGCGAGAAGCTCTCATTCAGACCTGGGCATTACACAAGATAATCAAGGAGTTTGAGGCAGTACCAGTTGTTGTAAATCATCGTTTAGAAGAAGTAAAAAAAGAGGTACAACCTGAGCAAAAGACTGGAATTGCTAACCGTTTTAAAGGGATTTTTGCTAAAACTGAAAATACAAAAGTGGAGGAAGTAGTCACTAAGCAAACACCAGAGTTTATTGTCTCAAGGTTTTCACTTGTTGAAGGAAATCAAGAAGGAAAAGAGGACCTGGGGGTTTATCAGCATTTAGATTATTACCTTACACATGAGAAAAAGGTTTGGGAGGCATTAGAGAATGGACCAATCGATGCATACCCAGGTGTTTTCTTTGTAAATGATGCAGGTGTTTTAATAAATCAAAAAATATATCATGAGCTTGCAATTAAGCCTAAATTAATACAAAAGTATTTGTTTGTAGATATAGAGAAAATGAATACGAAAACCAGAGATTTTATAGAAAAGATTGCAAAAGAAAAAGGATTAGCAATTGTGCATAACGATGCTGAGAATAAAATCAATAAAACAGTTGCTACGTATAAAGATGATGAAGTTGAAACCTATATCGGCTATGTATGGAATGCTGAACTTGTAATTACAGATACCATGGCAGGTACGCTGATGGCAGCATTACATGAGAAAAATTTTGTGACGATTAGTGATAATCCTGAGATTGTAAATCTACTTAAGCAATTAAAGTTAAGCAATCATTTGCTAGCGAATGTAGAAGCTTATCAAGGGGAATCTAATTTCTTATTACACAATAAACCAGCATTTCGTAAGGCAGTTCAGGAATATCGTACAAGTATAATTGAAGATTTAAAATCAAAGCTTCATTTAGATGAATCAAGTGCTATGGTAGATTGTCCAACCAATATTTTAAAATCGGAATGTTGTGGTTGCTCTGCATGTAAAGAAGTATGTCCAAAAGATGCAATTACAATGAAAGAGGATGTGGAAGGCTTTTTATATCCAGTAGTAGATAAGGATAAATGTATTAATTGTAATCTTTGTGCTAAAGTTTGTGTGAAAAAGGAAAATCCGCAAACAGTAGCTTATGAAGAGAACTATCCTAAGATTCTAGCTGCCATGAATAAAGACGAAGAAGTACGTCTAGGAAGCTCTTCTGGTGCAATCTTCCCAGAGCTTGTTAAATATGCAATTAACGAAAAGCATGGATATGTGGTAGGTGTAAAATACGATGATAAAATGCAAGTGGTTTCAGATATTGCAGACAATTTAGAGGACTGTAAAGCATTTTATGGTGCAAAATATGCGAAAAGTGATTTCAGCGGGGTATTCCCTAGAATTAAAGAACTCTTAAACAAAGGAGAATTCGTATTATACTCAGGATTACCTTGTGAAGCTGCGGCATTAAAAGCATATTTACGCAAACCATATGAGAATCTTTTGATTTGTGAAATTCTTTGTCATGCGTCACCATCACCTAAGGTATTTCGTAAGTACGTTGAATATTTAGGAAATAAATTTAACTCAGAAGTAACTAATTTTAGATTCCGCGATAAGAGTGTGGGTTGGTTAGCTCAACATAATAGCATCGTAGTAGAATTTAAAAACAGAGATCCTTTAAAAGTAAATGCAAGAAGAAATAATTATTACCGAAGTTTTGCAAAAGATATTATTGCAAGACCTGGATGTGGAAAATGCTCCTTCGTATATAAAAACCGTGTTGGTGATATTACGATGGGTGACTTCTGGGGAATCCAACATTCTGATCCAACCATGTATGACAATAAAGGAACGAGTGTATTGATGGTAAATACAAGTAAAGGTGAAGAAGTTTGGAATTTTATTTCAGATAATTTTATCTATAAAGAAAGTGATTTGGTTACAGCTTTTAAATATAATCATAAAAAGCCAATTGTAATTAAAGATGAAAGACACGAGTTCTTTAAAAAGATAGAGAAGGTAGAAATCAACGCTTTACTTGAAAGCTATAACGATCTAAAAAAATAATATTTTAGAATGAAGGGGGCATTGTTAAATAGTAAATTTATATTACTATTTTACAATCGTCCCTTTTATCTCGTTTTAATTGCATTAAGATTATGGTAAATAACATAAAATTCTTTACCATTTGTTATACTTAGTGATATAATACTAAAGTTGATTCAAGAATTAATCAAGGGCTTAATAAGATAGATATTTAAAAGTAAATGATAAATAAAGTTTTGATAGCCTGTTTAAGTTAAAAGTAGAAAGGTTTGGTGTACCAAATGAAAAAGCTTGAAGATTATGTAAGAAGTATTCCGGATTTCCCAGAGGAAGGTATTATCTTTCGTGATGTTACCAGTGTGCTACAAGATAAAGATGGCTTAAGAATGGCAATTGACCAAATGCAAGACTTAGTAAAAGATTTGGATTTTGATGTGGTAGTTGGACCAGAATCCAGAGGCTTTATCTTCGGCGTACCAATTGCATATAATTTAAATAAAGCATTTGTACCTGTTCGTAAAAAAGGAAAGCTTCCATGTGAAACCATTGAATGCGAATATGATCTTGAGTATGGCACAGCAATTATTGAAATGCATAAGGATGCAATTAAACCAGGACAAAAAGTAGTTATTATTGATGATCTCATTGCAACTGGTGGAACGATTGAAGCTATTATAAAGTTAATTGAACAACTTGGTGGAGAAGTTGTAAAAATTGCTTTCTTAATGGAACTTGAAGGATTAAACGGAAGAGACAAGTTAAAGGGATATTCTGTTGAATCTGTCATTAAATATGAAGGTCATTAATTTAAAACAATAAGATTGGGGCTGTTTATGACGCATGTTAGCGTTTTAAATGGCCTTTTTGCGCATAATTGGAAACAATAAGTATTCTCAACTCTAAAAAGCGAAATATCTTACCATTTTGATATAATAATCGGTAGAAATTCGAGTGAATTCTATCATAAAGCCAAAAAGATTGATTTTTTTGTTGCTTCTTATTATAATAAAAAGATAAACTCAAGAAACAAGTGATAGCGAAGCATAAGGAAAGGAATGGTTTTCATGGACAATATACAAAAAATAATCTCCGAACAGTTAAAGAATCCACAACCACTTCTTAACCATGAGGAGTCTTTGGATAAACAAAAAATATCATACGAACGTACTAAAAAAGTTGGAACTCACACCCCAGCTGATTTCACAAGCCCTGAAGATTTGTTTCAGGATTTGTTAAATACAATACGTAGTTATCATCCTTCTACAGATTTGTCCATGATTGAGAAGGCTTATGAGGTTGCGCTTAAAGCTCATAAGGATCAGAAAAGAAAATCGGGTGAACCTTATATTATTCATCCTCTGTGCGTAGCAATTATACTTGCAGAATTAGAACTTGATAAAGAAACAATTACCGCAGGAATCCTTCATGATGTTGTAGAAGATACCGTTTTAACCGTAAAAGAATTATCGGAACAATTTGGGGAAGAGGTTGCACTTTTAGTGGATGGTGTAACAAAATTAACACAACTTAATTACTCCAAAGATAAGGTTGAAATACAGGCCGAAAATTTACGTAAAATGTTTCTTGCTATGGCAAAAGATATTCGTGTAATCTTAATAAAACTAGCAGATCGTTTACACAACATGAGAACGATGCAGTATCAAACTCCAATTAAGCAGATTGAAAAATCAAGAGAAACCATGGATATCTATGCGCCAATTGCACAACGTCTAGGTATTTCTAAAATAAAAATAGAATTGGATGATTTATCACTTAAATACTTAGAACCAGAAGTATACAAAGATTTGTCTGAAAAGATATCTTCAAAAAAAGAAGAGCGAGAAGAATTTATTGCAAGTATTGTTAAAGATGTAAGTGAGCATATCGCTGAGACGGGTATTACTGCAAAGATAGACGGACGTATTAAACATTTCTTTAGTATTTATAAAAAGATGGTAAATCAAAATAAAACCTTGGAACAGATTTTTGATTTGTTTGCTGTTCGTATTATTGTAGATACCGTGAAAGATTGTTATGCAGCCCTTGGTGTGATTCATGAAATGTATAAACCGATACCAGGACGTTTTAAAGATTACATTGCTATGCCTAAGCCAAATATGTATCAATCCCTGCATACTACTTTAATTGGACCACAAGGACAACCATTTGAGATACAAATACGAACCTTTGAAATGCACCGTACAGCGGAATTTGGTATTGCAGCGCATTGGAAGTACAAGGAAGCACAAGATGGAAAGCATTCACAAGATACAGAAGAAGCTAAACTTACTTGGCTACGACAAATCCTTGAATGGCAACGTGACTTATCCGATAACAAAGAATTTTTAAGTTTATTAAAGAATGATTTAGACCTGTTTTCTGATAGTGTGTATTGTTTTACGCCAAAAGGCGATGTTAAAAACTTACCGGCAGGTTCAAATCCAGTAGATTTTGCTTACAGTATTCATAGTGCTGTAGGTAATAAAATGGTTGGAGCAAGAGTCAATGGTAAATTAGTTACCATCGATTATGTAATACAAAATGGCGATCGTATTGAGATTATCACTTCTCAAAACTCAAAAGGACCTAGTAGAGATTGGTTAAATCTTGTAAAAAGTACACAAGCAAAGAATAAGATAAATCAGTGGTTTAAGACGGAATTAAAAGAAGATAACATCATCCGTGGTAAAGAAATGATGGCCGCGTATTGTAAGACGAAAGCAATCGTTTTAAGTGATTTATTAAAGCCTGAATTCATGGAAGCTTGTATGCGTAAATATGGGTTCCGAGATTGGGATTCTATCTATGCTGCGGTTGGGCATGGTGGATTGAAGGAAGGTCAGGTAGTAAATAAACTTCAAGAAGAATACATGAAAAAACATCGTAAGGAAATTACCGATGAAAAGGTACTGGATTCAATTGCTGAAGTTCGTATGGATCGTCCTGCAATCGTTAAATCAAAAGGCGGAATCGTAGTCCAAGGAATACATGATGTGGCTGTACATTTTTCAAAATGTTGTTCTCCAGTTCCAGGAGATGAAATAATTGGTTTTGTAACAAGAGGTAGAGGTGTGTCTGTTCATCGTACCGATTGCATTAATATCATCAATCTTTCCGAAGAAGACCGTGCAAGATTAATTGATGCAGAATGGAATATTTCAGAGGACAAAAAAGGAAATGAACTTTATACCGCTGAAATAAAAATTTATGCTAATAATCGAAATGGTGTTTTACTTGATGTTTCTCGTATCTTCACTGAAAACAAAGTGGATGTTACGTCTATGACAGTTCGAACTAGTAAACAAGGAACAGCAACCATTAGCGTTGGTTTTGAAATTCGTGGCGTTGAGCAATTACATGCCCTTGTTGCTAAATTACGAAATGTAGAAAGTGTTATAGATATTGAAAGAACCACAGGCTGATGGTGGTGTAGAGAAAGGGATTAATCATGGGAAACATAAAAATTCATGGACTTTCTGTTGGAAGTTTGCAAACGATGTGCTATATTCTTAGCAATACAGAGACAAAAGAAGCAATTGTGATAGATCCAGGTGCAGAAGGACAAAGAATTCTTAACGAGTTAGAGAATAGGGAACTCACATTAAAAGCAATTCTTTTAACTCACGGCCATTTTGACCATATTGGTGCAGCAAAAGAAATTGCAGATGCAAAGCAGGTCAAAATTTATGCCTATACTGAGGAGAATTCCTTTTTAAAGGATGTAAATATAAATTTGTCTTCTATGTTTGGAAGACCAATAAGTTTGACAGCAGATGTTTTATTCGAAGACTTAGAAGTATTACATTTAATAGGTACGACAATTCAGGTAATTCATACACCTGGGCATACGAAAGGATCCGTTTGTTTTTACCTAAAAGATCACAAAATTTTAATCAGTGGCGACACGTTATTTTATGAGTCTGTAGGTAGAACGGATTTTCCAACAGGTAGTAGTGCACAGCTTAGTTCTTCAATTAAAGGTCGCTTATTTGCGTTATCAGATGATGTGAATGTGTATCCTGGACATGGAAGTTCTACTACAATTGGGCATGAGAAAATGAACAATCCTTATGCAGTTTAAATAGTGTGAGCGGATTGCGAATATCCGCATTGACTAATATATAGTAAAGATATAATATGTCTTTTTAGATTATATGGAGCTTATATGATAGAGATTACAATGTATGGAGAAGACTATGAGCAGGATATTCGTCCGCTCATTAAAGCCTTCTATCCAGAAGAAGAAATAACCGTATTTAAAGATACAAATCAAGATGTAAACAAAGAAAATCTTTCTAGAGCCGACTCTAATCTTTTGGAAGGTAACCAAGAGGATTGGAGAGAATTAAGGTTTATATTAAGAGAAACATCTTTTACAATTACAAGAATAAAGCCAGACGCTTTGCCAGAAGAAGAAGCCGAAGAATTAGGAAATAATATTAATCGCAGCGTCTATCGTAATGCCCTACATCGAGCTCTATATCGATTATTAGTAAGAGATACCAATAAGGAGCTTCCTTGGGGAACACTAACAGGTATTCGTCCAACTAAACAGGTCTTAGATCGTTTGGAAATGAATGAGTCAGAAGAGAGTATCCGTTCCTTCATGAAAGAGGAATACTATTGCTCCGATGAAAAGATCGATGTCAGTATGCAAGTAGCAAAAAGAGAGCAAGAAATTTTAAGAGGAATTGATTATAAAAATAGTTACAGTATTTATATCGGGATACCATTTTGCCCTAGTACTTGTAATTATTGCTCCTTCACTTCATTTCCACTACATCGATACGAGAATGAGGTAGATCCATATTTAGCGGCATTAACAAAAGAAATTGAATATGCGAAAACATGCTTTCCAGATAAAAAGCTTGCCACTATTTACGTTGGGGGCGGTACACCAACTACGTTAAATGAAACACAGCTTGCTTATCTTTTAGAGACGATTCATAAGAATTTTGATGTTAATGCTTTAAAAGAATTGACGGTAGAGGCCGGAAGACCTGATAGTATTACGAAGGAAAAGCTACAGATATTAAAGGATTATGGAGTAGGTAGAATCTCTATAAATCCACAGTCAATGAGACAAAAGACGTTAGATATTATCGGTAGAAAACATACGGTACAGCAAATTGAAGAAGCATTTTATATGGCTAGAGAAGTTGGACATGACAATATCAATATGGATATAATTATCGGTCTAAGTGGGGAAACTCCAGAAGACGTTTCTTATACATTAGAGCAAATTCATAAATTAAATCCAGATAGTCTTACGGTGCATACATTAGCAATAAAACGTGCAGCAAGGTTAAATACCAATAAAGAGTTGTATGCAAACTTAAAGGCAAGAGATCCGCTTACTATGTTACAACTTACTTATGATTATGCGAAAGAGAATAATTATTTACCATATTATCTCTATCGCCAAAAGAATATGGCTGAAAACTTAGAAAATATCGGATATGCTAGATATGGAAAAGAAGGAATTTATAATATTCTGATTATGGAGGAAAAGCAAACGATTTTAGCACTTGGTGCTGGTGGTTCCTCTAAGTTTGTATTTCATAATGAAAATCGTATTGAGCGAGTTGAGAATGTAAAAAGTTTAAAAGATTACAATGAACGAGTGGACGAGATGATTTCAAGAAAAATAGATTTCTTAGATAAAAATAGCAAGGATTTATGGCTTTAAAGTTCTAGAATGTAAAGGAGTAATGATGTATGGAATTTCAAAATGAAACTTTATTAGAGCAATCAGAATTAGATGATGAACTAAAAGAAGATCTAGATGAAGCAATTGCCCATGGTATTTTAGTTAGTAATTTAGCATTTTATTTAAGTCAAGAATTAGGATTTAGTCAGGAATATTGTTATGAAATGGCGAAGGCAGGAATGCTACATGATATAGGTAAATTACGACTTGGTCACCTTTTATATGGTAGAAAAAAAGGTAGCTTGAAGATAGAGGAAATGAAATATGTTCGTATGCATCCTGAACTAGGTTATGAGTCATTGAAAGAAATAGGTGGGTATTCTACAACAATTTTAAGAAGTATTTATCATCATCATGAAAATTTTGATGGTTCAGGATATCCAGATAATATAAAAGGGGAAAAGATTCCGTATGGCGCTAGAATTTTAAGAACCTGTGATGTATTTGCTGCTCTAGTATCTGATCGAGCGTATCGAAGTGCTTTTGATATAGATACAGCAATTGAACTTATGATAGATGAAGTCAAAAATTTTGATATGGAAATTTTTCTTGCATTTATGAAAGTAGTATATTCAGACAATTTTACAAAGATTAGAGATTATATAGAAGAAATTAACCGGAAGTATATGAAACAACCGGCTGTATAAAATAGATAATAGGAGGGATTACATTGATTACACAAAGACCAAAGGGAACACAAGACTGGTATGGTGAAAATATGCACAAGCGTACCATTATTGAAGATTTAGCAAAAGAGCTTTGTAACACTTATCACATAAAGCAGGTTATCACACCAATGTTTGAACATACCGTATTGTTTCAAAGAGGTGTTGGTGAGACAACAGATGTTGTTCAAAAAGAAATGTACACCTTTACAGATAAGGGTGATCGTAGCATTACCTTAAAGCCAGAGGGTACTGCGGGAGCAATTCGTGCATATTTAGAAAATAATTTATATGCAGAAAGCGGACCAACAAAATTATTTTACTTTACCCAAGCATTTCGTTATGAGCAACCACAAAGTGGCCGTCTTCGTCAACATCACCAATTTGGCGTTGAGTTTATTGGATCTAAGAGCCCTCTTGCAGAAGTAGAATTAATTACTTTAATCACAACATTTATTAATAAAATAGGATTAAAAGATGCAAAACTTCATATCAACAGCATTGGATGTAAGGATTGCAGAAAGACATACAATGATGCATTAGTGTCTTATTTAAAGAAGCATGAAGAGAGTCTTTGCTCAACTTGTCGCGAACGTATGAAAAAGAATCCACTTCGTGTTATTGATTGTAAAGTACCAACTTGTAAAGAAATCGTGAAAGATGCTCCAAGAACCATTGATTATTTAGATGAGGAATGTAAGGACCATTTTGAAGAATTAAAGCAATTATTAACAGATTTAAACATTCCTTTTGAAATTGATACTGGAATCGTTCGTGGTCTTGACTATTATACAAAGACAGTATTTGAATTTGTAAATAGTGAAGGATTTACATTATGTGGTGGCGGTCGTTACGATAACTTAATCCATGAAATCGATGAAAAACAAGATATTCCAGCCGTTGGATTTGGTATGGGCATTGAACGAATTCTTTATTTCTTAGAAAAAGAAAACGTGGAATTAGCGCCAGAACCAAAGATTGATTTATATATTGGGATCTTAGGAAAAGAAGTAAAAGCAAAAGCATTTGAGTTTGTTACAAACCTTCGAAATGAAGGAATCATTACTGAGACTGATTTTATGGACCGTAGTGTAAAAGCTCAGATGAAATATGCAAACAAAATTGGTGCTAGATATGTTGCGCTCTTAGGTGCGGATGAATTAGCAAATCAAAAAGTTACACTTAAAAATATGGAGAATGGTGAGCAAATCGAAGTTGATTTTGATAAATTTATCGATCATATGAAAAATGCAACAATCAATTAGATAAAAATGCAACAAAGCGTTGATTTAAGCATAGAAGAAGTGTATACTCTAAAAGGAAAAATAGCTTATAAGAATATATCTTATCAGAATTAATTATTCTTTTTTGATGAAAGATGTATTATTAGCAATGTAAATCGTATATAGTAATATCATTTATCTATATTACGAAGTTTGTCTTTATAAAAATTATAAACTTTAGGAAGAGCTAAAGTTCGGAAATTAAACAGGATACAGGAGGATTAAAGATGGCTGAGTCGATGAAGGGATTAAAAAGATCTCATAGATGTGCCGAGTTAAGCAGTGCCAATATTGGTGAGACCGTTACCGTAATGGGATGGGTTCAGAAAAGTAGAAATAAGGGCGGAATTATTTTCGTTGACTTAAGAGATCGTTCTGGCTTATTACAGATAATTTTTGAAGGAAGCGATATTGGTGAGGAAGGTTTTGAAAAGGCTAGCAAATTAAGAAGTGAATTTGTTATTGCTGTTGTAGGTAAGTTAGAAGCTCGTGCAGGTGCTGTTAATGATAATTTAGCAACTGGCCAAGTGGAAGTTAGAGCAACAGAGCTTCGCATTCTTTCTGAAGCTGAGACACCTCCATTCCCAATCGAAGAAGAATCTAAAACAAAGGAAGAGTTACGTTTAAAGTATCGTTATCTTGATCTTCGTAGACCAGATTTACAAAGAAACTTAATGATGAGAAGTAAAGTTGCAACTTTAACACGTCAATTCTTAGCTGATGAAGGATTTCTTGAAATTGAAACTCCAATGTTAACAAAATCAACTCCTGAAGGTGCTAGAGATTACTTAGTTCCTAGCCGTGTGCATCCAGGTAATTTTTATGCGTTGCCACAATCACCTCAGTTGTTTAAGCAGTTATTAATGGTTTCAGGATATGACCGTTATTTCCAACTTGCAAAATGTTTCCGTGATGAGGATTTACGTGCAGATCGTCAGCCAGAGTTTACTCAGATCGATATGGAATTATCCTTTGTTGACGTAGATGATGTCATTGATGTTAATGAAAGATTATTACAAAAAGTATTCAAAGAAGTAATCGGTGTAGATGTTGCATTACCAATTCAGAGAATGACTTGGCAAGAAGCAATGGATCGTTTTGGTTCTGATAAGCCAGATACTCGTTTTGGTATGGAATTAAAGGATGTATCAGACGTAGTAAAAGGCTGTGGATTCTCAGTATTTACTGGTGCATTAGAAAATGGTGGTTCTGTTCGTGGTATCAATGCCAATGGACAAGGTGAAATGCCACGTAAGAAAATTGATGCCTTAGTAGAATTTGCAAAAGGTTTTGGAGCAAAAGGTCTTGCTTATTTAGCTATCAATGCAGATGGTACTTACAAATCATCTTTTGCTAAATTTATGACAGAAGAGGAATTAAAAGCATTAGTAGATGCGATGGAAGGTAAACCAGGAGATTTACTATTGTTTGCAGCAGATAAAAATAAAGTTGTATATGATGTTTTAGGTAATTTACGTTTAGAAATTGCTAGACAATTAGAACTCTTAGATAAAGACAAATTTAACTTCTTATGGGTTACTGAATTCCCATTACTTGAGTATTCTGAAGAAGAAGGTAGATATACAGCAATGCACCATCCATTTACAATGCCAATGGAAGAAGACTTAGAACTTCTTGAGACTGATCCTGGTAAAGTAAGAGCAAAAGCTTACGATATCGTATTAAATGGTACTGAAATCGGTGGTGGTAGCGTACGTATCTTCCAAAATAATGTTCAGGAAAAAATGTTTGAAGTACTTGGATTTAGTAAAGAAGATGCTTATGACCGTTTTGGTTTCTTATTAAATGCATTTAAATACGGTGTTCCACCTCATGCAGGATTGGCTTATGGACTTGACCGTATGGTTATGTTAATGGCTAAAGAAGATTCCATCCGTGATGTAATTGCATTCCCTAAAGTTAAGGATGCTTCTTGTCTAATGACAGATGCTCCAAACGTTGTGGATGAAAAACAATTAGTGGAACTTGGAATTGAAATCTCCGAAAGTGAAGAAGAGTAAACTCTATTCATCGAAGTAAGAGCACTAAAACAAGTAAAATAGAATTTTAATATTCGGCTTAAAATATGGCTTAAAAATGACTTAAATAAATGACATAAAAATAGGGTGTTAAATACCACAAAGTGTACTTTTCATTAGCATAATGGAAAATTATATTTTGTGGTATTTTAATTCTTGAAGAAGTTTTAAAATTTAGTTTATACGTTTAAATCTTATGACTTAGATTACATATATGGAGTGTGAAAGCATGTATTTCATGGATACGCTATCAATTAAGCACATCTTAAGTTAAATTATAAAGTTATATAATAGAAAAGAGGATAATTTGGATAATTTTTTGATGGTTCTAACAGTATATCTGATAATAATCAACCTAATTGGTTTTATAATTATGGGAATTGATAAACGCCGAGCAAGAGAAAAGGCCTGGAGAATTCAGGAAAAAACATTGTTTTTTATAGCAATTATTGGGGGAAGTATTGGTTCAATTCTTGGGATGCAAGTGTTTCGTCATAAGACAAAGCATAAAAAATTTACCATAGGAATGCCTTGTATTCTCATTGTACAATTTATTATTCTTTACCAAAATCTTATAAATTAGTACTAATGTCAGTAAAAATATGTTTGACATTACTAGAAATCAATGGTATCATGATTATGTTGTAATCTATAGGTTGCACAAATATTTTATTGGAGGATTTACTCATGAACAAAGGTACTGTAAAGTGGTTCAATAACCAAAAAGGTTTCGGTTTCATCTCTGATGAACAAGGAAGCGATGTTTTCGTACACTACACTGGTCTTAACATGGACGGTTTCAAGTCTTTAGAAGAAGGTCAGGAAGTTGAATTCGAAGTAATTCAGGGTGCAAAAGGACCTCAAGCTACGAACGTAAGCAGAATATAATCAAGAATACTTTCAGTGTACCTTTTTCTATATATATAAATGTTTGAATTTTATACAGAAATAGCTATATTGTAAGAAATAATTGATTGAAAGGTTAACCGTAAGGTTAACCTTTTTTTTGTCTCTAAAGTCGGTCTTAGGGTGCGGGGGCTACCAAGATTAACACTGGCCTTAGAGCTATTTTAGGTAATAAGTTGAGCGAAACTGCAAAGTACAGCGTTTGTTTAACGTAGAACTTGCTTATTTCTTATAGCATAATATAAGTAATTATCGATAATGGAGGGTTTGCTTATGATTAATAATAATAAATATGCTTGGACTTGGAAAGTAAAGGAAGAATGTTTAGAGGAATACGTTAAGATGCATCTTAATCCATGGCCTGAAATTATGGAGGAGCATACAAAGGCAGGCTACCGTAATTATTCGATTTTTCAAAACGGAAATCAGTTTTTCTATTGTTTTGAATGTGATGATGTGAAAGCAGCCAATGAGTATATAGCAAAAAGTGAGGCATGTCAAAAATGGAATGCAATTACTTCTAAAATGGTGGAAGGATCCTTCGATTTTAATGAGGCAGAGCCAATCACTTTTATGAAACAGGTATTTTATTTAAAATAGAAGATAAAAACTTGGAACTGAAAAGCATTTATTGGAAAATAAATGCTTTTCAGTTATTCTCTATAATGATATAATACAAATAATGGGAAAAAGTAAAGGCGAAAATTGCCAGAATTGAGGGTAAGATGAGTATATCAAATAAACAATTTGGTAAAACGAATAACGGAGAAAGGGCATCTTTATATACTTTAAGCAATAAGAACGGAATGCGGGTTGTTGTATCAGACTTTGGTGCAAATATTGTTAGTATACTAGTGCCAGATAAAAAGGGAGTAATTAAAGATGTTGTTCTTGGGTATGACAACATAGAACAATACGAAGTAAATTCACCAGGATACGGATCGTTTATTGGAAGGCATGCAAATCGTATTGGAAATGCAACATTTCAATTAAATGGCACTACCTATGAATTAGAAAAAAATGATGGTAAAAACAATCTTCATAGTGGCAGTAAAAGCTATAATAAATTTATGTACGATGTAGAAATTTATGAAGAAGATGGTGAAAACCAAATTGAATTTTCACGTTTTAGCAAGGAATTAGAACAAGGATTTCCTGGAAATCTAGAAGTTACAGTTAGTTATACATTAACCGATGACAATGAATTAGTAATTGAATATTATGCTATTTCAGATAAAGATACAATTGTTAACTTTACAAATCATTCTTATTTTAATCTAGCGGGACATGATTCTGGAAGCATATTAAATCATAAACTTATGATAGACTCAGATAAATTTACTCCAACGGATGATGCACTTATTCCAACTGGAGAAGTTCTTGATGTTACAGGAACTCCAATGGATTTTAGAACGCCTAAAACAATCGGAAAAGATATCGAAATTGATTATTTACCTTTAAAACAAGCGGGTGGATATGATCACAATTATGTTCTTAAAACAACGAGAGAAGAAGCAGTAAAAGTGGCTGAGCTTTTTGAAGAGCAAACAGGTCGCCTTATGGAAATTTATACGGATATGCCTGGAATGCAACTTTACACTGGTAATTTTATTGAGGGTAAGGAAAAAGGAAAAAATAATTATGTTTATAAAAAAAGGGATGGTGTTTGTTTTGAAACACAATTCTTCCCGAATAGCTGCAATATTCATGAATTTCCATCCTGTGTAATAAAAGCAGGAGAAGAATTTGATTCTGTTACAATCTATAAATTTTCAGTAAGATAATCTAAAAGGAAAAGCTACTTAAAATACTTCACTTTTCATGTATTTTAAGTAGCTCCTAATTTCAGTTCAAAACAATCTGATTATTTCGTACCATAAATTCTATCGCCAGCATCGCCAAGGCCTGGTAAAATATATCCCTGTTCATTTAATCTTTCATCTAAAGCACCGATGTAGATATCAACATCAGGATGTGCAGCTTGTAATTTAGCCATTCCTTCAGGTGCTGCTATTAAGCAAAGAAAACGAATTTTTGAAATCCCACGATTTTTAAGTAATTGAATTGCTGCAATTGCAGAACCGCCAGTTGCAAGCATTGGGTCAACTACAAAGATTTCTCTGTCTGAAGCATCAGAAGGAAGTTTGCAAAAATATTCAACAGGCTCTAAAGTATCTTCATTACGGTAAAGGCCGATATGTCCTACCTTTGCATTTGGTGTAAGATTTAAAATTCCATCTGCCATGTGCATTCCTGCTCTAAGAATTGGAACAACACAAAGTTTTTTACCAGCAATCTCTTTTACTGTTGTAGTTACCAGTGGAGTATCTACTTCTTTATCAGCTAAAGGAAGATTACGGCTTGCTTCATAATAAATCAACATTGCAACTTCAGAAACTAAATCTCTAAACTCCTTTGTTGATGTTGCCTTATCTCTCATTATTCCTATTTTGTGCTGTATAAGTGGATGATCCATGATATAAACATCTGACATTCGACTACCTCCAAAAATTGATTACAAAGTTTGATATTTTTTTTCCCTATCTTTCATTATAACAAAAAAAACATGGTTAGAAAAGAGTGTATTTTGTTAAAATGTTGTTTTTAGTTGATAAATATGGTACTTATTGATAAAATATTACTAAAAATGTATGAAACATATTTTGAATAATTATTATTAAGGTGGATTATCTATAAAATTACATATTGTAAGCAAAAAGGCTTATGATTTTAATAGAAAGAGGCAACGTAATTGAATGATCAAAAAGATAAAATAAGTAAAATAAATAATTGCATTGGGCAATATACTAATATTGTTTCAAAAGATCAAAATTCTTATACTGATTATAATTCCTGTTTGATACAAAGTGAATTTCAGCAAGGTGAATCTCAACAAGATGATTTTCAAAAAAGAAAAAAGATTAAAGTTTTAATTGTAGATGATAACACTGTAAATCGATTTGTCGCTAAAAATTTATTAAATTTACTAGGTGTGACAGTTAAAGAAGCATCAAGCGCAAATGAAGCAATGAAATTGATGAAACATGAAAAGTATAATTTAATTCTTATAGATTATCTTATGCCAAATATCGACGGGTTGGAACTAACAAGATGGATTCAAAAAACGTTTGATTCATCAAATAAGCCTATAATTATTGGGGTTTCTGGTAAAATCGATGATGAGATACGTCAAAATTTTAATCAAGCGGGAGCTTACGAGCTTATTAAAAAACCAATTGAATTAGAGATTTTAAATCAAATTCTAAAAGATTTATTTCCACAGTTTGATATAGAGAATACCGAAATGAAAGATATTGTAAAAGAAGAAGTGGAGTATAATAGGAATGCTTCGGATGATAGAGCAGAAAACATATGTAAGCTGGTTTCTAAAATCCCTGGTATTGATTATGAAAAAGGGCTCCATTATGCAATTGGTGATGCACTTATTTATTTAAAAATAATCAAGGTATCGATCATTAATATTCGTCAATGTATTGAGCGGATGAATAAATTCTCACAGGATATAAGATACTTAGAGTTAAAGAAAGAATATCATAGTATTAAATCTGTTCTAATGCATATTGGAGCGACTAATTTAGCCGATGAAGCATCTAGGATGGAGTTGAATATTGATAATAATTTAACAATAAATTACAGTCAAATAATGAATTTTGTAGAAAAATTAACCCAGCTTTTAACTGCACTCGAACATGCGATAGACGCATATACTATAATAGACTCAAAAGAGAATCATAATATTAAAAAAGAAAGTATAAGTAATAAAGAGACTTATGAGATAGAGAAGAAGGAACGAAAACAAGCGGTTTTATATCATGCGAAACGGTTTGAATATGAGTTGATGTTAGAAAATTTAAAAGAGTTGCTACCATTGACAAATGCAGATGAGGAAGAAAAAGTTAAAGAAATGATTCTTGCGGCTGAACGTTTTGATTATAATGAAGTAATCAAATTAATAGGAGAAATAAGTGTTATTTAAAAAAGAACAGAGGAGAAGCCCGGTAGAGGGGGAGGGTAACTGCCGGGCTTTGTTTTATGAAAAAAATTATCTTATTAGCATATTATTAATTGTATAAATCATACTTTTTAATTACTTTCGTTGTTGATTTATAATGTTATTATAATTGAAATATGTGTTTATAGTATGGATAAGATATGAACATTTTGTGAATAATTTATCGTTTAATTCCAAAATTTCAAATAATTACTGAGACTTGATTTTGTCTTGTAGCAAATACTAATGGTAGATAACTAAATCAACTTATCTGCGGAAGGAAGTGGAATTATGACGAGTGTTTTTCAAAAATTAATTAAGAGTGAGCTCGGAATTATTAGTTATAATAGATATTTCACATATATTCATAAAAACATGCAGAATAAGTCCTTAGAAGGAAGAGCTGTATATGAAGATATTTACCGACGATTAAAAGACAAGGATATTGAAACAATAGCTAGAATGCATGATCGATTAAATGATACAATGACTTTGGCTTTTCGAATTAGTAAGACGTATCTATTTGCTTTTATCGCCTATTTAGCAGCGTCTATATTTATTATTGCAAAAGGACTTCCAGTTAGTATAACAATTGTGTCTTTGGTGTTAATGAGTGTATGCTTTATTTTTAAAACGTTAGAATATGTGATTAATAAATATTGTTATGTCGATGCTCAAATCGTATTGTTATATAAAGCTGTTTTAGAAAGTATAATTCTGGGCCATGTACGGAGCAAACATATATAACTACTATAAATTTATTAGAATAATGCTTTGGATATAGTAAATAATAACTTGTTAATTATAAATAAGTTCTGTAATATATAATATTAGATAATAATTTATAACTTTTTTGCTGAGAATGAATAGTCTGTTGAAACAAATATAAAATAAAGATATAATGAAACAGTCATTATATCTTTATTTTTGTCTTTCAATGAAAAAACGAAAAATAAAGTATTTTATATTTTAGATTGAAAGAAAACTAATTAAGAAAGGTATCATAACTGATACAAAGGGTAGTAAAGTGCGAAATGTAGGAAAAAAAATAAGATTACATTGTGCATGGTTAGCGATTTTATTAATAATAGTAATATTATTCGCTAGTTCGGTTGGTTCTGCTAACTTATCCATGCTTGATAGTTTAAAAATAATTTTAATGCGTATTCCTTTTTTGAATCGGCTTGTGGATGGTGGGGAATATAGAGAAGTTTATATAAAAATTATTTGGCAAGTACGTTTACCAAGAATTTTCCTAGCTGGAATTTGCGGTTCCTCATTAGCAATTGTAGGTGCCTGTTTTCAAGGACTATTTCGAAATCCCCTAGCAGATCCGCATATTTTAGGTATTTCATCTGGAGCTGCAGTTGGAGCAACAATTGCCATGCTTAGTGGGATTAGTATGACATTTTTAGGACTTGGAGTTGTGGGAATATTTGCTTTTATCGGTGCATTAATTACAGCACTTATTGTGTATCAAATATCTTGCGTTGGTAACAAATTACCTGTCGTACATATTTTACTAACTGGTACGGCTGTAAACTCAATGCTATCCTCATTTATATCCCTAGTAATGAGCTTGGATCGTGAGCAAATTGAAAAAGTATATCTTTGGACACTTGGGAGCTTTTCAGCATCAAATTGGAAAAAAGTATTGTTTTTATTTTGTGTTGCAGTTGTATGTTCTATTACGATTGGTGTTTACTCTAAGGAACTAAATTTAATATCTACAGGTGAAGAAACAGCGGAAAGCCTTGGTGTTGATACTGTAAGAGCAAAAAAGGTATTAATAGCTGTTGGATCTTTATTAGTTGCAGCATGTGTTTCGGTTAGTGGTATTATTGGGTTCGTTGGCTTAATAATTCCACATTGTATTCGTTTAATCAGTGGACCGAAATACCAAAAGCTGATACCTCTATCCTGTTTTCTTGGAGCTATTTTTATGATACTTTGTGATACGATAGCTAGAATCTTAATTTCACCTTCGGAATTGCCAGTTGGAGTAATCACATCAATACTTGGGGCTCCTTATTTCATATTTTTACTACAACGAAATAAAAGAAAAATGGTATAAGAATTCATTGATAAAAGCAAAGTTATATAGGTGTTTATTGATAAAAACGAAGTTGTATAAGTATTTATTGATAAAAAGTTTATGAAAATATTGATAAGCTTAAAATAATAGTAGAAAGGTCTGCCATATCAACCTAGTATGCGATTTATGGTAGTTGAAATAGGTATTAAGATGGGAATCGATATAAATGAATTGTACTGGCAGCCAGAAAAAGATGGAAAAGGAATCTTAAATGGCATTAATGTTAAAATAGAAAAAGGGAAGTTTTATGGGATATTAGGGCCCAATGGTTCTGGTAAAACCTCTTTTATACGTCATATTTTACGTTTATTGTCGGTTTCTAAAGGAGAGATTTTAGTAGAAGATAAGGATATCGATGATTATAATCGTAAGGAACTTGCTACAATATTATCATTCGTACCGCAAAATACAAACTTAGATGCTGCATTTACCGTTTATGACATAGTAATGATGGGAAGAGCACCCCATCAAGGAAAATTTGCTGGAGTAACGAAAGAAGACCGAGAAATTGTAGAAGAAGCAATGAGATTTACAAAATGTGATAAGTTTAGAAATAAGTCATTCTTAAATTTAAGTGGAGGAGAAGCGCAGCGTGTTGTTACTGCAAGGGCAATCGCTCAGCAGACACCATATTTAATTTTAGACGAGCCAATATCACATCTAGATATTCGTTATCAAATGGAATTGATGCAGTGTTTAAAAAAGCTAAATGAAGAACGTGGGACAACCATAATAGCAGTGCTTCATGATTTGAATTTAGCATACTCCTATTGCAAAGAGATCTTTTTAATGAAAGATGGAAAGATATTTGCAAGCGGTGACCGTATGGATGTGTTAACTAGAGAAAATCTACATGAAGTGTATGAGATGGATTTTACGATTGTGAAGCATCCGGACACGAATGAAAATTATTATATACCTAAATTAGAACAGTAATTGAGTGTTGTTTATTGTTTAGTTGGATGTTATTAAATTTTGTAGAAATGAGATTTTGTTGGCATGTACAACATATAAATTAATTTGAATTTTAAGGCTTTTGGGATTCGTCTCAGGAGCTTTTTTTAATTGATAGATACTAAATACATAAATAATACAGGTGTCTTGTCAGATGTAAAGTAATGTGGTATTATTGTTTAAAACTTAAAAGAACAGATTCAAAGAGAGGTTATTATGGATTCTTTAATAGAAGAGATAGCTAGATTAAAAAAAGAAAACAATGCCGTGATATTAGCTCACTATTATGTGAATGAGGAAGTTCAAGCAATTGCTGACTATATTGGAGACTCTTATTATTTAAGTAAAATAGCGACAAAGGTAGAGGAAGATACCATATTATTTTGCGGTGTAACCTTTATGGGTGAAAGTGCAAAAATTCTAAATCCTACGAAACGAGTTTTGGTTCCAGATATGTCGGCAGATTGTCCAATGGCACATATGGTAGATGTAAATAAAATTAAGGAAATGCGCGAGAAATACATAGATTTAGCAGTTGTGTGCTATATCAATTCAACGGCTGAATTAAAGACATATGCAGATATATGTGTAACGTCATCCAACGCAATTGAAATCGTAAAAGCATTACCAAATAGGTATATTTTCTTTATACCAGATGAAAATTTAGGGCGTTATGTTGCCAATCAGGTACCTGAGAAAACATTTATATTTAATGATGGCTTTTGCCATGTCCATACAAGTATTTCAAAGGAAAATGTATTAAAGGCAATGGCTGCAAAACCTAGTGCTAAGATTTTAGTACATCCAGAATGTAAATTGGAAATATTAGAGCTTGCAGATTATATCGGAAGTACTTCTGGTATCATTGATTATGCGACGCAGTCAGAAGCTGATGAATTTATCATTTGTACAGAGATGGGAATTGAATATGAGCTAAAATTAAAGAATCCAAACAAGAGATTTTATTCCGTTGGTCATCGTCAATTTTGCCCGAATATGAAACGTATTACATTAGAAAAAGTCAGGGATACTTTACTTTATGGTAAAAATCCAGTGGAAATAGATGAGGAACTACGATTAAAAGCCAAGGTACCTCTAAATCGTATGTTAGAACTAGCAAAGTAGAGCAATATTATTTTAATTTTTGAAAACTAAATCCATGGAATAAAGAATATAAGAGAAAGTCAGATGAGATAGTAATGAAGCGAAAAGCAGATGTTGTTATTGTAGGAAGTGGCGTTGCAGGTTTATTTTGTGCACTTAATTTACCAAAAGATAAAAAAATTATCATTGTAACGAAATCAGACGTTGAAAGTAGTGATTCATTTTTAGCCCAGGGAGGAATCTGTGTCTTAAAAGATGAAGCTGATTACGACAGTTATTTTGAAGATACAATGAAAGCTGGGCATTATGAAAATAATAAAGAATCCGTGGACGTTATGATTCGTTCTTCACAAAGTGTAATTGAAGATTTGATAGATATCGGAGTTGAGTTTAATAAGAAAGATGGGAAACTCACCTTTACCAAAGAGGGTGCTCATAGTGCACCAAGAATACTTTACCATAAAGATATTACAGGGAAAGAAATCACAAGTAAGTTACTAAAGCAGGTACAAGAATTAAAAAATGTTGAGATTATTGAGTATTTTACAATGTTAGATATTTTAACTAAAGGGAATCGCTGTTTTGGTATTATTGGTCAAGATAAAGAAGGGGGAGTTCATACAATAGAAGCTCCTTTCACAGTGTTTGCATGTGGTGGAATTGGCGGTATATTTGATAACACGACTAATTTTTCGCATCTAACGGGAGATGCTTTAGCCATTGCTCTTAACCATAATATTACGTTAGAACATATAGACTACATTCAGATACATCCTACAACGTTATATTCAACGAAACCTGGAAGAAGATTCTTAATATCGGAATCTGTTCGCGGGGAGGGAGCCATTTTATATAATGCCAAGGGTGAACGCTTTGTGAATGAATTGCTACCTAGGGATTTACTATCAAAAGAAATTAAAAAGCAAATGGAACGGGATGGGAAACCTTATGTTTGGCTTTCTATGGAAACAATAGATAAAGATGAAATTATCAATCACTTTCCAAACATTTATAAACACTGTTTAGAAGAAGGATTTGATGTAACGAAAGAATGTATACCCGTAGTACCAAGCCAGCATTATTTTATGGGCGGAATTAAAGTTGACTTACATAGTAAAACGAGTATGGAATGCTTATATGCAGCAGGGGAAATCAGTTGTAATGGTGTACATGGTAAGAATCGATTAGCAAGTAATTCATTACTGGAAAGTTTGGTTTTTGCAAAACGAGCGGCAGAAGATATAGCTTGGGAGTTCTTAATTAGGAAACCTTTGAGTAGTAGGAATGATAATGAGATAGCGGACAGTGAAATGCGCCTGTGTAGAAGAGATGAGATCGAGATAGCAGGTAGTGAAAAGTGTTTTAGTGGAACGCATAATAATGAAATAGTAGGTAGTGATTGTTATATTGAATCCATTGACTATGAAAAGTATAAAAACAAAGATGCATTGCTAACAGAATATAAGAAAATGATAATAGATGAAATAAAACGGGTGAAGCAATACGAATGAAACAAATATGGGTGAAACAACGCGTAAATGTTATTATGACGAAGTGAAAGGGTAGGATAGCATGATAAATGATATTACGATGAAATTAAATATGGATCCGTTAATTTTACAAGCACTGAAAGAAGATATTGTGGATGAAGATATTACGACAAATTCTGTGATGCCAAAATACCAACAAGGTGAAGTAGAACTAATTTGTAAACAAGACGGTGTAATAGCGGGTTTAGAGGTTTTTGAGAGAGTATTCTTATTGTTAGATAGCAATACTTTTGTTGAGTTTAAATGTAGGGATGGGGAGCAGGTGAAGAAAGGCGATTTATTAGCCATAGTTAGAGGTGATATTAGGGTTTTATTATCAGGGGAGAGAACCGCACTAAATTATTTACAAAGGATGAGTGGAATTGCAACATATACAGCTTCTATTGTGAAGCTATTAGAGGGAAGCAAGACGAAATTATTAGACACGAGAAAAACAACTCCCAATATGCGGATTTTTGAGAAATATGCCGTGAGAGTAGGGGGTGGGTACAACCATCGTTTTAACTTATCAGATGGTATTTTATTAAAAGATAATCACATTGGAGCAGCAGGAGGAGTAAAGAAAGCGGTTGCTATGGCAAGGGAATATGCTTCATTTGTACGTAAAATAGAAGTTGAAGTGGAAAATTTAGAAATGGTGCAAGAGGCATTAGATGCAGGTGCTGATATTATTATGCTTGATAATATGACACCAGAAGAAATGAAAAAAGCGGTAGAACTAATTGGCAATCGCGCTAAAACTGAATGTTCTGGAAATGTAACCAAGGAAAATATTAAGAACTTACTGGACATTGGAGTGGATTTTATCTCTAGCGGAGCTTTAACACATTCAGCACCGATTTTGGATATATCATTAAAGAATTTACATAGGATTATTTAATATTATTTAATAAGTTCAAAACAAAGAGGTATTACAAATTAGCGTTTTTTAAAAGCTATTTGTAATATCTTTTTATTATCAAAGGCTATCAATTTAAGAGAGCTTATGGAATTATCAGCACAAGAATGGACAAAAATAAGCAATATAAAACAACTTTGACTATGTACTCAAAATTGCATTTGATTTAAAATTAAATTATAATAAACTGATTGATGGACCCAAATTTTATATAGCTTTCTATAAGAAACATAAGAAGAGAGTATTAAAACTTAATGATTTATGTCTCAAAAAGAAAGGATGGATGTTTTATGGGAAGTTTAAAAATGAAACACAGAAGATTAATTAGTTTACTTACAGTATTTGTTATGCTTGCTATGTTAGTATTTGTGAATACAAATGCAACAGCGCAAAGTACAAATGAATTGGAAAACTTATCAGTTCAAAAAGAGTATCGGTTAATTGGGTATTATGCATCGTGGGCTGGTTATGCGAGAAATTATGGGATTGATAAAGTGGATTTTTCAAATTTGACACATTTAAATTTTGCTTTTGCAAATTTAAAATCCGATGGAACTGTAGTTGTAGGTGATCCTTGGATAGATTGTCAGATTACATCCCTATATCCAAGTGCAGGTTTTACCTGGGAAGATCAAAGCAATAATACGGCTGGACATTTTGGTATGTTAAAAAAGATCAAAGAAACGTATCCAAATCTTAAGACTTTGATTTCTATTGGTGGATGGACTTGGTCTAACAATTTTTCAGACGTTGCCGCAGATCCTGTAAAACGCGAGAAGATGGCGAGTTCCGCAGTTGAATTCATTTTAAAGTACGGATTCGATGGCATTGATATCGATTGGGAATATCCAGTGGAGGGTGGAAATAATATACCTCATAGACCAACTGATAAACAAAACTACGTAGAATTAGTAAAATTAATTCGACAAAAGCTCGATGCACAAAGTGCAATTGATGGAAAAACATATCTGTTAACGATTGCATCATCCGCAAATCAGAATTATGTGAATAATATTGATGTTACTAATATGATGAAGTATTTAGATTGGATTAACCTTATGACTTATGATTATCATGGCGGTTTTGATCCACAGACAAATCACAATTCTCCATTGTATTTAAATCCAAAGGATACAACAGGTTCTATCTTTAGCATCGAAGCAACAGTGGATGCTTATATTAATGCAGGAGCGAATCCAGAGGATTTAAACTTGGGACTACCTTTTTATGGACGAGGATGGATTAATGTAAATGCAACTCCAGAGACAAGTCTTTTTCATAATGGAAGTGCAGCTACTTCGGCTGGTACTGATTTAGGAACATGGGAAGGCTCTTCTTGGGATTACTGGGATATAAAAACAAATTATATTGGAAAGAGAGGATATGTAAGGTATTGGGATGACTATGCAAAATGTCCTTATCTATACAGTGAGCAAACAAAAGTGTTTATTACATATGATGATGAAGAGTCACTAGGGTATAAATTAGATTATTTAAAGAGCAGAAATCTTGGTGGTGGTATGTTCTGGGAGTGTAGTGGAGATAAAGAAGGAGAATTACTTGAATTTACTGCAAGATCTTTAGGTATTAATAATCAAGTTGTGACGCCGACTCCAATTGTTACAATAGCGCCAACAGTATCGCCGTCACCTACGATAACACCAACACCATCTGTTTCTTTAGCACCAACGCCGATGGTATCGCCAACTCCAACACCAACTATAAATAATATAGAACCTTGGAATAATACAAAAATTTATGTGGCTGGAGATAAGGTAACTTATAATGGAAGTATTTATGAGGCAAAGTGGTGGACACTTGGAAATATACCAGGAACAGAAGAGTGGGGACCATGGAAAAATATTGGAGTAGTTAGAAATAATACCGCTTCTACAATACTTGGTACATCGTTTACTCCGTCAGAAGATGCAAATGAAATATTAGCATCAGAAAATATACAAAATGAAACAATACCATTATGGAATAGTACTACAATATATGTAGCTGGCGATCAAGCTATATATAATGGAAAAGTATATGAGGCAAAATGGTGGACACTTGGAGACATACCAGGAACTGAGGATTGGAAGCCATGGAAGTTTATTCGTAATGTGGGGGAGGTTACACCTACGCCAACGTTAACTCCGTCGGCTACACCGACACCAATCCCTACAATATCACCAACACCAACGATATCGCCTACACCAACGGTTATGCCAACACCTACGATCACACCGATGATAAGTCCAACTGTATCACCAACGCCAACACCTACAATACCTTCTTCGGATTTACCACCTTACGTTTTAACAGGATATTGGCAAAACTTTAATAATGGAGCAACAAGCTTAAAAATAAGTGATGTACCATCAACATATAATGTTATTTGTGTTGCATTTGCTGAATCCACCTCAACACCTGGAGAAGTGAAATTCACCTTAGATTCAGGATTAAGTACAGCTTTAGGTGGTTATACAGAAGCCCAGTTTATTAGTGACATTGCAGCAGCAAAAGCAAAAGGTCAGAAGGTTATTATATCCATTGGTGGAGAAGTTGGTACAGTTAGTGTAGCGAATGATACACAAGCAGATATTTTTGCAAATAGTGTATATAACTTAATGACAAAGTATGGATTTGATGGTGTAGATATTGATCTAGAACACGGAATTAGTGCGACATATATGGAGAAAGCGCTACGTTCACTGTATAAAAAAGTGGGCTCAGATTTAATTATTACTATGGCACCTCAAACTTTAGATATGCAATCTACGGGATATGAATATTTTAAATTAGCATTGGCGATAAAAGATATACTTACAATATGTAATACACAGTACTACAATTCAGGTGCAATGTTGGGGTATGATGGAAAAGTGTACTCTCAAGGTAATGCTGATTTTTTAACAGCACTTGCAACAATACAGCTGGAAAATGGATTAAGACCGGATCAGGTAGGACTTGGACTCCCAGCATCCATTAAAGGAGCAGGAAGCGGTTATATTGATCCTTCTATTGTAACTTCGGCATTTAAATCGCTAGTTACTGGTTCAAAAGCGGGCAACTTTGTAGCTCCTAATACATATCCAACCTTACGTGGAATTATGACATGGTCGATTAACTGGGATGCTCAAAATAATTATAAGTTCTCGAATGCAGTTGCTGCATGTTTTGATGAATTAAATTGATTCAGTCAATATAGTTACTGTAGCATAATTATCTATTTGAATAATTGAATATAAAAATTAAAAGGCATATTACTTCTTATTTAGATTAGGAGGTAGTATGCCTATTTTTCTTTTCTTTATAGAAATAACTTTGAACCTTTCTTGAACGCTAAAAAAATTATAAATTGATAGAGTTAGAATTGTAATCTTAATAGAAATTATAGTAATATAAATATACATGTATTTATAATGTTATTAGGAAAGTAAGGAGAATATTTATGAAATCATATCAATCAGACAATATAAAATTGAGAGATATTTATTTTGACTATACAAAACAAGGACTTGTCACCATTGCTAAAATACACAAATTACCTCGTGTAACAACATACAAGAAACAAGAGTTAATCGACGTACTTTCTGAATATGTTTTACAAAAGGAAATAATGGAACGTTATTTTGCCCTTATGGATGACGATGAAATTAATGCATTTCAATCAATAATTAACGGCAAAGGTGAGGATGTTGATTATGATCTAGCATTTCACTTATTAGAAGGTGGATATCTAGGTAGCGAATTTGAATTTGTAGTACCAAAGGACGTGGAGAACGCATATGAAACTTTTAATAATAAGGAGTTTCATAAAAAGAGAAATTATATTGGAGGCATTTGGGAGTACTGCGAAACATCTAGAATACTTTACGGAGTTGTACCGTTAGATATAATTGTAAAAGCTTATAATCAGAATGAAAAGAGTCAGATTACGATAGAAGATTTATTAGATGCCACCACACAGTTTCCATCCAACCGAGTACATTTTGTCTTAAAAGATAATTTATTAATATCAAGTGACATTGTAGATGACGATGATTATATAGAACTTCAGAAATTACAAGGAGACAAGCCTTATTATTTACCAAATAAAGAAGAAGTGAAAATGTATTCAAGAGCTGGATACTCACCAATGGATATTTATGTTTTTAACGTGATAAATTTTCTTAATGAAATAGTTGGGTTAAGCGAAGAAGAAGCATGTATGATAACTTTTGATATTCAAGAAGAGATTAGAAATGATTGTCGTATGCAAGATATTTTTGATTTATTATCTGAAAATGATATTTATTTTACGAACGATAACCAAATGCAGCAGTTTACTCCATTAATTAAAGAGTTATGGAATAATACAAGAATGCTTTTAAATAGAGGTTATACACCTACCGAATTTGCTGAGATAATAGAGCAAAAGGAAAAACGCTTCCCTCTTGCAAATAATGTGGAATCTAATGTTAACTCTAATGTTATTGATTTTACACAAGCAAAGAAAAATAAAATTTATCCTAATTCACCATGCCCTTGTAATAGTGGATTGAAATATAAGCATTGCTGTGGCAAAAATAATTAATAAACCACCTTCATAAATTTAATTTATAGGATGAAAATTGTCATGGCATCTCTCAATATAACATTGTTGACACAAATTATAATGAGAGATGCCATGACCTTTTAAATGGACTATACTTATTTAATTTAAGCCACTAATTTACATACGTATAAATAGTTAGGGGTGGAATTTAAAATTACAATTTATAGATTTATTTTTAAAATTTTATTATTATTGTGGAAAAACATGGGGAATTATATTGCACAAATTTACAAAATGTGATATTTTGTATATGTTTAAAAATATTTCCTATTCAGTTTAATGGAGGTGACAAGCTAAAAGCGATTATTAAAATGGAAAAATAGTAAAGTATATAAAACAAGCTAAAAAGAATTGTTTTATATACCTTGACTAGAAATATTCTTATTTGTGAAGAATATATTCTTGAACATATAAAATAAACTATGGAAACCTTGAATAAAGAAGAACTTACTAATGTCCTTTAGTACAGTAATTATATTTATGAAGGTCATGGAATTAATTTGCGCAATACTATAGCAACCTATGAATTGCAGTATCATTAAAATATTATTGAATCCTGGTTAAATGATGAGGATTTATATAAGTACTATTAATATCAATATCTATTGGAAATCCATTGTTATAAATTGGATTGATCGTCAAAGGATTCTCTAGAAATAAAGGTTACTTGTAGTAAAATCGTTTATTACAAAGTAGGTTCATACAATGAATCATGGTCTACAAGAAAGCTTAGAGGTTTGATTTTAAAATATCAATTTTCCTCAAACAAATTCTTATAAAATTCCAAATATCATCAAAAAATCATCTAAATATAGAGGTAACAATACATGGGATTGTTTTTGCAGTTGTGCAAGAATATTTTCTAAAAGTGGAAAAATGGAAATGTGTAATTAAAAGTAAAATTAAGTTTTGACAGAGGGCATTTTCGGTGTATTCTTAAGTGATTGTTTCGCTTTTTGTCTTTAATGATATGAGAAAAATGATACAGGGGAGAAAAAAGTATCATTTGAGAACTATGCCTAGCGCCAATAATATCTTATATGAGGTTAAAGCTAAAACTACGGAGAAGTTATATGGAAACTTAGTGTTGAAATATTTCATTCGAATTAGTCAAGGTGAACCTTTATAAGGAGGAATGCAGTGAATATGATTAAAAAAGATTCAAAGAAGTTTAAGAATCGAGTTTGGATACTGGTAGCACTAATTTCTTTGATTTCCCTACTTATAAGTAAGCTGGTGTTAATTGATTTTAGGGACAATATACAAAAGCGTAGTAAAAAAGAAGCGGAAGCCACTATATTAAGTGTTTCAGCTCAAAATGTAGAATTAATTAATAGCCGATTTACTGAAAAAATAGAGACTCTAAGATCCATTTCTATGCATCTAAGTGAGCTTAAAACATGTTCTCAAAAAGAATTGGTAGATCATTTAAAACATATAAATAAAGTTTTAAAATTTTACAATTTAGGCCTAACCAATCAAAGTGGAATTTGTTTAACTACATTAGATGAAAAGTTTCAACTAAATAATTACGAATATATCCAAAAGGGGTTTAAAGGAGAAGAGTCGTTTACAGAAAGTTATTTAAGTGAAGATGGAACTATGAATTTAAATATACTGTCTGTTCCTGTTTACCAAGATGGTTCTATAAAATATGTGCTTACAGCTACCTATCGTTCCCTTGACTATATTAATCTTCTTAGTATATCGTCATTTGAAGGTAACGGGAGCAGTATTGTATTGGATAAAAATGGAGATATTGTGGCGGACTCTGTAATAGATCCAACAATTGATTATAATATCTTTCATGATAAAGATCGAGTAGAAGAAGAACTTTCGACTATGTTAGATGATATGAATAATCTTTTAAAAGGATATGTCTGCTACTATTATGAGGGTGAAAAATTTATTGCTTATTATGAGCCGCTAAATTTTGATGATTGGTATCTAGTTACATATGTTCCTTATAAATATATTTCCAGCAATGCAGATGAAATGAGTAATATTACGGTAAAATTTGTTTCATCCATAACGATGACTGTCTTTTTTTTAATGTTACTTTTAGGTGTTACTTACATCTATTATATGAAACGCTTAAACAATATGATTTTTGTAGATGATGTAACAAAGAAAAAAAATTATAATTGGCTTGAAAATTTTTACACATATGATAAAATGCAACAGCTTAAGGATAAAGCATTGTTAGTCATAGATATTGATAATTTCAAAATGATAAATACAAAGTATGGAATACATATTGGTAATAAAGTGCTATTAGAAATATCAAAAATATTTAATGAGGTATTAAAAAATGATTCAATTTATAGAGATAAAAATGATATATTTGTTGCCCTCATTCAATATGATTCTAAAGAAATGATTATTTCTAAACTAAAAATGTATCAAAAAGCCCTTGATGATGTAATTAGTGCAAAGATATTACCATATTTTCATTTATCAATAGGCATTTCAATGTGTAGCAACTATGACACAATTGAATTAGCATATAATGATGCATTGATTGCAATAAGTGAAATAAAAGGTAAATATACGGAATTTTATAATTTCTCTAAAATTGAAATGCGTTATACTTTAGAGGAGAAAAAGGAAATAGAGGCCGAATTTAAAAATGCGATAAAAAATAATGAATTTAAGATATGGTATCAGCCTAAATATGATTCAAGAGATAATAGTGTAATTGGAGCTGAGGCATTAGTGCGCTGGCAAAAGCCAGATGGAGTAATAGTCTCTCCGGCCAAATTTATTCCAACCTATGAAGAAAATGGACAAATTATAGATTTGGACATGGAAGTCGTTCGACTTACTTGTAAGAACATTAGTGAACTAAAAAATAAAGGTATTAGGGTAGTACCAATATCCATTAACTTATCAAGATATCAAGTAGAAAATCCTTTATTTGAAAGTACTCTTAGTCAAATTATCCACGATTATCAAATTGAACCACGCGATATTGTTTTTGAGATAACAGAAACAGCTCTTTCTCATAATGCGGAGAAATTACAAGAAATGATAGCGTCTATTGTAAATATGGGGTTCAAAGTACATATGGACGATTTTGGTATGGGTGCATCTGGACTTCATACCATTAGTAAATTTGATTTTGTGGGAATAAAAATTGATAAAGTTTTTATTGATTTAATAGGACAAAAGAAAAACGATATAGTACTCGAAATGATTATATCATTAATTAGAAAGCTTAACCTCGAGGTAATTGCTGAAGGGGTTGAAAAAGAAGAACAGGTGAAGTTTCTTAGAGAAAAGAATTGTTATATTATTCAAGGTTATTACTTTAATAAACCATTACCTGAAGATAAATTTAATAAATTAATGGTTGAAGAATATAATTAAGGTGGGTTAAGAATATTTTCGTGCTATTATCGGGGTGGGTTAACAAAAGAGGTAATTGATTGCAATATAAAAACGTATTTTGATAGCATTGAAATAGAGAGTTCTTCAGGAATATGTATTAGTTTTAGAGGTATTAATTTATGTTAGATTTGCATATTGATGAAAGAGTTAAAAATATTTTAAATAAAATTCATGCAGGAGTTCTTTATTGTAAAAATGATGACCATTCTACGATCCTGTATGCGAATGATTATTTTTATACAATTGTTGGGTATAGCAAAGAAGAAGTAGAGACTCTCTTTGGAAATCGTTTTGCGGACATGGTAATTGATGATGTTTCTGAAATTTTAGTTGATGTTGCCGCAGCGATTGAAAAAGGTGAAAATCTGGATTTTGAATATCGTATGCGCAGAAAAGACGGAACAATAATATATATTCATGATACAGCATGTTATGATGAAGAATATAATTGCTTTTATATAACGATTATGGATGTAACTGCAATGAAGAGTATTGAAAATGAAAGAGAAAAATTAAATACTTATTTGGAATACCTACCGAATAAAATTGTAATCACTGATCCGGATACCAACATTGTTTATAAGAATCGAGAGGCTGAGGAATGTGTGTATTATAATAAAAATTCAGAGACTCTACCGGACTTGATAAAACCTTATATTATTGGAATGGATACTACTTATTTGCTTGAGGATCTGAAACAAGGTGGTAGGATTCAGTATGAAACTAGATTTAGAGAAGGAAATGAGTTTATTGGGCATGATAAAAATTATATTGTGCCAATTCGAGATAAAAATAATAATATTTTAAACTATATGCAGGTGAGTGAAAATCTACTTACAAATTCAGATAATCTTACAAACTTTCCTACAAGAGCAATATTTCAAGATTACTATAATCATCTTCTAGAACGTAAAAAAGATTTTTGTGCATTTCTAGGGATTGTAGATATTGATAATTTTAAGATGATTAATGATACATATGGGCATCTGACTGGTGATCAAGCAATTAAACTGACAGCATATCGGTTAACTCAGTTTCTTGGAAAGGAAGATTATATCTGCCGTTACGGTGGGGATGAATTTCTTCTTCTAATATTAGGAGATAATGAAGAGGAACTTATAAGCAGATTCTCTAGACTAATGGACTTAACCCGAATTCCAGTGCATTTAAATTACAATCAATTCTATCTTACTTATAGTATTGGATTTGCATCGTCCAATGGGGAAAGACTTTCATATACAAAAATGATGCAAAATGCAGATGAAGCTTTATATCAAGTGAAGGTCAGGGGAAAACGAAATATTATGTTGCATCATGGGAATAATTGATTGATTAAACGAAACAAATTATGGAATTTTAATTGAAAATGAATGGTTAAGAATAAACGGATCATAGTGATGGATAAATTTCAACAGATTGGAAAAGTTTTAATAATCTTATCATAACTCATTGTATTCTCAATATAAATATAGTAATACATATTATGTTGAGGGATGCCATGACCTTTGAAATTGATAAGGAAAAACTAATGAGGTTCATAAAATCTGGTATTATTGTATTATCAGCAATTCTCTTAATTGCAGCAGGAGTTCATTTCGTACCTAAGGCGGTACAGACGATATCAAATAGTAAAAGAGAGTTGCCAATTTACTGTGTAGGAACGGATAAGAAGCAAGTTGCACTTTCATTTGATGCTGCGTGGGGGAATGAAGATACCGCAACGATTTTAGAAATTTTAGCTAAGCACAACGTTAAGGTTACATTTTTTATGACTGGCGGATGGATTGAAAAATACCCTGACGATGTAAAGGCTATTGCGGCAGCAGGTCATGACCTTGGTAATCATAGTGAAAATCATAAGCAAATGTCGAAGCTTTCAAAAGAAGAATGCATTGCGGAACTTAAAAAGCCTCATGATAAAGTAAAAGAGTTGACGGGGAAGGATATGACATTATTTAGACCACCGTATGGAGATTATAATAATACTTTAATTGCGGCTGCAAAGGAAACAGGTTATTATACGATTCAATGGGATGTTGATAGTTTAGACTGGAAAGATTATGGAGTGGATTCTATTATTAATATGGTGGTAAATAACAAGCACCTGGGAAATGGATCGATTATTTTATGCCATAATGGAGCTAAGTTTACCGCAGATGCTCTTGAGAAAATGATTACTGGGTTACAGAAGAAAGGGTATGAAATTGTTCCTATTTCTCAATTAATCTATACGGATAATTATCATATAGATCATGAAGGAAGACAAATTAAAGAGTGATTGTAAGGGCATAGTATTATTTTTATAAAGTACTTGCAAATTTCAGTATACGAAATTAAAAAATTGAGTTTTAGATAACAGTCTTGTACTATAGTACAGGGCTGTTTTAAAGGTTAATGTATGAGGTAGTAGTCATGGTGGCTACTACCTCATTTAAGTCAGAACCATGTCGTAAGCTGAACCGACAAAGAAAATTTCCAAGTGATACAGCATTACTAAAAGACTTGTACTTAGCTATATTAAAAATTGATAATAAATGGAAATTACTACTTAGAAACTGGGGGGAGGTCTATGAGAAAATTAGCATTATTTAAAATAATTGAACAATAAAGTAACAGATTTTTCAGATCAATTATTGAGTGTATTTTTAGTACTCTTCTATATATATCTTTATAAAACACGTTATATTTTTATGCTAAGGCACTTTTATGTATGTCTATTGTAGAGTAAAATATACCTCTGATATCTTCACACAAATTTATTTACTCTCTATTTTGATGATACAGTAACTTAAATTTACGACCGGAGCTACTAATAATTTTTTCATCATTTAATTTACGGATTTCCCTCATTAAAGAACGTCTATCTACACATAAATATTGAGCCAATTTTAATAATGTAATTGGTATTGTAAAACTATCTGATTCAAAAATGAGTTGATTATAGTCTAAATAGGTAAGAATTTTCTCTCGAATTGTACTTTTACATAAAAAATTTATACGCAAAGAAAGAGATTTTGATCTAATGGACATTAATATGAATAAATTCTTTAATATTTCACAATGACTATTACATTTTATATCACAATTGTCCTGGTATAATTAAGTTGTAACACCTTAGTATAAAATTTTGATATAATAATACAAAACTAAGGAGAGATTACAGCATGGCTACTTATAATAAATATGAACCTGAACTAAAAGAAAAAATATTGCGTCTTTATCTGGAAGAAGGACGTACAAAAAAGAGTTTAACTGAAGAGTACAACTTAGGAAGTGGTACGATCACATACTGGCTACAACAACGACGTAAAGAATGCA
This sequence comes from Clostridium sp. Marseille-P299, assembly GCF_900078195.1. Classification (NCBI taxonomy): domain Bacteria; kingdom Bacillati; phylum Bacillota; class Clostridia; order Eubacteriales; family Clostridiaceae; genus Clostridium; species Clostridium sp. Marseille-P299. Next base: position 771,859 of record NZ_FJVE01000006.1, on the reverse strand, counting down.
AAACAAATCCTATCATCAAACAAGAGACCGATTCCTACGAGGAGAACAAACGTCTTCGACGTCAACTTGAAGAATTGAAAAAGGAGAATGAGTTCTTAAAAAAGGCGGCAGCATTCTTTGCGAAGGAAATCGATTAGTTGTTTACCAGTTTATCCAGAAAAATTGCAACACGTTTGGCCTACGTTGGCTTTTACGGAAATTCAACCTATCACCAAATGCTTACTATAATTACTTAAAGAATCGTAAGTCTACTTATCATGCTCAAAAAGCTGAAACGCAACGTAAAATCGTTGAAATTTACCATGAAGCAAACGGTGCTCCAGGCTACAGAATGATGCGTGATTTGTTAGAACAACGTAAATATAAGTATAGTGATTCAACCATCCATAAATATATGAAAGAGCTCGGTCTACGTTCTATTACAAGACGTAAAAAGCCTGATTATAAGAAAGGAAAAGCTCATAAAGTTTATCCTAATCTCTTAAATCAAAACTTTGTCGTTGGAGCCAAAAATAAGGTTTGGTGTACAGATTTCACCTATCTTTTTTTAGAAAATGGTACAGTTCGTTATAATTGTACGATTCTTGACTTATTTGATCGTTCAGTGATTGCTAGTTTAAATGGGGATCATATAACATCTGAATTAGCGATTGCAACACTTAAAATTGCTATTCAGCGTCATAAGCCAAAGAGAGGATTAATCCTTCATAGCGACCAAGGAACCCAATTCACTTCACAAGAATTCAATGTATTCTGTGAAAAGGCTCATATACAACAAAGTATGAGCCGAGCAGGATGTCCTTATGATAATGCTCCTATGGAGCGTTATTATAATACGTTAAAATCAGAACGTATGAATCATTTTTCATATAAAACGAAAGAGGACTTAGATGCTGCAGTAAATGAATTTGCTTATATTTGGTATAATCATGTAAGACCACACAAGTATAATAAAGGGAAAACACCAGCTCAGGCTAGAGCTGCTTAAATTTTATACACTAGTGTTACAATTTTGCTTGACTAGAACAAATGTTTTATAAATTGATTATAGTTTAAAAATAGCACAGTACAATCCATTTTTGCAATTATTAGATATAACTTACTTTCTAAAGTCAAGGAAATAATGGAGCCAAAGATATCATTATTTCCGTATTGTTCCAGTAAATAGCTCTTCCCGTCATATTCACTGCAAATAAGCTCAGCTTTGCCTGAAAGTAGGATACCGATATCCGTATTATTTACAGTATAATCCATAATAACATCACCGGCCGTATAATTTTTATATATAAGTAAATCACATTTTTGAATCTCTCTTAATATATTTTTTTCTGAATTTTCAGTTTGCACTGTATGTAAAAATCTCATTATATTTCTTTCAACTTCTTTCTTATAATATTGGGCAGTATCAATTATTTTGGGTTAATAATTGATGAATGAAGTAAATACATCTTTCAAGAGATTCAACAAAGTTAGTAATTCTACTTTTCATTAATATTTATTTACTCTTGAACGAGTTTATATTTGTATATATGTTAAACTTTTATAATAAACCATATGCTAAGTTTAATTTATGCGTATGCTAAGTTTTACGTTGATAATTTTACAATACTAGATGGAATCTTTAGATTTATATCTAGTTCATTTATTATAAACCATAATATTCTTTTAGCTGTGTGGCATATGCCACACAGCTTTAATTACCCTATATTATATAATATAAAAAAATAAAGACAACCTAGTTATATATTGATAAAAAATAATGTATTGTTGTTTGGTATCAGATGATATTTGATTCATGCAAATATAAAATGCAATAGAATCATATGTATTTGATATATATATATAATGAAAAAAAGGAGGGTTTTATGAAGTTAGAGTTGGATTTAGAAGATACAACAGAAGTTAGAATTATAAAACAAAATAATAATATTGAAATTCACTATACTAAAAATGAAAATTTTAATTCTTCAAATCAGCCTAATTTTCGATATTTCAACGAAATTTTAAAATATCATCAAAATTTACTTCAATTAAGGTTAAATAAATAAATTATATATGTATATATTTAAGAGGTTTTTATGAGATAGTGTAAAATATTTTGTGTAAATAAAAATAGAGAAGTTCCATCTGACATGGTAAAATGTTTAACGACGAAGAAAAACATAACCAAGAAAGAAGGACTTCCCTATGACTAATAATAACAAAAATCAAAAAGAAAATCTAGACTTAAACTCTTTTTTTGAAGAGTATATTCTTGGTCTATTAAAACAAACCATGGAAACCTTGATGAAGGAAGAACTCACTAACATTCTCCAGTACAGTAAATATAGCTACGAAGGACATGGTACTGGCAATTCACGCAACGGATACTATACCCGTAATTATGAAACCAAATACGGTCTGATTGAGAATCTTAAAATTCCTCGTGACCGTAATAATGAGTTTGAACAACAACTCATTCCACCATATGCAAGAAGAGATGATTGGCTAGAAACCATGATCATCCGCATGTATGCAAGTGGAGTATCTACACGTGAAATTGCTAACATCATTGAAAAACTTTATGGAAATTCTTATAGTGCGGCTACAGTAAGTAATATCACTGATGTTGCTCTTGAAGAAATTGAACAGTGGCATAAGCGTCCTCTAAAGAAGAGGTACAGTGTCATTTATATTGATGCTTTACATCTTAAATTAAGAAGAGATACAGTATCAAGTGACGCCGTTTACTTCATTTTAGGTGTCGATGAAGATGGATACCGTGAAGTATTAGACTTCTTTATCGGTGTAAATGAAAGCGCTTATGTTTGGGAGGATAATCTTCGCCAGATAAAAGAACGAGGCGTAGATGAAGTTCTCCTCTTCGTCATGGACGGTCTCTCTGGACTTGACGATGCTGTTCATAGAGTATATCCAAAAGCGGATATTCAACGATGTATTGTCCATAAAGTTCGTAATGCAATTCGTAGTGTTCGTAAGAAAGATATCAACGATTTTACAGCTGATTTAAAAGTTGTATACGAATCTCCAAACCTAGAGCAGTGTAGAGCAGCTTTAGACGAATTTGCTGTTAAATGGAGTAAATCTTATAAACGTGTAGTGGAATCCTGGTTAAATGACGAGGACTTATTCACATACTATAAATACCCTGTTTCTATGCGAAAATCCATCTATACAACGAATTGGATCGAGCGCTTTAATAAAGAAGTACGTCGTCTTGTAAAAACTAAGGATGCACTACCCACAGAAGACGCATGTAGTAAACTCGTTTATTATAAAGTGATTTCTTATAATGAATCATGGTCTACAAGAAAGCTTAGAGGCTTTGCTTGTTCATCAGATAAACTTCAGGATATGTTTACCGAAAGGTACGCATAAACTATTTACACAAAATTATTGACACTACCTTTTATGAAATTAAGATATTTAATAGAAATCATATTTTTAATGATTATTTTTCCTGTAGAAAATGTGATTAATATAATTCATACAAATATATATGCTTTAAAAGATATGGTTACGATCGGCCTATTATTATTAGTATGTATTTTGATCTTTATTTTTGCTTTAGTTCCAGGATTGAAAAAGATGTTAATTAGAAAGAAAATCAGATTAAATATGCGTCATAATAATTATTTATTACAATACCAACCTATTTATAATCCAAGAAATAATAGAATTGTTGGATTTGAAGGATTATTAAGGTTACAAGATAAGAATAAAGAGCTTATATCTCCTCTTAAATTCATCCCTGAAATTGAAAATAATAATATGCTAAATGAAGTTTCTCTTTGGATTATAGAAAAAGTAACTGAAGATTACAGCAAAATATATAACTACGAATGTATGCAGAAAATGGAATTTTATATATCTCTAAATCTATCATTGAATGAAATTGAAAATGACTACTTTGTTGATAGAGCTATTAGCCTTTTGGCTAACTCAAGATTAGGAGAGAAAAAGATTTGTTTGGAAATAATTGAACGGTTTAAAATGAATAATTATGATAAAGTTAATCAAAATATAAAAAGATTAAAGGCAGCAGGATATAAACTTGCTATCGATGATTTTGGAGTAGAATATTCAAACTTGGATACTCTGCATAATTTTAATGCAGATATTATAAAAGTAGATAAATTTTTCGTTGATGGAATTGTTAAAGATGAATTTAAAGAAGAGGTAATTTTATTTATATCTAAGCTCGCAGGTCTTAGAAATCAATCGGTGGTATTAGAGGGAGTTGAAGAAATCAGTCAAGTGGCCAAAATTAAAGAAATAGAAAATGATTATTTGTTTGTTCAAGGGTTTTTTTATGGAGAACCAATGGATTTAGAGAAAATTAGATTTCTTTAGATGTATGATATAGTCAAAGCCAACTCAAACTACTCTCTTGTTTTTGGTTCGAACTGCATTATTTGACGTTTGAGAAAGTAATTATAAGATTGGAGTTATCCATATCCTATTGCTTTTCAATAATGTTCAAATAGTGCAGTTTTTTTGTGGTAAACTTCCAGGACCAACATGGGAGCTCCAGACTTAGAATTTTTTAAATTTGTAAATAATATAAGAAGAATACTTTTTGAAAGCAGAATTTTTGTATATATTAGAGAATATTGGAAGAAAAATGGGAAAATAGAAGAAAAATATAGAAAAAATAAAAGATATTTTTTATAATACATATAACTAAATTAGTTTTGGATTTTATTGGCGTAAGTCAGAGAAGAAAAAGGCTCTCCGACATTGTGCCGGAGCGTCTGCATTGTTTTTTATAGATGAATATGTCATCTGGGAAATACCTGCCCAGATAGCTAATTGTTAGGAGGAAGAAAATGTCAAAATTATCTTTGGATAACAGAGTAGTAAACATCTTAAATCACATAAATGCGGGTGTTCTCTACTGCAAAAATGATGAGCATTCCACGATACTCTACGCAAATGATTACTTTTATCAGATGATTGGATACGAGAAGGATGAGTTTGCAATCTTGTTTAGCAATAGATTTGCTGATCTTGTTATGGACGATGTCTCTCATATTTTAAAGTCGATTGACGAAAAAATTGCGAGAGGTGAAGACCTTGACTTTGAGTTTCGGATGCGCAACAAGCAAGGAGAAATCTTCTGGGTACACGATACAGCCAAATATGAACAGGAATATAACTGCTGGTATGTGACAATCATGAACATAACGGATATGAAGAGTATCGAGTATGAGAGAGAGAGACTGGAGTTTTATCTTAACAGCATGCCCAATAAGATTGTAATATGTGACCAGAATGCCAACATCATATATAGAAACAAATGTGCAAAGGATTGCCTATACTACAATCCAGAAGCCAGCTCTCTTCATCAGCTGAATGGTGGCAACATTCTGGGAATGCAGATGGAGGAGGTTCTTAGGCAGGCCTCGCTTGGAGTGGAAGTAAACTATGAGACAAGGTTTCAAGAGAATGGGACTTTCATTGGACACGATAAAAATCGTATGATTCCAATTAGAAGTACCGATGGGAAAATCCTGAACTATATGCAGGTGAGCGAAGACCTTTTAAGCCTAAGTGATGGGCTGACACATTTTCCGACCCGCGCCATGTTTGAGGATTATTATCATTATTTTACCGAAGCTCATTCGGATCAGGCTATCTATATGGCAATTATCGATATCGATAATTTCAAGAATATTAACGATACCTATGGACATTATGTTGGTGACGAAGTGATTCGAATAACAGGGCAGAGACTATCATCCGTCCTTGGAAAAGAGGATTACATATGTCGCTATGGCGGAGACGAGTTTATGATTCTGTTTGTGAATCAGCAGTTGGAATCGGTTCTGGATAAGTGCAGGTATATTCTGTATACGGCTTTAAGTACGGTTCAAATCAGGCAGGTGGCCATAGAGCTGTCCTACAGTATTGGGATTGCCTCCGGCGAACACGCATCCGGATATCAGGATCTGATGGAAAAAGCGGATCATGCGCTTTATCAGGTGAAGGAGAATGGAAAAGGCTGTATTATAGTCTATGATAAATCTGAAGACAAACAGGGCAGTGACCTTTAAGGGACAGAGGTTAAATATAAACGAATTCTGTTATCATTAGCAAGTGAATCTGTTGATTGATGGAATATTATACACAAATTTTTGAGCTATTATTATTGATGAAGTACGCATAAAAACCCCGGGAGAATCTCTCCCGGGGTTTCAATATAGTGTGCCCAGCATGGGCGCAATCTAATGGGTTAAAGTCCCTAACACAGCCTAGTAGTGGCAAGTGTATAGCCCAAGACAAGGGTGTCGTTCGTGAGGGCGAATCTGAAGGAAGTCCGTGGGCAAATCTCTGGTCTGACGAACAGAAATCACATACAAGGCATTAATTAAGGATAAGATTGCTATACAAATCGAAGTCCAATAACTACTCGAAATTAATTAATGTAAATGTGGCAGATAGATGGAGAGGAAGATTGCGTTCTTACCTGGGGAGGTCTTAGTGATACGTCATGGAAGTGAACTCTGAAATGACAACCCATGCAGTGATGTATGGCTGAACACTAAGAAGTCAGCAGAGGTCATAGTACCGGAGGTAGTCGACGACCTTTGGGAAGGACTGAACAATAGGAGGTTTTGAAAGTTTGAAAGAAACAAAGAAATGTGATGACAGCAGACAACTGAATACAGAATCAGGTCATTTGCAAAAGGATAGAGTGGAACTCGAAAGCTATGCAAAGGCGCCGAGCATTTCTATGACGTCGGATAACAGACAGAACGCCCGAAGAGAATATCACTATGGATTGCTAGAGAAAATCATTAGTAATGAAAATCTAAATGAAGCCTTTAAACGTGTAAAGAAGAATAAAGGAAGTCATGGAATCGACAAGATGGGAGTAGATGAACTTCTACCATATCTAAGAAGTCATGGCGAAGAGCTTAAGCAATCCATAGCAGATGGAAGTTATAAACCGAATCCCGTAAGAAGGGTAGAGATACCAAAGGATAACGGGAAAACAAGACCATTAGGGATACCAACTGTAGTAGACCGAGTGATACAACAGGCAGTATCACAAGTACTAACGCCAATCTTTGAGAAGAAATTTTCAGAGAATAGTTATGGATTTAGACCAAATCGAAACGCGCATCAAGCAATTCTAAAATGTAAAGAATACATGGATGAAGGCTATAAATGGGCGGTAGATATAGATTTAGAAAAGTACTTTGATACTGTCAACCACGATAGGTTAATTGGGCTGATTTATAAAGAAGTCAAGGATATACGAGTAATCGGACTGATAAGGAAGTATCTAAATGCAGGAGTGATGGAAAAGGGATTAGTAAGTGCTACTGTAGAAGGAGTGCCTCAAGGTGGGAACTTATCTCCACTATTAAGTAATATCATGTTGCATGAACTAGATATGGAATTAGAACGAAGAGGACTTAAGTTCTGCCGTTATGCAGATGATTGCAATGTATACGTGAAATCAAAGAAATCAGCAGAGCGAGTTATGAAAAGTATCACGGAGTTTATAGAAAAGGACTTGAAGCTTAAAGTTAACAAAGAGAAAAGTAAGGTAGACCGACCATGGAAACTAAAATATCTAGGATATACCTTTTACAATAAGAAAGGTGAAATGGGAATAAGAGTACATCAAGTTTCTGTTAAGAAGTTAAAAGGAAAACTTAAGAGTATCACTGGAAGAAGTAATGCAATGAGTATGGAACTCAGAGCTATTAAACTAAAACAATTAATTGTTGGCTGGATAAGTTACTTCAAACTAGCAGATATGAAAGGTACTTTACGAGAACTTGATGAGTGGCTAAGAAGACGTTTACGTCTTTGTTACTGGAAACAGTGGAAAAAGATTAAAACGAAACATGATAACTTAGTTAAACTAGGGGTAGAGAATTGGAAAGCATGGGAACATGCGAATACAAGGAAAGGCTACTGGAGAATCTCCAATAGCCCAATCTTAAATTCAACTCTTACCAATAAATATCTTAGAGAACAAGGTTTTATAACACTTAGTGAAAGATATTCGCAAATAAGGTAATCTTATTGAACCGCCGTATACCGAACGGTACGTACGGTGGTGTGAGAGGACGGAAATTCAATTAATGAATTTCCTCCTACTCGATTAAAAAGTAATTATAATCTAACTACGTTAGTAGCTTGATCGCCTCTGTTACCTTTTTCAATATCAAAGCTTACGGCTTGACCTTCTTCTAAGGATTTAAAACCATCTCCTTGGATAGCTGAAAAATGAACGAATACGTCATTTCCGTTATCTGTAGTAATAAAACCAAAACCTTTTTCTGCGTTAAACCATTTTACTATGCCTGTATTCATGTTGAATCTCCTATTATCTTCTCTGTTATTATTTTATATTTTTTAGATTACTCTATTATAATCTGATTACGTTAGTAGCTTGATCGCCTCTGTTACCTTTTTCAATGTCAAAGCTTACGGATTGACCTTCTTCTAAGGACTTGAAACCGTCTCCTTGGATAGCTGAAAAATGAACGAATACGTCATTTCCGTTATCTGTAGTAATAAAACCAAAACCTTTTTCTGCGTTAAACCATTTTACTGTACCTTTATTCATGTGGTACCTCCTAAATTTTACTTTTATTTTAAAGTATAAAAAAATCACATATTTTTACAAATTATATATATATAGTGACGCATACATATAATCTCTAAAAATATGTGAATCCGTTAATACATTAATAATACGAAATTTAGTTTAACATGAAGTTTTTAGTTTGTCAACAAGTTTTTGAAAGAAAATTTATATTCACTCTTTTAGCCATTATATTACGGCAAAGTTGCGGCGTAATTGACAAGTACGGGGTAATACATTAAGAGGAGGTTTTAGGGTAGAGATACATTTCTGATATCAGTCACACATAGTGGGTAGCCACAGTGGAGGCAAGGATTTCCTTGCCTCTACCGTTTTTATGCCGTCTTTATAACTGGGTGGGCCAATCTTGTTTAACATCGGATAAATATTTTTTACGTAGTTGAGATGGTGTTTCTTTGAATTGATATTTAAAGGACTTAAGAAAACTGGTGTAATCGGTAAAACCGCTGTACATGCATGAGTCCTGTACTGATAAGCCACTAATCAGTAGTTCTTTGGCGTAAAACAGGCGTTTGCAGAGTAGAAAATGATAGATGCTATCGCCGGTATAAGACTTAAAAAGTCTAGATAAATAGCCGTGGCTGACATGAACAACGGAAAGTAAGTCATTTATAGTGAATTCTGGGTCAGTAAAATGTTCATTGATGTATTTGATGGCTGCGAAGACCAGATTATTCGAGGCAGGAACCGGAGAACGTGCTTGCGCTGCCAAGGTGTATTTCAGGTTTGTGAAAAACTCGATCACCTGGCAAGGGATAATCAAATCTTGGTATTTCGTTTCCTGGCGCAGGGAATAAAACATACGCTCAAACATGGTTCGAAAAAGCAATAGTGTTTCGGGAGCGTACTCAATCACATGCACTTGTTTGGTAAATTCTGCGAAAGAATATCCGGAAGATTTCGGAATAATCTGATCTAGATATTCAGGGAAAATATGGAGAACCATTCGTTCATATCGTTTGGTCTCTTTTAAAATAATGGTTCTGTGAATCTGGTGGGGAGGAATCGTTATCATACCGTTGCGGGGTACTCGATATCGTGTTCCAGATACAGCCACTTCGATGCTACCTTCCAGAATAAGCATAACCTCAATGTGGTCATGTTCGTGGAGTAGAAGGGTGCCAAAGGAAGCGTCAATGTAATGTAATAATTTTATGCCTGTAAAGAAAGGCTCTTTTTTTATTGGTTTCTCAAAAAAAGGAAAGTTTTTGTTAATTTGTACCATGCGATTTTTAAATTTCACTCCAATCCTAAAAAAACAATAAACAAAATGCATAAAAAAATCTTTTTTATATTCTATATTATAATAAAAATGTATGAAGAAGTCAATTTTTGCAATATTTATATTTCTTTAACCTAGGATTTTGAAATTTTTATATGCTAAGATATAAGCACTTAAGATACAAAATTAAAAGGTAATGAGGAGGATCAAAATATGAGTAAATTCGTGAAAGCAGCACTTGCAGGAGTATTATGTTTAAGTATGGCATTGACCGGATGTAGTGGGAAGACTTCCGGAGCAACTCAGACAGGAACATCATCAGGGGATAAGAGATCCATTTACTTTGTCAGTCTGAAAGTTGGCGGAGCAGCTTGGAGTCAAGCACAGCAAGGCTTTGAGGACGCATGTGCAGAACTGGGATATGAGGGATATTATGTAGCGCCTACCACAGCCAATGATTCTTCACAGATGGCTAACTTATGTGAGACTGCTATGACAAATGGTGCAGATGCCATTTTAGGGCCATTGTTTGATAAAGATGTATTCACAGATATAATTGAACGGGCACATGATCAGGGAATGATTGTTGGAACAACTAATACATACTTAGGGGGAATTGAAGACTTTAATATAGGAACGGATCAAGTAAATATGGGTGTTACACAGGCGAATACATTGATTGACCTGGTGGGAGAAAACCCTTGTAAAGTAGTTTGGATGACAATGAACCTCACCAATGCCAGCACCATGGAAACATATGAAGCATTCTGCGAGGCTTTGGAAGGACATGATAATATCACTATTCACGGTATTGAGCTAGATGATAACAATCCAACCACAGCAGCTGATAAGATGAACAATTTGTGGAAAGCTGATCCGGCCATCAACGCAGTTATCTGTAATGATTCTTCAGGGGCAAGTTTGGGTGTCCCAAACTTTATTGAAGAAAATAACCTTCAGGACGAGTTTTATTCAGTAGGAATTGACGCCTCTGCAGATATTCTGAATTATGTTATGACAGGAGCATTGGATTGTACATTAGATCAGAACTTCTACAAGATGGGATATGAAAGTGTTTATATGCTGAAGGAGATTTGGGATGGCAAAGAAGTAGAGAAAAAAGTTGACTCTGGTATGAATTGCGTAACGGCAGAGAATGCAGTAGAGTATGGTGCAGCCCGCGGCTATGAAGTAACTGCCACAGCAAAATAAATGGGATTAAAAAAGGAGCGAATTATAAAATGCAAAATACAGCAATTGGGAAAAAGAATAAAAGCAAGACTAAGCTGTTTTCTGTACTTAGCAAACCAGAAATGGGAGCTGTGTTGCCGATTATTGTGTTGATTGTCGTAATTGGTGCAGTAAATCCGAATTTCTTTGCGGCTAGAAACCTGGTAGACGTGTTGCGTGCAACTAGCTATTCCTTTATCATTGCAGCGCCTCTGACGTGTCTATTTATCTCAGGCGGCTCTGACCTTTCTGTCAGCGCCGTTACCAACCTGGGAGGAATTATATGTGGATGGGCCATGGTAAACTTCGGAATGCCGATACCTGTAGCATTTGTACTTACTCTTTTGGCAGGTGCTATATGCGGTCTATTAAAATCGTTTATCGTAGTAAAAATGGCCCTTCCACCATTTATTATGACATTGGGCCTACAGTACGTTATCAACGGTTTCGTTTTGGTAAGCACAAACGGTCTTCCAGTCACAGGATTTTCAGATAGTTTTAAAGTACTTGGTCAGGGACGTTTTTTTGGAGTTTACTGGACTGTTATTATTGCAATTATTGAAGGTATCCTGGTACATATGATGCTAGCAAAAACCAAGTTTGGCCGTCAGATTTGTGCAGTGGGAGGTAATCAAGAAACAGCTAAGCTTGCAGGTATTAATGTGAATAAAGTTCGAACGATTGTGAATGTTCTGGTATCTGTATTGGCTGCTTTCTGTGGTATCTGTATGGCCAGCCGTTTCAATAGCGCCCAGACTGCGGTAGCAACTGGTACTGAGATGACCATTATGTCTTCGGTTATTATCGGTGGAACTTCTATGATGGGAGGTAGCGGAACTATCATGGGTTCATTATTGGGGTGCCTTCTCCTAGCAGTAATTAATAACGGTCTGGTACTAATGCATGTATCTAGTTTCTGGCAGAATTTAATTTTTGGATTGATTTTGATTATTTCAATTATTATTGATAAATACCGCCGAGCCAAAAGTGGAAATTAAGTATAAAAGGTGACGGGAAAGGAGAGCGCAGAGCATGAGTAAAAACGTATTGGAAATGCGTCATGTAACAAAACGATTTCCGGGCGTCCTTGCCTTGGATGATGTAAATCTGGAGCTAAGGAAAGGCGAAATTCTGGCCATCTGCGGAGAAAACGGAGCTGGAAAATCCACACTAATGAAAGTTCTTTCTGGTAGCTACAGCAACCGTGAATACGAAGGTGAAATCTTAATAGATGGAGTAACTCAGGTGTTTGAAAGTGTAGCAATGGCTCAGAAAGCTGGTATTGAGATGGTATATCAGGAAATGAATATGATGCTAGACGCAAGCGTGGCAGAGAATTTGTTCGTGGGAAATCTACCTGGTAAACATGGAATGGTGGACTACAAAACCTTATATGCCAATACGCAGAAGTTGTTAGATAGAGTAAACCTAGATGTTGCTCCAAGAGATATTGTGAGGCCGCTGAACAGTGGTCAGATGCAAATGTTAAGTCTGATGAGAGCGGTTGCAAAAAAACCTAGAATATTGGTTCTGGATGAGCCTACCACAGCGTTGACAGACTCAGAAGTCGATATTATGATGAAGTTGCTAAATGAGCTAAGAGACGCAGGAGTGAGTTGTATTTATATCAGTCATAAGATGGCAGAGATTTATCGTCTATGTGACAGAGTGTTGGTTCTTCGAGATGGACATACTATTTCTAACTATGACATTCATGATGTTGTGGAATCTACATTGATTGAAGATATGGTAGGAAGAAAGGTGGAAAATCTTTACCCAAAAACATCTCATGTTAATGAGAATGTAGAGGTGTTAAGGGTCGAACATTTGTCAGTACCGCATCCAAATATCCGCGGAAAATATATTGTAGAGGATATTTCCTTCAGCTTAAAAAAAGGCGAGATATTAGGTATTGGAGGCCTAGTGGGGGCAGGGCGTAGTGAAAGTCTGGGAGCTATATTTGGACAGTATACCAACCATGTGAAAAAGGAAGTGTATATTAATGGGAAAAAGGTGGAAATCAAAAGTCCAAAAGATGCAATTGCCCATGGAATAGGATTTGTTACAGAAGAGAGAAAACGTAATGGAATTATATGGATGCTTAGTATCCGTGAGAATATAGCAATTGCCAGTTTAGACAAGATTTCTAAAGGTCCGTTTATTGATAAAAAGAAAGAGAGGGATGAGGTAAAAAGTCTTTCTGAAAAACTGAGAATAAAGGCCCCTACCATGGAAACGAAACTGATTCAGCTCTCTGGCGGTAACCAGCAGAAGGCAATTTTGGCAAAATGGCTTTTGAATAATCCGCAGATTCTATTTATGGATGAACCGACTAAAGGTATCGATGTAGGTACAAAAGCAGATTTTTACAGTTTGATGAGTGATTTGACTAAGGCAGGAGTGTCAATTGTTATGGTAAGCTCAGATATGCCAGAACTGGTATCTATGAGTGATCGTTGTTTGGTAATTAGTAACGGACGTATTACAGCAGAATTAAAAAAGGGAGAAATCAACGAAGTTAATGTAATGCGAGCCGCGATAGCAGAATAAAGGAAGGAGTAACTATTAATGGGAAAGACAGATATACATCTGCATCTAGGACTTGATAGTAGAGAACATAAGAGAGAGCAGAAAAAAGATGACCAGAAAGTATACGCCTTTGGGACTACACCGCAACCGACTATCATGAAAATGAGCAGTAGTGCTGACATGCTTCCGCATCTAAAAGAGCTAGGAATTAGCAAAGGAATTATTTTATCAAGTGGAGAGGATAATGCTAGCATTCATAGCAATTATGAGGTTCGCCAGGCGGCAGAGAAATTTCCTGAAGTGTATCGATGGATGTGCAGTCTAGATGAAACAGACATAGATACTATAGAGGAGAGATTAAGCAAATACAAAGAGCAGGGCGCCGTAGGTGTCGGCGAATTTGCTGTAAATGAATGGTTTAACTCGCCGTTTATTGAATCAGTTCTTAATGCAGCAGAGAAGTTACATATGCCGATTTTATTTCATATGAGCCCAGAGGCTGGTTTTAATTATGGAATTGCAGATCATCCGGGACTGCCTCTACTTGAAGATGCTTTGAAACGCCATCCGAAATTGATTTTTGTGGGACATAGCCAGCCATTCTGGTATGAGATTTCGGCAGATGCAAAAACAGACAATATGGCACGTAATTCCTGGGGTGAGGGTCCGGTTGTACCTGGTGGTCGCTTGCCATATCTGTTTGAACATTATCCTAACCTCTATGGAGACCTATCGGCTAACAGTGGCGGAAATGCCTTGATGCGTGATGAAACATTCGGGTTAGAATTTCTTGATAAATATCAAGATAGGTTGATATTTGGAACCGATATGGTTAACTGTGAGATGGTATTTCCACTTGGCGCTTGGTTGGATGAAAAATTGAAAGAAGGAAAACTTTCAAAAGAAGTGTATGAGAAGGTTTGCTGGAAAAATGCAGAGAAAGTGTTTGGTTTTTAAATGATGTTAGGATTTATCCAGTAACTACACTCTAATTAAAATAGACCCTATAAGATAGGAATAGTTAATTATAAGAATGTTCTCTTTTTTTAACCGTCTATCTTATAGGGTCCATGTTACCAATTATTTAATGCAACAGCTCTTCATATATTAAAAAAGTAATTATAATCTAACTACGTTAGTAGCTTGATCGCCTCTATTACCTTTTTCAATGTCAAAGCTTACGGCTTGACCATCTTCTAAGGATTTAAAACCATCTCCTTGGATAGCTGAAAAATGAACGAATACATCATTTCCGTTATCTGTAGTAATAAAACCAAAACCTTTTTCTGCGTTAAACCATTTTACTATGCCTGTATTCATGTTGAATCTCCTATTATCTTCTCTGTTATTATTTTATTTTTTTAGATTACTCTATTATAATCTGATTACGTTAGTAGCTTGATCGCCTCTGTTACCTTTTTCAATATCAAAGCTTACAGCTTGACCATCTTCTAAGGATTTAAAACCATCTCCTTGGATAGCTGAAAAATGAACGAATACGTCATTTCCGTTATCTGTAGTAATAAAACCAAAACCTTTTTCTGCGTTAAACCATTTTACTATGCCTGTATTCATGTTGAATCTCCAATTTCTTATCTGTTAATATTTTATGTTTTTTCGATCACTCAATTATAATCTAATTACGTTCGTGGCTTGATCGCCTCTGTTACCTTTTTCAATATCAAAGCTTACGGCTTGACCTTCTTCTAAGGATTTAAAACCATCTCCTTGGATAGCTGAAAAATGAACGAATACGTCATTTCCGTTATTTGTAGTAATAAAACCAAAACCTTTTTCTGCGTTAAACCATTTTACTATGCCTGTATTCATGTTGAATCTCCTATTTTCTTATCTGTTATTATTTTATTTTTTTTAGATTACTCTATTATAATCTGATTACGTTCGTAGCTTGATCGCCTCTGTTACCATTTTCAATGTCAAAGCTTACAGCTTGACCTTCTTCTAAGGATTTAAAACCATCTCCTTGGATAGCTGAGAAGTGAACGAATACGTCATTTCCGTTATCTGTAGTAATAAAACCAAATCCTTTTTCTGAGTTAAACCATTTTACTGTACCTTTATTCATGTGGTACCTCCTAAATTTTACTTTTATTTTAAAGTATAAAAAAATCACATATTTTTACAAATTATATATATAGTGACGCATACATATAATCTCTAAAAATATGTGAATCCGTTAATACATTAATAATACGAGAGTTAGTTTAACACGAAGTTTTTAGTTTGTCAACATGTTTTTGAAAGAAAATTTATTTTTGCTCTATTATAGTTATTTTTACACGACTTTCGCTATTAAAATGTATATATTTCAGTAATGTTAGAATTAAAAGAAAATATAATGTACTATAAATAAAAGGGTATATCGGTAAAGGTTAAAGTCAAAAGTTTTTAAATGCTAAAGTAGAATTTATAAGATTGTATTTTTAGGAGATTTAATATATATTATGGGCGTGTTTTTTAAATTAGGTCGTATCTTTTATAGTTATATATATTAAAGACCTATTAAAACAGCTCTATAATATTTTTTTAAACAATTCAGCGAATGAGTTATTCTCCTCAACTTTATATATACAATCGGACTTAAATCCGTTCTTTATCAGTACTTTCTTAGAATGGATATTGTTGGTAGTTGTAATAGCAGTGATTTCTTTGACACTTACAAAGTTTGCTGCAAGCTTTAATAAACAGCTAACAACTTCGGTCCCAAATCCTTGTCCCCAGTAATCAGGAAGGAGCATATATTCTATTTCAGCCCCTGATAAATCCTCATAAAGTCTTAATGTAGCTGTACCTAGGTAGCTATTATTATTTTCAATAAATACCTTAAAGTTTCCAGCATACTCATAGTTTTTATCATTATCTATCATAAATTTAAAATATTCATCGGCTTCATCTTTTGTAAAGGTTCTGCCAAGATTCATGTTCATAACGCTCTCGTTAAATACTAGACTAGCATAATAGTGGTAATCTTCTAATCCAATATATTTCTCTAATCTTACTCTACCTTGATCCATTGTTACACTTCCAATACATATATTTTATTTTGTAACTTTAAGTTGCTAGTCCATCCTTGAAAATTATTGGATTGTTTATATAATACTTTAATTCACAGATTATGTAAATGGTATAGAGGTTTAATAATACGAAAGCAGTAATCATTGAATTATATTTACTACGTTTCTAGTTAAACAAATGATACAATCTCTAAACTAGAAAGTATTATTATAAGAAATGCAAACGTACTAAATTTATAAAAAATGGGTAAGCGATATAATAAATGAAAGCGTTGAAAATAATATTAATTACCATAAAGTGAGGTAAACTTATAATGAGAGATTAAAGCTATAGGATGTATGCATTATTATCGACATCTAATTTATATCAATGAAATACAACTTTATTTAGACACTGGGAATGAAATTACTTTTCGAATAGATGGTAAAGAAATAAATGAAATATTGCCTTAAATAACCTAAACTTATTATATAAGGAGGAGACCTACGTGAATAATGAACTTTTTTGGATTACTCTTATGCTGTACTCACTGGCTTATGTTTTATGTATAGTATTTCAGTTTTACAATCATTTAAGGTTTAAGCGTTTGATAACAACGAATAATGTTATCTCGTTTTTGGATAGCTTCTATGAAATTGCCATTTATATTGTTGGATTTTTATTTATGACTCTTTATATTTCAAGTATAATTGATTTCTTTTTATATGCTTATGGTGATGAAAACTTGAAATTTCCATTTATAGTTTATGCGGTGCCGTTAATGGTAGCATCATTCAGAATCTTAGTAAAGGACGGGTTATACGCTTATAATTCAAATAAAATATTTATTGGAGGAAAAATAACAATTGAATGGGCTGATGTAACAATAGAGAAAATTTATAAATATATGCTAATAAATAGAGCAAAAATTATTATAACAACTGATAAAACGAATATGATAAAAGATAGAAAATTTGTCATTCGAACTTCATTAAGTAATATGAAAACATTTTCAAATACTATTAACATGGCAGTAAAATAATCCGTTGATATTTCTGATATAATAAAGTTCATAATGAAATAATTTAACTTCCAACAGATATAAAAGGAGATAACAATGCGTTTGTTCATTGCAATTTTATTTGATGAAATAACCAAACAGAAGATTCTGGCGGTACAGGAACGCCTTCAAAGTCTGGGATGTGGTAATTTTACGCAAGTAGATAATCTACATCTGACCTTAGTTTTCTTGGGTGAGATTTCTCAAAATAGGCTATCCACGATTCAACAAATTATTGATGAAGCTGTAGAAACGGCATTTTGTTTGATATTTGACCATGTTGGGCGGTTTCCACGTGAAGGCGGCGATATCTGGTGGATTGGACTGCAGCAGAATTTGAAATTGGAACAGATACATCAAAACCTACGCAGCAAACTTATATCAGCTGATTTTATTTTGGAAAATAGATACTTTACTCCACATGTAACCCTAGCTAGAAAGTTTATTTCTTCCAGTGAAATTGATTTGAAATATTTAATGGGGCAGATGTTCACGACGAGGGCAACTGCTATTAGTCTGATGCAATCTCAAATGATTGCCGGTAAATTGACTTATACTCAGCTATATAAAAGAGAACTGACATAAATGATTTTAACATATCGATGACGGTGAAGCCGTAATATTGAACTTAATAGTAGAGAGAATCGCTTGAATGTGTTACCATCTGCAAGCGATTTTTTATTGTTAACATGAAAATGCCAGAAATCAAGCAATTACAGGTGGCACATTTATAATCTCTTATTCTGTTGGAGATTTCTTTATTGCTCTGCTGAAATGCGACCAAAGGATAGTTTAAAATAAAATTTTTTAGGAAATCAGTACTACGTACAATAAGCAGACTTTTATATAAATGAAAAAAATATAGGAATTAAGCGGTTTTTAAGATATTACCATGTATAATACATAATTTTATATAGAATAATTTATGATTGACAAAAATATCGAATTGTATAGAATTTATCTGATAAGTTTTACTATGCTTAATATTTGGTTGATTTTACCCAATTAATCAATGATAAAATATTTTACCTGACGATAAGTTATTCATCTATTTGAGTAGAAACATTGAACGATTAAGCAATAGCAAAATGAAATATAATAAGAAGGAGCTATACGCATGGATATTTCAACAATTATTAGTATTGTAATTGCTTTTGCATCATTGTTAGTTGCATTCGTTCTAGAAGGTGGACACATAGGTTCATTATTGCAACCAACAGCGGCACTGATTGTTTTTGGAGGAACAATAGGAGCGGTAGGTGTTTCATTTCGTTCATCCATACTTAAAAAATTACCTAAAGTGGTGGCAATCGCATTTAAAAGACACAAGCAGGACCGACAAGAAATAATTAATACGATTTATAAGCTTGCTAATATGGCGAGAACAGGGGGATTATTATCACTAGAATCAGAAATACAGAGCAATAACTATGATAAATTTATTGTAGATGGTTTACAAATGATTATGGATGGAACCGATCCAGAAATTATTAAAAAGACGTTGGAGAGCAGACTTGATAATATGGAATATCGTCATTCCAAAGGAATTAGCGTGTTTGAAGCAGCTGGTGGATTTGCACCAACCATGGGTGTTATCGGTACGGTAATGGGACTAGTTCATGTTTTGGGTAATCTAAGTAATCCAGATGAATTAGGGCCACAAATCGCAGTCGCATTTATTGCAACTTTATATGGAGTAGGTTCTGCCAATCTATTGTGGTTACCTTTAGCAAATAAATTAAAAGAATTAGATACGGATGAACTTGTTACAAAAAACATGATGATGGATGGAATTTTAATGATTCAAGAGGGTGGAAATCCAGCATTAATCGTAGAAAGGCTAAAGGGTTACTTAGATGATGAAAAAGAAGGAGCAGAAATCAGAGAACAGTGAGAGATGGCTACTTACCTATTCTGATTTAATAACATTATTAATGATACTTTTCGTTGTATTATATGCGATGAGTAATGTGAATGAAACAAAATATGATAATTTATCAGAATCCTTAAATAGCGCTATGGGTAGTGAAGGTTCTGGAGCAAATTCTTTGCTAGACAAAGGTACAGGCATATTAGAGGGAGGCACGAATCCTATTACAGATGGCGAAGGTACTCTAAATACTGAAGATGTGGGACCGTATGAGGAAGTTACACTCAATGAGGACTTGAGTGTTGAGGACTTTGAAAAATTAAAAGATCTTTTGTATGATACCATTGATAGTGGTACTTTTAAGGATAGTTTAAGTGTCACAATTGAAGAAAAAGGTGTTGTTATTACATTAGCCAATGATATCTTATTTGATAGTGGTAAATCGGAAATTAGAGAAGATATGATAAAACACCTGGATAGCATAGTTAGTTTTTTGAAAAAGGTTGATAATAAAATTGAAATTGGTGGTTACACCGATAATGTACCAGTACATAACATATTATACAAATCCAACTGGCAGCTTTCAGCGCAAAGAGCTGCAAATGTTGCTCAATACTTAGCTGAGCAATATGGAATAGCGCCAGAGCGTTTGACTGCAATTGGCTATGGTGAAAATAATCCAGTAGATACAAATGATACAGAAGCTGGACGAGCTAAAAATAGACGGATTAGTATAACAATCTTATTTGAAAATTAAGTTGAAAATGGATGTTACATATAATATGAAATGATTGTAGCATAGATAACAGAAAAAAGGATACGAATTTGTATCTATTTCAATTGATTTATGGGATAATTTCCATATTGTCATTAAGACAAGTAAAAAATGATTTCTTGTACTAAAACCTGTCAGATAGTGTAGAACAATTCTGGCAGGTTTCTTATTATATAGGATTTGATGTTAAAGTCCTTATTTGAAATAATATTAGCGATTTACATAAAACAAAAGAAGATCTTAGGCAATGAAATCTTAGCATACTAAGGATGTGTATGATGTAGTTACTGTAAAGCATCCTATTTTCTCTTTATTTCTGATATTGTATGACTTTCTGCTCACTAGCCTTCTGGGTACTTCGATAAAATTCTCCAGGAGTCATATGAAACTCCTTCTTAAATGCACGGAAAAAATGATTATATCCCCCAAAACCTGCTAGATTATACACTTGCTTCACAGGAATGCCTTGTGCAAGATAATTTTTGCAAAGGGAAAGTTTTGTTTTAACAATGTACTCATGTACTGTCTGCCCAGTGCCTTTTTTGAATTCTCTAAGAATGTGTCGTTTGCTGACATTGAACTCCTGTTCCAGACGTGCCAGAGGAATTTCCTCGGTTATATGCTCCCTGATGTAGGAAAGCAGGGAATCCAGCAGAGCAGGTTTTGTATACCGTTCACATTTTTTACCATCTGCCATATGAAATGCGCGAGCAAACAAAATCACAATCAAGGAGATTAGGCCTCCGCGGTAAATCAAATCTCCAAATTCAGGATTCTCTTCCTGCTTCATCAAGTCCCAAAGCAGGTTCTTAGTTATCATCAAAAGGCTATTTTCTGCAGTGATTATGGGACAATCGTATGGTATTGCAGCAAAATAGTCTAGTAGATTTGTACCTTCACGAGAAATTTCACGTAAAATCTCCGTAGAAAGCTTCATAGAAACCAGTTCCAGAGGCAATGAATTGGAGGTTCGCATGAGTAGAAAAGAAGTATGGGGATGGAGCATGATTAACTCATGGATACCGCATCGCCGATAGGTTCCATCACGAATAAAAAAGCAATTGCCTGACTTAATCAGCAGAAAATGATAATACTCATCGGAACATATGCGGATTTTCATAGAATCTTTATATATTTTATTGGACACAAGATATTTGCGTAGTTCTGTTACCATAGTCTCCTCCTTGAAGTGTTTGTTCAAAAAGTATAGTAATACCATTATTATATATAACATATTTATTCATTTCAACCAAGATTATTGAAAATTATGTCAATTTTTGATAGTGCTATGTCGCTATATGTATATGAAATGGACTTTATTCCCAGTATAATAATCTTATAACCAATGAAAAGGAGGGTTTCTATGGAAAAGAAAAGAAGATTTACCCCACAAAAAGCACTGATATTTTCATTGCTTTTTACCCTGATATTCACAGCGTTATCCAGCGGTATTTTACATGACTGGGGAAATATTAGCATCTCTACTGTGGAACTGGAGACGCAAGGGGGAAACAAAATTGTAGCACGGGTTTACAAGCCGGATTCTGCTACAGCCGAAACGCCTGCTCCTACCGTTATATTCACACACGGGCTTACAGTAAATAAGGAAAGCTACGCCCAATACGGTCTTGAGCTTGCACGCCGTGGTTTTGTAGTTATTACACCAGATATGCTGAATCACGGGGATTCTGAAATTACTGGTGCTGAAGTCTATCTAGCACCTACTGAAGTAAACGATGCATATGGAGCTTATGCAGCTGTACGATATGCAAAAACACTTAATTATGTGGATCAAAGTCAAATTGGTGTGGCCGGTCATTCTGCAGGCGGCCAGGCAGCTAATAACAGTGTGAAGATGGACAATGCGGAGGAAACTCCTGCAATTTCAGCAATATATTTGGTATCTTCCGATCCAGTATATACAGATACTGATGGCAATTGGACCAATATCTATGGTGCGCGAGATTTTGGTATTTATTATACTCTTTATGACCATGTCTACTTTAAGGGTGTGGATTCTAATGGACAAACAATGGGTGTGCAAGAGTGGCTTAGCTCTGACAGTGCAAAATCTTTGTTTGCTTTCGGACAGGATCCTAGCGCTTTTGAAGGCGATCAAGTCATCCCTGGCCACACATACTTTGGGGAGGTGGACGGAGAACAAGTATTTCGTCGCGTAAACGCTGCAGCGGAAATCCATCCTAAGCCTCAGGGCGGTTCAAACGCACTCGCTGCTATATGTGATTTCTTCCAGGATGCTTTTGTAGCGCCAAATTACATAGTAGGTCAATCTCAACATTATGCAGCTTTAACTGTGTGCAATATCCTAGGTCTTCTTGGTGTATTGATGTGCTGTGTTTTCAGTGTAGGATGTTTAACTCGTAGCAAATTCTTTGCTGGATTGAGAGAAGGACAAAATGCTGTACTTCGTCCAGCTCCTGATAAAAAGGGGAAGGTTTGGTTTTGGATACTGACTATCTTAAATTGTGTGTTTGCCTTTTTCAGTATCAGTGCTATCTTTAAGCTAGGCTACGGTTACTGCTGTTCCACCGTGTTTGCACAGCAGACCACTAATATTTATGCACTTTGGGCATTGCTAAATGGTTTATTTATGCTAATTACTTCTTTTGCGTCCTATGCTCTATATGCTCGCAAGAATGGTGCAACCATGAGCAACTGGGGACTAAAGATCTCCTTTGTGAATCTGCTCAAGAGTATTTTACTCGCTGTAATTGCCTGTGCAGTTGTGTTTGTGGTAGTAGCGATTGCCAACAATGTATTTTATGTTGACTATCACTATTATTTGTGGGGACTTAAAAACATTCCTCTTGAAAACCTTGGCGTATTCTTTGTTTACTTGCCAATGTACTTAATATTCGGATTGGCAGTATCCATAGCGCTCAACAGCGCATACCATTGTAAGATTGCTAATGAGCCAGAGTGGGTTAATGATTTATTCTTTGCTGTAATGAATACCATTCCTGCACTAGTGATCACCTTTGTAGGTTACTATCTCTACGCGAAAAGTGGCGTAAAGCCTTTTATTTTCGGTTCGACTTACACCTACACTTATACCATTAATGCAATTCCGGTATTCCCTATTGCGGTGATACTGATTCGAAGGTTGTTCAAGAAGTGTAACAATCCTTATGTTCCTGGTATTATTGCAGGTATCCTTTTATGTTGGTTACAGGTATCCTGTTCCTTCACTTTACACGCGAATATGTTTTATGGTTCTGCAGCCGCTTATTTGCCTTAATGGATTAATAAGAGTTTCAACGAAAGAGGGTGTTCTCAAAGTAATAAAATTACTTGAGGGGGGCCCTCTTCTTTGCTACCAAATATTCAAGGTTGACAAATAGGAGAAATAAGTATACAGTAAAAATAACTTAATATGTCCGGTAGGTAAGGTTACCACAGGGATAAGGATTGCTGCCGCAGAGTAGTGGAGACACTATGAGTTGGTTAGCAGGCTATGTCGACAATAAGGCATAATCTAATGCAATTACAAGATGATTTCATCGTGCCCTGCGAAACTAAAGCTTGAACGGTGATAAAATTATTATATTTATATTATTTATTTAGGTATTATAACCACGTCATCGGTTCGGCTATGACGTGGTTTTTTTTATTTTATAAGAATTTGGACTTTAAAAAATAGAAAACGCAGCCTATGCATGAACGTATGCGAAAGAAAAGAGTATGCTACGATTACATATGGTAAAGGATACCTATAAGGATATAAAATGCAAGGATGATAGTGAGGTGATAGGAATTGGATTCTGACGATAGTTGGCGAAGCATGAATAAAATATGTAGGAATGCATATATCTGCTATATTGTGCAAAAAATGATAATACGAGCAATTATGGGCTGTATTATAGGAAAAGGAAGAAATCCTAGGAGCTGGCGCATTGAATCTAATTTCTATCTTTTTATTTGCATGCAGTAAATCGTTGCTTCCTACAATTTGTAACAATTTTTAGTTAACTATTATTAAGAAAATTATTTCAAATAAAGTTAGATGATTTACATTGTTATAAAATGAAAATAGGAGGTAAGTAAAATAATGAAACATTATTTAAATGTTAAAATCAAGTCTTACCCATTTTTCGTTATGTACAATTAAAATGGAGAGGCAGGAATATTAAATGAATAAAGAAATTATTTTAACTTTACTAATTAATAAAGAATTTACTGCTATAAAAAGCATTTTTGAAATTGCAAATCCTGCGGATTTAGCGCTTCTTTTTGAAGAATTCTCAGAAAAAGAACTTGTTTTATTATTTCGATTATTAACTAAAGATAAGGCAGCAGAGACCTTTGCATATATGGATTCAGAATTACAAAGAATCTTAATTGAGGCATTTACTGAAAAAGAATTACGTGATGTTATGGAAGAGTTATATGTAGATGATACGGTAGATATTATTAAGGAAATGCCTGCAAACGTGGTAACACGAATTCTACAAATTAGTGATCCAAAGACAAGGGAGAGCATTAATACAATTCTTGATTATCCCAACGATAGTGCGGGAAGTTTAATGACAACAGAGTATGTTAACCTTAGAAAAGATTTAACCGTTAAGGAAGCCCTTGATCGTATTCGTAAAGTTGGTGTTGATAAGGAAACTATTTATACTTGTTATGTAACAGAACATCGAAAATTAATTGGAATCGTATCTGTAAAGGATATGCTTCTTAGTGATTTAAATCAGACAATCGATGAAATTATGGAAACCAACGTTATTTTTCTTAATACTCATGAAGATAGAGAAACTGTTGTAAAGATGTTTGATAAGTATGATTTCCTTGCTATTCCAGTGGTCGATCAAGAACAATATTTAGTAGGAATTGTTACAATTGATGATGCCATGGATGTTCTACAAGAAGAAACGACTGAGGATATCACTAAAATGGCAGCGGTAGTACCAAGTGAAGAATCCTACTTTAATACTTCCGTTTTAAAGCATGCTAAAAACCGTATTCTTTGGTTGCTGTTATTAATGTTATCAGCAACTTTAACAGGAGCTATTATAACAGAATATGAGAATGCATTTGCAACCATTCCGTTATTGGTTTCCTTTATCCCTATGTTAATGGATACTGGTGGAAATTGTGGAGCGCAAACTTCAACGATGATCATTCGTGGTCTAGCTTTGGATGAAATTCACTTTTCTGATTTCTTTAAAGCTTTGTTTAAAGAATTTCGAATTGCATTAATTGTAAGTGTAATTTTATCAGCAGTGAATGGCTTACGTATCTTGCTAATGTACCATGATCCCTTACTTGCTTTAACAATTTCTTTATCATTAATTGGTACAGTAATTTTGTCAAAATGTATTGGCTGTATGCTACCTATGATAGCTAAAAAATGTAAAGTGGACCCAGCAATTATGGCAGCTCCATTGATTACTACACTTGTTGATACATGTTCGGTGTTAGTGTATTTTAACATTGCTATGAGAATATTTAAATTATAATAAAGTTTGGAAAGATGCCCTGTGAAGTAAACATATTTTGTGTTTATTTTATAGGGTGTTTTTTTGATGATAGAAAATAAAAGCATAAATGCTTTGTCCTAATATTTTAAAGCCGTTCCACTAAGGAGGTACAGCACTGCCACTTCTGCAATCGCATTTCTAACTGGTTGCATTTAAGTTTGTTTTCAAAAATGGTATTTAAGATTTTCAATTAAGGAGTAGATTGATTTTATAAAAAATGTTATAATTTAACACATCATTGATAAGGATGTGAACTCATTTTGAGAATAAAACGAATTAAATACTCAGTACAGTTTATGTAATCTGTTAGCAGATTGTACTGAGGTTAATAAATAGATTTGCTAACAGTCATGACTGTACTGAACTTTTTATTCTATTAGCACAAGCTATATACTTTGAGTTGCTAAATTTTATTTAAAAAAGATAAGGAGTACAGGAATGATTTATTTGAAGGAAATAGTAAAGAAAAATAGAACGTTAGTTTTTTTATATATAATAAGTGGAATTTCAATCGCATTTTTAACGAATATACAAGCAAAATTTTTTCAGGTAGTAATCGATCGTTTTACCAAAGGTTCATTAAAAATTGGCACCATTATAATCTATGCAGTCATTATACTAACTTTATGCATTATTAATTATCTAGATGAATATCCAAGCCGTAAACTTGAGACTGATATTTATCTCGATTTTAAGTTAAAGGCTCTTTCAAAGATGCAAAGAATTGCATATGAAGCTTATCAATTGCTAGGAACAGGAAAACTTGTGCAAAAGATTGAAAATGGTGCAGAGGCTGGGAAAAGTATATTATTTGATTATGCATTTTGCTTGGTTCGTGAATTAATTCCTTCGATTTTATTTAGTATGTTTTTTATTTATGAAATAGACAAAAGGATTATGTTAGTTATACTTTGCGGCTATGTGTTAGTCTTTTTAATTACTAATATTCTCTTAAGGCTATTGTATCAGATCAAAGAGCATATTCTTTTAAATGAAGAAAAGCTGAATCACTTTTTAGTACGTGGATTTATGGAATTGGTGGTATTTCGTTTAAATAATCGTTTTCAATACGAAATTAAGAAAGCAAACAATGCAAAGAATGAGATAGTGAATTCCAAAGTCAAGATGAAGATGATCCACGAAGCTTTTTTTACAAGCTTCGCATTGTTAATAACTTTTATAAAAATTGCAATCCTTGTGTATGGATGGAAGACAAAATCCATTAGTATTGGAGCAATTGTTGCGTTACTTACCTTAGTAGATAATGCATATACTCCAATCGCAATATTTAACGTGTTATTTGTTCAATATAAACTTGATAAAACAGCGTTTCAACGTTATGCAGACTTTTTAAATGCAGAGGAAGATACCAATTTGTTTTCAGGAAAATTCGTCAGTGAGCTAAATGGAGACATTAAGGTAAATCAAGTAGCATTTTCATATGAAAGTAAAATGATTATGCAAAATATGAACTTAACAATAAAGAGTGGAGAACAGATTGCGATTGTTGGAGAGAGTGGTTCAGGTAAATCCACACTGATTAAACTTTTACTTGGATTGTTAAAACCAAAAGAAGGTCAGATTTTTGTGGATCATCTAAATTTATTGGAAATTAATTTAGAAACCTACTATGATAACATTGCTTATATTTCACAAGAAGCACCTGTTTTTGATGGTACATTACGAGAAAATATTATATTTGATCATAAGATAGAAGATTCCATAATAATAGAAGTATTAGAAAAAGTTCATCTTATGAAATTGTATCACTCTCTGCCTGAGGGTTTAGAAACAAGGATAGGGGAGAGAGGAATTTGCTTGTCTGGCGGTGAGCGACAGCGTTTGGCACTGGCAAGGTTGTGGTTTAAGAACCCTTCTATTGTTATTTTAGATGAGGCAACTTCGGCAATGGATAACATAACAGAAGATATTGTAATGAAAAATGTTATGGAATTTTTAGAGGATAAAACAGTGATTGCTATCGCACATCGTATCCATACAATACAGGATTTTAAACGTATCTTAGTATTTAAACACGGAAAAATCATTGGAGATGGTAGTTTAAGTGAGTTACTATCGGAGAATGATTATTTTCGAGAATTGTATGAAGCAAAAATGAATATGATATCTTAATCTTGTAAAATAAAGACCTTTGATTTTAGGTAAGATTGCATATTTTGGGCACATTCGCTCTAAGCTTTTTAGCTTAGGGCGTTTTTTTATTATGAACTTTTATAGTTCTTAATAATAGTTAATATAATTAACTAAATTTTGACATATTTAATTCATACAGTATAAGTGATTTCCATGAATTTACAGAAGTTAAAAATTTGCGAATAAATAAAATTATTATTAAAAAGGAGGATTACTATGAAAAGTAAAACTATTTTCACAAGAATTATACCTTTGTTATTAGTTCTTATAATGGCTCTTCAACAAATTCCAGCGGTAGGTGTAGCAGCAGCCTCTAAGATCGTTCAGGTTGGGACGATGAAATTAGAATTTCAGGGGAAAGATACAGTTGTTTTAAAGCAGGTAGTAGCTAAGAGTAATAATACAGCTATAACAGTATCTTATGATGCAATAAAAAAAGTAGTAGTGGCGGAAGGGGTAAAAATTTTACCAGGTGACATGTTTCATCGATTTCCCAATGTTGAAACTATCTCACTTCCAGCCAGTTTAACCAGTTTTGAATCGGGATATAGTTACGAGGAATGGAACTTAATGTACTATCAGTCATATAATGATGCACCACTTCAAAAGTTGAAAAGCATTACAGTATCAAGCAAGAATAAGGTTTATAAATCTATTGATGGTGTATTATATTCAAAAGATGGAAAAAACATTGTTAACTATCCAGTGGAGAAGTCAACAAAGACATATAAGGTTCCAGATACCATTGAGGACTTATATATTTCAAATAAATATATCAAGGAACTAACGTTAGGAGCAAACGTAAAATATGTAGGACGGATAACTTTACCATCTCTTACTAAAATATCGGTAAATGCAAAGAATAAATACTACACCTCTGTCAACGGAGTGTTATTTACAAAAGATAAGAAGACACTGTCAAATTATCCAGATCAAAAAGGGAAGAATTATACGGTTCCTAATGGGACAATTAAAATTGAAGGTAATGCCTTTGCATCAAGTAATATAACAAAGCTGATATTACCAACTAGTTTACAAGAAATTGGTGTAAGTGCTTTTAGTAATACCAAATTAAAATCACTTATATTGCCTCTCAAAGTAAAAAAGATAGATTATGCCTTTCGTGATTCTTCGATCACACATGTATATGTTGATAAGAGTAATCCAAATTTCTCATCGGAACAAGGAATTGTATATAATAAAAATAAAACAAAAATGCTTTTTTGGCCAGAAGCTAGAGTAGAAGAAAAATTAACGTTTCCGAATACATTAACTGCCCTTGATTTATCCATGATTTCAAATATTTCACACGCAAAGATATTATATATTCCAAATGCATTAGAAAGTATAACTAGGACAGTGGAAAATCAACTAAGTACAGTGATACTTTCGGAAGAAAATAAGAATTTCTTGATAAATAATGGGATCTTGTACTCTAAAGATTTGACAGAAATTAAGTTATATCCAAATCAAAACGAAATAACGGAAATCGTAATTCCAGATACAGTAAAAGAATTGGATTACAATATGTTTCTTACAGATAACAATACGACTTCTATTACATTGCCAAAAGGTCTTGTAACAATTCGTTCATCGGAAGCTTATAGATATGATCCTCTTGGTTTTAGAGATTTAGCAGAAGTATTAATTTCAGAAGAAAATGAAAATTTTACATCAATTGATGGTATTTTATATACGAAAAACATGGCAACATTACAATGGTATCCTCAGAATCATAAAAATACGGTATATACAATACCAAATACTGTGACCAATGCGGAATATAAGCAGCTAATTAATATGAAGAATTTAATAGAGTTAAATATACCAGCAAGCTTTTCAATGAATCAATTATTGGAAGGAATAGTTGAAGAATTTCATAATGTAGTATACGTGCCGGGTGGATTAAGCCCGATGCTAGAGCGAATTAATGTAGATAAAGAAAATGAATATTTAAAATCAGAAGATGGTGTTTTATATAATAAGGACGGATCTATGTTATTGTTATACCCTTCTGCAAAGAAAGATAAGAAGTTTGAGATACCTGAAGGTGTAAGATCTATGAATAGCTACTCTTACAATCCTTATTTAGAAGAACTAGTTTTTCAACATGGCATTACGCTTTTTCAATATGATCCAAACCTGTTTGCAAATAGCTATGATGCGTTTGTGTATTTTACTGGATTAAAGATGTTTAGTATGAAGGAAGAAGGATCTATAATGAAAATAATCGATGGAGGTCTTTATCACTACAATCGATTAATTGCATATCCGATTGCGAGGGAAGAAGAAACGTTTCATATTGCTTCTGACACCATATCAATGTATGCTTTGCGAAATCTTAAGTATGCTAAAAATTTAAAAACTATAAATGCTAGCGGTTCTCAGTATTATAAGGCCAAAGCTGGAAACCTATACACATATTATGGAGAGCTTATTCTGACGGTTGGCTCTGAAAAAGATCAGTTAAGTAGTGTGATTGCGAAGATGATGAAAATAGATTAATATGAAGATGAATTAAGGCTGTGGCATAGACGTAATTAACGTGCTTGCTATAGCCTTAAAAATTTTCACCCTATCTTAGCATGATGAGATGCAAACCGCAAAATTAAATCAATAATGTTATAAACGCTAAAAAAATCATTACATATATTTTATAAAGCTTTTACTTGCAAATTTCATCAAATACTGATAATGTAGGTACGGAGACTAGTTAACGAAGAAAGAAAGGTAAAAGCCATGAGAGATATATTGGATGTTCATACACATACTATAGCGAGTGGACATGCCTATAATACAATATATGAGATGGCAAGAGCAGCTGCAGATAAAGGGCTAGAATTGCTAGGAATAACAGAACATGCCCCTAATATGCCAGGAACTTGTCAGTTATATTATTTTCAGAATTTACATGTCATTCCAAGAGAAATGTATGGAATAAAATTATTATTTGGCAGTGAGCTAAATATTTTAGATTATGAAGGTAATGTAGATTTAGAAGAGAGTGTTTTAAGAAAATTGGATTTATGTATTGCAAGTATTCATCCACCTTGTTTTAAGTGTGGAACGAAAGATGAGAATACAAGGGCCATAATAAACGCGATGAAGAATCCATATGTTAATATTATAGGACATCCAGACGATGGACGTTTTCCACTGGATTATGAACGCATTGTAAAAGCAGCAAAAGAATTTAATGTATTATTAGAACTGAATAATAGTTCCTTATCACCTGGAAGTTTTCGACCGAATACAAAGGAGAATGATCTTGAAATGTTACTACTTTGTAAGAAGTATGATGTTCCAGTGATTATGGGAAGTGACGCACATATAGCTACTGATATAGGAAATCATAAGCTTGTAAGAGAACTGATTGAACAAACAAACTTTCCAAAGCGATTAGTTGTCAATCAATCCGTTGATACATTGCACTATTATTTAAATAAGAAAAAAGAAGCAAGAAGTGCTTAAAAAGGCAGCAAAATGTATATATTGTATAATGTACACCCATTGCTATCTTTGTAAAGAATTACTGTGCTTTAAATTACTTTAATTCTTTAATAGAAAAAAGTTGACAAATGAAAATTTGGCTGATATGATTTTAAATCATAGGCAAAGGTGTCTTTTTAGGATGCCTTTGTCTTTTTTTATAGTAAAAAACAAAAGCTTCGAGATAATTTATGCTCCGAGGCTTTTATTTTTAAATAAATAAAAGAATGAAACTCATGTAATACCCAGTATAATTTTAAGGAGAGATGAAAGATGAGTCACTACACAAAACAAGATATTCTTCGTATGGTAGAAGAGGAAGATGTAGAGTTTATAAGACTTCAATTCACAGACATTTTTGGCACATTAAAAAATGTTGCTGTAACTACAAGTCAACTTAATAAGGTACTTGATAATAAATGCATGTTTGATGGTTCTTCTGTTGAAGGTTTTGCACGGATTGAAGAATCTGATATGTTTTTATATCCCGATTTAGATACATTTGAAATCTTTCCATGGAGACCTCAACAAGGAAAAGTAGCCCGTTTTATTTGTGATGTATACCGTCCGGATGGAACCCCATTTGAAGGTGATCCAAGGTACATACTAAAGAAGGTGATTAAAGAAGCAAAGGATATGGGATATACATTCCATGTTGGTCCTGAATGTGAATTTTTCTTATTTAATATGACAGAGGATGGTAACGTTAGCACATACACAGAAGAAAAGGGCGGATATTTTGATATCGGTCCTGTAGATAATGGAGAAAATGCAAGACGTGAAATGGTACTTATGCTAGAAGAACTGGGATTTGAAGTAGAAGCATCTCATCATGAAGTCGCTCCAGCACAACATGAGATTGATTTTAAATATGCGGATGGTCTTAAAACGGCCGATAATATTATGACTTTTAAAATGGCAGTCCGCACGATTGCAAGAAGACATGGAATGCATGCAACGTTTATGCCAAAGCCAAAGACAGGAATTAATGGCTCTGGAATGCATATTAATATGTCTCTTGAAAAGGATGGCAAGAATATTTTTAGTAATGAAGAAGATTCTCTTGGTTTAAGCCAAGAAGCATATCACTTCATTGCAGGTTTATTAAAGCATATTGATGGAATGGTGGCAATTACAAATCCCCTTGTAAATTCTTATAAAAGATTAGTGCCAGGCTTTGAGGCTCCAGTATACGTTGCTTGGTCGGCTGGAAATCGTAGCCCACTTATTCGAATTCCTGCAACATCAGGGGAAGGAATTCGAGTTGAACTTCGTTGTCCAGATCCTTCAGCAAATCCTTATTTAGCCCTTGCCGTTTGTTTGGCAGCAGGCTTAGATGGAATCAAAAATAAATTAACACCTCCAGATAGCGTGAATAAAAATATTTTCACCATGACCGAAGATGAAAAAAGAGAATTAGGAATCCGCAGATTACCAAGTTCATTAAGTGATGCACTAGATGCATATGAGCAAGATGAGTATATAAAGGGAGTAGTCGGAGAACATATTTCAAAAGCTTATATATCTGCCAAAAGAGATGAATGGAATCAATACTGTGCGCAGGTAACGGATTGGGAAATTGATCACTACTTGAATCGTATTTAGTTAGTATTTCATGAGAATCTAAGATTAAGATGGGACAGCTAAATGCGACGGAGGTGATTAGATGTGTTGAGTATTATCATTGCCTTTCCAAAGATTGAAGATGCGAATAACATAAAGAATCTGTTGCTACGCAATAGCTATGATGTCAATGCAGTCTGTACCACTGGAGCGCAAGCAATTAGTATTGCAAACGAGCTAGATGAAGGTATTGTAATTTCAGGGTACCGTTTGTCAGATATGTTATATCGGGAGATAAATGGATACCTTCCAAAAGGATTTGAGATGCTGTTGATCGCTTCACCAGCAAAATTATCGGAATGCTCGGAAGGCAATATTGTAAGTTTAAGTATGCCAATTAAGGTGCAGGATTTATTAAACACCTTACAACTTATGACATACAATTATATGCGGAGAAAGAAAAAAGAGAAAAATAAGCCAAGGCAGAGAACAGAACAAGAAAAGGAAGTCATTAAGAAAGCTAAGTTGGTACTGATGGAACGTAATAACATGTCGGAAGAAGAAGCACATCGTTATATACAAAAATCAAGTATGGATAGTGGTACTAATTTAATAGAAATGGCAGAGATGATTATAAGTATGTTATAAATGCCTCATATTACAATAGTTAATATCAAGTACAATAAAATGTAAGCTTTCAAACTCTTGTTGAATAACTTCGGTATATATTTATAAGTAAATTAAATATATGTGGAAGTTATTCACTTTGCATGTTTTGCTTATTACATAGCATTACAGGTTAAGTATTCAGGTTGTAATTGCAATTCGTATATACTATGATTATAATAAATTTATGGAAAAAAAGAGAAATAATTTTCTCTTGATATAAAGAGTTTTTGAAGTGAAAGGAGTACCTTACATGAGATTTTCAAAGATGCAAGGTTGTGGCAATGACTATGTTTATGTTAATTGCTTTACAGAAGATATTAAAGACCCAAATGAATTAGCAAAAAAAGTGAGTGATCGCCATTTTGGTATAGGATCTGATGGATTAGTATTAATAAAGCCTTCTACAGAAGGTGATTTTACAATGCATATGTACAATGCAGATGGTTCACAAAGTGAAATGTGCGGCAATGCAATTCGCTGTGTTGGTAAATATGTCTATGACCATAAGATGACAGATAAAACACATTTAAGTATAGAAACCCTTGCAGGAATGAAATATTTAGATTTATCCGTAGAAGGTGATAAGGTTGTTGAAGTTACAGTGGATATGGGAAGTCCAATTTTAGAACCAGAAAATATACCTGTGAATGTTTCTGGTACAAGAGTGATTCAGTATCCAATTAAAGTTGAAGATAAAGAGTATGAAATAACCTGTGTGTCTATGGGGAATCCTCACGCTGTTGTGTTTGTAGAGGATACAAAGAAAGTTGATATTGAAAACATTGGACCAAAGTTTGAACATCATGAATTATTTCCAAAGCGAATTAATACAGAGTTTGTACAAATTATAGATAGAAAACATATTAATATGAGAGTTTGGGAACGTGGCACAGGAGAAACGTTTGCCTGTGGTACAGGGGCTAATGCAAGTGCTTATGCTTGTATCCTTAACGGATTTACTGAAGATGAAGTTACTGTTCACATGCTTGGCGGTGATTTAAAAATTCGCTATGATAGAGAACTTAACCGATTGTTTATGACAGGACCAGCAGTGACGGTTTTTGAAGGTGAATATTATACGAATTAAGCTAGTATAAAGTGAGCACATGATTAAATGATATTTTGTGTTGATTGAATTCATAGATTTATATTCAAATGGTGATTGAAAGAAAATAAAATATGAAAGGGTGCCAATTACGTGTTCTTTCAATCTTTACTATGGCATTATCGTTTGCTAATTAGCGATATGGAACGTATATGTATAAAATTAATGAGAATTATTTGAAACTTCCTGGTAGCTATTTATTTTCTACGATTAGTAAGAAAGTGAAAGAATTTACTGCGGCAAATCCAGAAAAGAAAATTATTCGTCTTGGTATCGGTGATGTAACATTGCCTTTAGCGCCAGCTGTAATTGATGCACTTCATAAAGCAACAGATGAAATGTCTGCAAAAGAAACATTCAAAGGTTATGCACCTGACTTAGGTTATGAATTTTTACGTTCTGCAATTGCTGAAAATGATTATAAGTCAAGAGGTGTGGAGATTGCAATTGACGAGATTTTCATAAGTGACGGGGCTAAAAGTGACTCTGGAAATATTGGTGATATTTTCGATGTAAACAATAAAATAGCAGTATGTGACCCAGTGTATCCAGTATATGTGGATACCAATGTAATGGCAGGAAGAACTGGTAAATATAATGCTAATACAGGAAAATGGAGTAATGTAATTTATATGCCATGTACGATGGAAAATAACTTTGCTCCAGAATTACCAACAGAAGTACCAGATATTATTTATCTTTGTTTTCCAAATAACCCAACGGGTTCAGCCATTACAAAGGATGAGCTTCAAAAATGGGTGGATTATGCAATTAAGCATCAGGCTGTTATTATATATGATGCAGCCTATGAAGCATATATTTCAGAAGAAGATATACCTCACACGATTTATGAATGTGAAGGGGCTAAAAAATGTGCAATTGAACTGCGAAGCTTTTCAAAGAATGCTGGTTTTACAGGCACAAGACTTGGTTTTACAGTAATACCAAAGGAATTAAAGAGTGGAGAGGTTTCTTTAAATAGCTTATGGGCAAGACGTCACGGAACAAAATTTAATGGTGCTCCTTATATTATTCAAGCTGCTGGTGCAGCAGTCTATACTCCAGAAGGTATGAGACAAACAAGAGAGCAAATTAACTATTATATGAATAATGCGAAAGTAATTCGTGAAGGATTAAAAGATGCTGGGTATTTGGTGTCTGGGGGCGTCAATGCTCCGTATATCTGGCTAAAGACTCCAGATAATATGACTTCCTGGCAATTTTTCGATTATTTATTAGAGAAAGCAAATGTTGTGGGTACTCCAGGTTCAGGTTTTGGACCAAGCGGAGAAGGATATTTTAGATTAACAGCGTTTGGTACGTATGAGAGTACATTAGAAGCGATTGAGAGAATTAAAGCTTTATAAATTACGATGATGTAGTAGACTCCATGGTAAATACATTAAATTTCTACACCTTTTGTTTAAATTTAATGCATTTGCTATGGAGTTTTTTTTATTTTCAGGTAAAATATATTTATAAATTATTTGTTAATGTTTTGAAATTTAACTGGAGTATGGAGGATATTATGATTTACCCACAGTTTTTAAAAAAAGGAGATACCATAGGAGTTACAGCATGTTCAGATGGTTGTACAGATGCAACAGATGCTGTTCGTATGGATAATGCGGCAAAGCAGCTAAAAGAATTAGGATATGAGGTTATAGAAACTAAAAATGCAAGAACCAGCGAAAAAGCTAGAAGTTCAGATGCAAAGACAAGAGTGAATCAATTAAAAGAACTTTTAGAAGATAATAGGGTATCAACGATTATAATGGCAAGTGGTGGTGACTATTTACTAGAGACACTTCCACTTATTGATTATGACTGGTTTTTGAAAAATCCGAAATGGTTACAAGGATACTCAGATCCAACAGGATTACTTTATACGGTAACTGTAAATTGTGATATGGCAACGGTTTATGGTTGTAATTTTGGGGATTTTGGAATGGCAGAGTGGCATCCATCTCTTTATGATAATATAAAATTACTTGAAGGTTATGAAGTAAAACAAAATAGTTTTGATCTTTGTGTAAATGGATTTCATAAAAGGGTTACAGGATTAGAAGGTTATGTATTAGAAAATGAAGTTTTGTGGAAGAATTTACATGAAGAAGAGACGATTACCATGGAAGGAAGAATGCTTGGTGGATGTCTTGATGTTTTATTAAGCCTTGTTGGAACAAAATACGATAAAACGAAAGAATTTATCGATAAGTATAAAGAAGACGGGATTATTTGGTACTTAGAGAGTTTTGCGCTGGGCAGTGAAGCTTTATTTATGGGATTATGGAATCTTAGAGAAGCTGGATGGTTTGAACATGTAAAAGGTTTTATTTTTGGGCGTCCTTGCTTTTTTGAATCACATAATGGAAGTACTTATGAGGAAACAGTTGCAGATGTATTGGATGAATTAAAGGTTCCAATCATCCTTGATGCTGATTTCGGACATAAGCCACCAAGAATGGCAATCATAAATGGTGCGAAAGCTAAAATTGAGAGCACAAATGGAAAAGGTAGCATTACACAGATAGCAAAAGAATAGTATTAGTACTGTGCTTTATAAAAAGTTAGATATAGAAAGAGGAAGCTTGCATGAAGGATAATGGGGTGACAAAGAAGGAGCAAGTACAAGTTGATGAAGGTCAACGAATCAATAAAGTGGAGGAACTCCAAGAGGGGTATGATTCAGATGAAAATCTAGAATCAATGAACGGGGAATATGAAGAAATAAGACTGGAATCAACAAAAGACGAAAATCAAGAGATAAGGGTGAAATTAACGAAAGACGAAAATCATGAGATAAGACTTGAGTCAGTGAATGACAAAAAACAAGAAATGAGACTGGAATCAAATCAGGAGACAAAATTTTCAAATAAAATCAAAGGATTTATTAAGAATGAGATAACGATGAAAGAATTATCAAAGGGATTTTATTTAAAAGTACTGTACAAACATTTATTATTCCCAGTGATTTTTTGTTACTTAGAATTTGTATTTCATCTTTTTGTATTTAAATCTTTAGATAAAACAATTCTATTTCCACTATTGTTTGCAATAGTGGCTGGTTGTTTTGTGAATTTTTGGACATCGTGTTTTAGTGAGAAAATAAATAAAGTGATCGGATGGGTAACTTTAACGCTTGGTTGTTTCGCATTTTGTATACAGTTAGTATATAATCATATTTTTAAAACGTTTCTTTCTATTTACTCCGTTGGAGAAAATGGATCCGATGTTATGGAGTTTTGGAAGGAGGCTGTACTAGGTATTCTAGCCGTATCACCTGGTGTGATTTTATTACTTCTACCACTTTTACTATTTGGTATCGTATTAAAAAAAGGTTTTATATTAAAGCAAGAGCCAATGAAGAAGGCATTTCTACCTCTTGGCCTCGCAGTAGTAATGCATGTTGTAGCGATATTGTTTTTATTTATTTATGGTACAGGAGCACACTCACCATATGACTTATACTTTAATAATGGTTTGATGGATTTAAGTACACGAAAGCTTGGTTTATTAACATCAATACGAGAGGATATTGGGAATGTTTTATTCGAAGATAGTAAACTTGTTTTAGATAACGAAGCATATGTTGAAATACAAAGTGTATCTCCTACATTAATCGTAGAGGATGGAGATTCTAAAGATTCTCAGATATTAGAAGAGATAACTCCAAGTGCTTCGTTAGTAACACAAACACCAACTCCAACACCAATTGATGAGTCACCAAATGTTTTAAACATCGACTTTGAACAATTGGCATCGGAAGAAACAGATGAGACTATCAAAACTTTACATACCTATTTTTCAAAGGTCACAGCAACTAAGAAAAATGAGTTTAGTGGTATGTTTGAGGGATATAATTTTATCTTTTTAACAGCAGAGGGTTTTTCTCCTTGGGCTGTTGATAAAGATATTACTCCAACTTTATATCGATTGACTCACGAGGGTTTTGTTTTTAACAATTTCTACACACCAATTTGGTACACGAGTACAAGTGATGGAGAATATGTTGCGTGTACAGGATTAATCCCTTCTGGTACCAATAGTTTTTCTAAATCTAGTGAAAATGCGTTACCATTTTGTCTTGGATGGCAGTTTCAAAACCTAGGTTATAGTGCGAGAGCTTATCACAATCATAGCTACAAGTACTATAATCGTAATTTAACGCACCCTAATATGGGATATGATTATAAGGGTGCTAATGGTGGAGGCCTTGTAGTAAAAGAGACTTGGCCGGAGTCAGATCTTGAAATGATGGAGGTTACAATTCCAGAGTTCATTCATGATGAAAAGTTTCATGTGTATTATATGACGGTTAGTGGCCATATGTATTATACGTTTGCAGGAAATTACATGTCCGCTAAAAATAAAGCTTATGTAGAAGGCTTACCATACTCAAATAATGTAAAGGCATATATAGCGGCCCAAAAAGAACTTGATCTGGCACTAGAATATTTAATAAATGAGCTTGATAAAAATGGTGTACTTGATAAAACAGTGATCGCGATGAGTGCTGACCATTATCCATATGGATTGACAAATGAAGAAATTAGTGAGGTTGCAGGGCATCCAATCGAAGAAAATTTTGAACTTTATAAAAATAATTTTATTTTGTGGAATTCTAAAATGGAAGAGCCGGTGATTGTTGATAAGTATTGTTCTAGTCTTGATATTATGCCAACACTAAACAATTTATTTGGAATACCGTATGATTCTAGATTATTTATGGGGCAAGATATACTTTCAGATGCAACTCCACTGATTATGTTTGGTAATCAGAGTTTTATTACGGATCAAATTATGTATAATTCAAAAAGTGGAGAAGTAATAAAATTAACCGAAGAAGAGTTATCAGAGGATTATGTGAAAAAATATATATCGGTAGTTAGAAATAAATTTAATGTATCTGCTAGTATATTAAAGAATGACTACTTTTCCTATTTACCAATTAGCATGCTGTCAAATAAAGAGTAAGGTAAGTAAAAAGCTTAGTAATTCAATTGGGTTAATATACTATATCAATTTTGTTTATATTAAAAACAATTGACTTTATTACTAAATTATGATATATAAGTTGAAAAGAGAGACGGTTAGTGTCAAGTATTTTGTGTAAATATATGATGAATATATAATAACTATATAGAAGTAAACATATCAAAAAGGTATTTGAGCTTTTTATATACCCGATAAATTGTAAGAAATCACTTTATAAGAATGAATTTACTACATTTATCTTTTGTAGGTGGTGAATCCTTTGTTATAACAAGACAACGTATTTCCTTTTATGCGCTTAATCTAATTAATCGTTGTTTATAGTGAGTACGTAGATAGGTCTTTGTTATTTAGCAAGGATTCACTACTTGTTTATATATTTTATTCCATGTTAAGTAAATTCATTTATGGTAGCTTTATAATAAAACGTTAACAGGTGAAGATTATTTTCCAAAATGCAATTTGAGTTATACTAATTTAGAAGAATAACACTTCGGGCTTCTTTTTATGTCTAAGCAATATTGTGATATTTCTTATTATTCGTTCTATATGGGAGAACCGTATTATGTATAATTACGGGAGAACTATTTTCTTTTTATTTGTACAATATTCTATACTATCGTATCATATTTCCAATAAATTTTAACTTACAGGACATAAATAATGGGTTACTAAATAAATACATTTAGTTTTACTTCAAAGGAGTTAAGAACAAAAAATGCAAAGGAAAATTTTATCTTTTTTAATTTTTCTTATATTTTTATCGTTAACAAATACTATTACAGCCTATGCCGAAAATAAGACAGTAATAAAAGTAGGTTATCCAATACAAGGAAGGTTAACAGAGAAAGATAGTGAAGGGAATTATTTTGGCTATAGTGTTGATTATCTTAATGAAATAAAAAAGTATACAGGTTGGGATTATGAATTTGTTGAAGTAGAAGGGACATTAAATGAACAGTTAACTACCCTTTTAGAGATGCTTAAAAATGGCGATATCGATTTACTAGGAGCTGTAAAATATTACGACTCTTTGGCTGAAATTTATGATTATCCTAGTTATAACTATGGATTGGCCTATACAACACTTGCGGTGAAACAGGAAGATTCAAGATGGCTATCCAATGATTTTCAAAACTGGAATGGAATAAAGGTTGGAATTTATCCTGGCCAAAAAAAAAGAGCACAAGAATTAGAGAAATTTGCAAATATCAATGGTTTTACATATCAAATAGTAGAAATAGATACCTACGATGAATTATTAGAAGAATTATTTAATGGCAACATAGATGCGATATTACAAGTAGATATATCTATAAATAGGAAATTGAAAAGTATAGCGAAATTTTCACCAGAGCCTTATTATTTGGTTACAACTAAGGGAAATCAAGAAGTGATCAATAAATTAAATAGTGCTTTAGCTAAAATAGATTCATCCAACCCGTATCTACAGTCAGTTTTATATGATAAGTATTTTAACATTAATAATCAATTTGCAATATCAGAGGAAAATAAAGAATATATAAAATCCCTTGGCACAATCAATGTAATGTTAATCGATGGTAATGCGCCAATTCAATATTACGATGAGGAACCTAAGGGCATTGCAATTAGTTATTTAGAGAAGTTAAAGCAAGAAACAGGTCTTTCCTATAAGGTAATTGTTGCGAAAGACTATAACGATTGTATAAAGAAAAAAAGCAAATATGATATTGATTTGTTTGTTGGATTACCAACCAATTCTAATCTAATTAGCGAATTTGATTTAACTTTATCGATTCCATACCTAGAGAGTAGAAGTATCTATGTTTCAAATAAAGAATCTAAAATGAAACGAAGTGATGAAGAACATTTTATTTATAATATATCAGATTGCTTGAATAAGATGAATAAGAATGAATGTGAAGCAGCATATTTAGATTCTTATTGCACGAATTTTTATCTCCAAAAGAAGGCAAAGTATAAAAATATTAAACTTGATTATAGCGATTCTAGTTTGTTGCAGTACTCTATGGGAATCGTTGATAAAGACAACAACAGTTATCTATTATCAATAATCAACAGTTTCATTAATTCTATTAGTGCAGAAGAAAATCAAGAAATTATTTATAATAATACAATTATCCACATCAAGTATCCTTTGATTGATTTCATAAAAACGCATTCGATGCATATTATCGTATTTGCATTATTATTGTTTATCGTTGGTATATTAATCTATGTTAGAAATATAAAAATAAAAAATGCTATGTTGGATAAAATTGCAGTGGAACATAAACGTTACATTGAATTGTCCAAATTAACAAATGAATGTTTGTTTGAATACAATTATGCAAAAGATATGTTTAAAATTTATAATAATAAAATAATATTTGATGGAACGAATCTTATTGAAAATTTTATGTCATATACTAGATATGATTTTCTAAAAGATTTGATTCGAAGTAAAAAAGACGATACCCGAGATTTTCTTTTGGAGGAGCATAATGAAAAAAAATGGTGCCGTGTTATACTAAAAGTAATTAAAAATGATAATGGTATAGTAACTTACGCTTTGGGGAAACTGTATGACATCAATGAAGAAATTATAAAGAATAAGGCATTGTTAGAAAAGGCAAAGCGTGACCCATTAACAAATTTATATAACCGTGTTGCAGCGGAGGAGCAGATTGAGCTCCTATTAAAGAAAGATTGTACGAAGGGAATCCTAATTTTACTTGATATAGATAATTTTAAGTCAGTGAATGACTCTTTGGGGCACCCGGTTGGAGATAGTCTTTTAGTTGAGTTTAGTCAATTATTAAATCGATTCTTTTCAAAAGAGGATGTAACATGCAGACTTGGAGGAGATGAATTTTTGATTTTCTTACATTCATCTATGAATGAAGATAGCTTAAGTGAAAAACTAGATAGTTTTATAAATCAATGCAATCACAGTATTTTTCAAAAATATAGTGAAAATGTTTCCATAAGTATTGGTGTAGCTATTGTTACAGACGACGTGTATATGTATGAAGATTTATATAAAAAAGCGGATTATGCGATGTATGTTGCAAAATTTGGTGGCAAGAATGGATTCTTTATTAGTGATGGCACAGAATGTATGAGACAAGAGTGTATTCAATGTAAAACCTATTGTAAAAGAAGAGAATATCTGAAAAAAAGGCTATCAAATAATGGGACAGATTTTTAATTTGTGGAAAATTTTTAAAAATTTACTTGCCAATGTGAATAAAATATGGTAGGATGAATCAACGGCAAGGGTGTTGATATTACAATACCTTTGTCTTTTTTAAAATATTAGATATCGGCTATGAAAGAGACTTAAATACGTGTATGCATTTATAGACAGGAATGGCGTGTCACCGACTGAGAGCATGCCTTTGATGATAAGCGTATTTCGGAACACTCTGGAGCTCATAAGTTGAAACGAGGAATCGAAAGTAAGCTTATGCGTTGCACGCGTTAAGTGACAGACTAGCTATGTTGGTAGTGATTGTCTATGAGAGGGAAAGCATTGGCTTTCCAACGTGGGTGGTACCGCGGGAAAATTAGAATTTCTCGTCCCGGAATGATTGAATTGTGCGCAAGCACAAAGCAAAAGTTCCGGGACTTTTTTTATTGATAGAATTATAAAAAAGCCTCCGGAACGAAAATTTTAAAATTTTAGTTTGAAAGGAGGCTGTCAAGATAGCGCGGTTTTGTAAATTTAAAATGTAAACTTTGGTTGCATAGTAGAGATGCAAAATAAAGCTGTAAAATAAAGCTAATAA
Organism: Clostridium sp. Marseille-P299; assembly: GCF_900078195.1. Classification (NCBI taxonomy): domain Bacteria; kingdom Bacillati; phylum Bacillota; class Clostridia; order Eubacteriales; family Clostridiaceae; genus Clostridium; species Clostridium sp. Marseille-P299. The sequence continues at coordinate 728,277 of NZ_FJVE01000006.1, read as the reverse complement.
GAAGAATCGGCTATCTTGAACGAATGTTTATGGAATTTGTGACTGGTTTAAAAGAAAAAAAGGCATTAGAAATTAGTGACATTTTAAAAGGTGATTACGCCGGTAAAGAGGTTGTAATACGAGGGGCTGTGCATACCATTCGTGATATGAGTGAGTTCTCATTTATAATTGTGAGAAAGTATGAAGGACTTGTACAGTGTGTGTTTTATGAAGGTATGGAAGGATTTGATATCAAATCCTTAAAAGAAGGAGCAACAATTGAGGCAAAAGGTGTCGTAAGCTTAGAAGAGAGAGCACCAAATGGGTTTGAAATCAGGTTACAGGAAGTCAGTATTTTATCGGAACCAGCTCCTGATACAACGATGCCTATTCCAATTTCAAAGTGGAAGTTAAATACTTCTCTTGAAACAAAGCTTTCCCTACGCCCAATATCTCTACGCAACATTAGGGAACGTGCCATTTTTAAAATTCAAGAAGGCATCATTCGAGGGTTTCGTGACTTTTTATTCTCACAGCATTTTACAGAGATTAGGACTCCTAAAATTGTAGCAGGGAATGCTGAGGGTGGAGCGAATGTATTTAAACTTGAATATTTCGGGAAAAAGGCATTTTTAGCCCAGAGTCCTCAGTTTTACAAACAGATGATGGTTGGGGTTTATGATAGAGTATTTGAAGCAGCGCCAGTTTTTCGTGCAGAAAAACACAATACAACAAGACATTTAAATGAATATACAAGTTTAGATTTTGAGATGGGATACATTGATAGTTTTACAGAGATTATGGATATGGAAGCTGCGATGTTAAACTATGTATTTGAACTTTTAGAAAAAGAATATGCCAAAGAATTATCTATTTTAAACGTTACCTTACCAAATGTATCAAAAATTCCAACGGTCCGTTTTGACAAAGCTAAGGAATTGGTGGCGGAAAAATATGATAGGAAAATTAAAAATCCTTACGATTTAGAGCCGGAAGAAGAAGTTTTGATTGGAAAATATTTTAAAGAAGAGTTTGATAGTGATTTCGTATTTGTAACTCATTATCCATCAAAGAAGAGACCATTTTATGCGATGGATGACAAAGAGGATCCTAAGTTTACTTTAAGTTTTGACTTATTATTTAAAGGAATGGAGATTACGACAGGTGGTCAGCGTATTCATTCTTATGAGGAGCAGGTAGCTAAAATGGAGGCTAGAGGAATGGATATTTCTGATTTTACTAACTACCTAATGATTCATAAGCATGGAATGCCGCCTCATGGTGGACTTGGAATTGGATTAGAACGTTTGACAATGAGATTACTAGATGAGACAAATGTGCGTGAAACAACTATGTTTCCTAGGGATGTTTCTCGATTAGAGCCATAGTTAAGCCAAATATGGATAGCTATGAAAAATAATAGGAAAATTGAAGGTATTTGTTAAAACAAATCAAGCTATTATGGCGAAAGGGAGGTCACTATGAAGATTACGGATGAAATAATTACGTATGTAGCAGCTCTTGCAAAATTAGAGTTATCAGAAAGTGAGAAAGAAAAAGCAAAAGAGGATTTAGGTAAAATTCTTGACTATATCGATATAATGAATGAACTTGATACGAACGATATTGAACCAATGTCACATGCATTTCAGATGAAAAATGTATTCCGTGAAGACGTTGTTACGAATGGTGATGATAGAGAGAATATATTAAGAAATGCGAAAAAGCAAAAGGATGGAAGCTTTATGGTTCCTAAAACCGTTGAGTAATAAATAAGCCAAATGATTTAAATTAATAACTAAGTAAGATTATATTAAGTGGCTTATTTGTTTGCAGTAGTTCAGAAAGAGAGGTTGGTATCGTGGATATTACTAAATTAAGTGCCCTTGAATTGGGTATGAAAATAAAAGCAAAAGAAATATCAGTTATGGATGCAGTGGAAGCTCAACTTTTGGCAATTGGGAAAAGAGAAGGAATGTATCACTGCTATGTAACTGTTTTAAAAGAGCAAGCATTAGAACGTGCAAAAGAGGTGCAAAAAGCGATAGATGCTGGAGAGTATAAAGATTCTCCATTGGCGGGAGTTCCAATTGCCATTAAAGATAACATTTGTACCAAGGGAATTAAGACAACTTGTTCGTCCCATATTTTAGAGGATTTTATACCTCCATATGATGCGACGGTGATTAAAAAATTAGAAGCTGCTGGAGCAATCATAATAGGTAAAGTAAATATGGATGAATTTGCGATGGGAAGTACGACAGAAACCTCATATTTTGGAGTAACTAAGAATCCATTTCATACCGAACATGTACCAGGAGGATCGAGTGGTGGTGCAGCAGCGGCAGTTGCAGCGGAGGAAGCATTTCTAGCACTTGGTTCTGATACTGGAGGATCAATTAGACAACCCAGTGCATTTTGCGGGGTGACTGGAATTAAGCCAACGTATGGAACGGTTTCACGATATGGTTTAATTGCGTATGCTTCATCACTTGATCAAATTGGTCCAATTGCTAGAAATGTTTCTGATTGTGCGGTTGCTTTAGATATTATTTCAGGCAGTGATGCCTTGGATTCCACATGCGTACCAAAAGGTAAGTATGAGTATTCAAGTGCTCTTATTGATGATGTTAAAGGAATGAAAATTGGAATTCCAAAAGGATATTTGGGTGAGGGATTAGAAGATGAAGTAAGAGAAAGCATCCTATTGGCAGCTTCTGTTTTAAGGGAAAAGGGTGCAATAGTAGAGGAATTTGAGTTAGATGCGGTAGATTATGCAATTCCCGCCTATTATGTTATTGCATCTGCAGAGGCGAGTTCTAACTTATCTCGATATGATGGTGTGAAATATGGCTATCGTACTGAGAAGTTTGAAAATCTCCAAGAACTCTATAAACATACAAGAAGCGAAGGTTTTGGAAATGAAGTAAAACGCAGAATGATGATTGGCGCCTTTGTATTGAGTTCTGGTTATTACGATGCATATTACAATAAAGCGTTAAAGGTTAAGGCACTAATCAAACAAGGATTTGATAAAGCCTTTGAAAAATATGATGTAATCCTTGGTCCAACGGCTCCAACAACGGCACCTAAGCTTGGTGAAAGCTTATCAGATCCTTTAAAAATGTATCTTGGTGATATTTATACGGTTTCTGTAAACTTGGCGGGGCTTCCTGCAATTAGTTTACCATGTGGAATGGATAAAAAAGGTCTTCCAATCGGACTACAGATGATAGGAAAACCATTTGGTGAAAAGGATATTATCCGTGCTGCATATAGTTATGAAAAAACTAGAGAATATCAAAGACCAAAGTTAGTTTAAAGGAGGGTTGGTTGAAAAAGGAATTTCAACCAGATTGAGCGGCTTAACGGCAATATGGAGGTTAATATGAAATCATATGAAACAGTAATAGGATTGGAAGTTCACGTAGAACTAGCAACGAAAACAAAGATATTCTGTGGATGTACGACACAGTTTGGAAGCGATCCAAATACGCATTGCTGCCCTGTTTGTACAGGAATGCCAGGTACCTTACCTGTTTTAAATAAAAAAGTTGTTGAATATGCAATTGCAGCTGGGCTTGCAACGAATTGCAAAATCACACAAAAATGTAAATTTGATCGTAAAAATTATTTTTACCCAGACCTTCCAAAGGCATATCAGGTTTCACAACTTTACTTACCAATATGTAAAGATGGACATATTGAAATTGAAGTGGATGGAGTGAAAAAGAAAATTGGAATTCATGAAATTCATATGGAAGAAGATGCAGGTAAATTAATTCATGATCCATGGGAAGATGCTACCTTAGTTGATTATAATCGTTGTGGTGTCCCTCTAATTGAAATTGTTAGTGAACCAGATATGCGGTCTGCAGATGAGGTTATTGCTTATCTTGAAAAACTAAAGCTAATCTTACAGTACCTTGGAGTTTCAGACTGTAAAATGCAAGAAGGTTCATTACGTGCAGATATCAACCTTTCTGTAAGAGAAGTTGGTGCAAAAGAATTTGGAACACGTACAGAAATGAAGAATATGAACTCATTTAAGGCAATTGCAAGAGCGATTGAAGGCGAGAGAAAACGCCAAATTGAAGTATTGGAATATGGCAAGAAAGTAATTCAAGAAACAAGACGATGGGATGATAATAAAGATACTAGCTTTGCAATGCGTAGTAAGGAAGATGCGCAAGATTATCGCTATTTCCCAGAGCCAGACCTAGTGCCAATTGAAATCAGTGATGAGTGGTTAAAAGAAATTAAGGATAAAGAACCAGAGCTTAGAGATGCGAAGATGCTTCGCTATGAAAGGGAGTATGATATTCCTGAATATGATGCTAGTATAATTACTGGATCAAAAAGATTAGCAGATATATTTGAAGCTACGGTTGCCATCTGTAATAAACCAAAAGAGGTATCAAACTGGCTTATGGTAGAGACAATGCGTTTATTAAAAGAAGTGGAAATAGATGCAGAAGACTTATCCCTTAGTCCAGAAAAGTTAGCAGAGTTGATTCAGTTAATTGACGAGGGTAAAATAAACCGTACAGTTGCAAAAGAAGTATTTGAGCAAATATTTAAAAATGATGTTAATCCGAAGCAATACGTTATAGAGCATGGACTTGTAATGGTTAATGATGATGGAGTATTGCGTGAAACAATTCTTAAAGTAATGGAAGCAAATCCGCAATCCATAGCAGATTTTAAGGCTGGAAAAGAAAAAGCGCTTGGATTTATTGTTGGTCAGACGATGAAAGAGATGAAGGGGAAAGCGAACCCTGGCAAGATTAACGAAATTATAAAAGAATTATTATAGTTAAAAAACTCTTGAATGAATTCTATACATTTACGTAAGTATTCGTTCAAGAGTTTTTAATTTAAATTTGCATATTCATTTGTTCTGCTTTTATTTGAGCATTAATTAATTCAACCACACGTTGCTCTATAATTTTTGCAATTTCCATAGCTTCATGCTCGGTCGCTATCTGTGGGATAAAACCAGCTGCCATATCTGAATGGCCACCACCTTCACCGTAGCCTTCTAAAGCATGGTTAATAATTTCGGATACATCAATTGTGTCCCAGGTACAGCGAATTGAAAACTTTAAACCACCTGCACGATAAGAATAAAGCAATGTAAACTCGATTTCTGAGAGTGTTAACAAGAAGTCAGAAATACTTCCAATCATCGCTTCTGAACAATCATTTCCAACATTTGATATACCTACGTAGCCATAGATTCTTAAGTTAGAGATTGCATTTTGATAATTTTCTAAATTGTTAACATTCATAGTGCTTGTATCGAATCTACGGAGTTGACTGTGATTCGCTACTTTATATAAGAAGTAAAACATATCAATGTCAATTTCTGATACATTACGTGTCATGAATGTGGTATCGATACGCTGTCCATATACTAAAGCAGTAGCAATATCCACAGGTATTTCTATATTATTTTCTTTATAGTAGCTTGCAATGATGGAGGAGCAAGCACCTGCATTACTTTGAATATCATGATATAAATAGCAATCTGTATTTTGTTTTTTATGATGGTCAATACAAGCAATTACATTACCTTTTAAACCATGCATATTAATATTTCCCTTTTGTCCATCAACAAGTATAATTTCGTCATTCGTATTAAATTGAATATATTCAATTGGAATGAGCTTTATATTTAATAAATTAATCATCATGATAGTATTCTCTTTATCGATAATGCCGTGATAAACAATTGTTGCAACTTTTCCCTTTGATTCTAAAAGATATTGTAAGCCTCTAGCGCTTGCAATTGCATCTTGGTCTGGGAAGTTGTGCATTTGTATATAGACATGATCATTATGAATACATTTCATAAGCTCATCTAATTTTGTCATTTAGTTATTTCCTCTCATCTAAAATTTTCGACTCTAAGTTATTTTGTTTTACAATTTGATTTACAGCGATTCCGACACCAATGACAGCCCAAAATACTGGAGCTACTGTTATACTTGAGTCATTTGAAATTGCACTTATCATATAACTTATAGTCCCTACAAATATAGCTATGCCAATGTAGGTAAGTTTAGAATTAGACTTATCATTAATGTAAAGTTTTATACAACTAATAAAATACATAATATAAAATACTAAAAATGCAATTAAGGAAATAACACCAGTTTGTACAGCAATTTGAAGATATAAGCTGTGTGGTTTTGTCACTAAGTTCTCCCAATACCCGTAATTATGAAATCCTACATAATCATATTGTGGAAACGCAATTGCAAAAGTGTCAGCACCAGATCCAAGAAAAATATAATCTTTTAATAATGGAATAGTTCTAGACCAAATATAGCCACGGTTTGTAGCTAAATTTTCATAGCCATCAAATACTGCTGTTTCTGGAGTTTGAATTTTGCTTAAGTTTCCATATCGATTAAAGTATTCATATTCGCCAGATTCTGTGAAGTTTGTAAAATACCAAGCCCTATTCTCAATATTTAGACAAAATGCGTAAACGTCGTCATATAACGCTGGAGACATTGTTATACCTGCAAAACGCTCATCTGTAAATTGATATGTATAACCATCGTCTGCAATTGTAAAATCAATTGGATTATCATTGCTATCCACTGCACTATACATAATAGTGTTATCTTCAATGATGATAGTTGCTTTTAATACATTTCCTTTATAGGTAACATAAACACCATCTTCTTTTGTTTCAATACTTGTGAGATTTGGTTCTGGTAATTTAGTAGTATTAAAGACGTATTTAATTGCATTGATAAAAGCATTATTATTTATTTTATTAACAACAAAGAAAGATCCAATAATAATAACTACAATTGGTACAATAATCTTCCATTTTTTTAATAATTGTTTACGAAGGAATATTAAAATAAATAAAGCAGCTACAAGTATACTAGCAAATCCAGCCTTGGATTGAGATCCAAATAAGCTAATAACTGAAGTTATTAATACTAGCCCATATAAAACAAATTGATAAAGTTTTTTTGCATTTATTAATATGACAGAAAACATTGGTATTAAAAAGGAGGTATATACGCCAACATAGTTTGGATTATATAAAGATGCGTAGGTACGTCCTTTTTCCATAGTTATTTCATAACTAGATGCATACATATCAAGTCCAAAAGCCTGGAAGGCACCAATCGTACATAGAATCAATGCACCAACAGCTAGCGCATCTACCATTAAGGTAACTTCGTCTTCTGTACGTATAATTAAAAATGCATAATAAACGACTAATGCATATCCAAGTAAAGCAAATACGTTCTCGAATTGCTCAAACATTCCTGTGTAACCAAACTTTGAGTATTTGGAAACAATTGTTGATAATAATGCTAGGAATGCATATGTACCAAGTGGAATAAAGATAGGTTTAAATTTTAATGTCTTTTTGTCCGTAAATGCTCGAAAGCAAATGATTAACAAGATCACTCCACAAATTGTAACGAAGAACCACTGTTTATAATATAGAAAGAAGTCAGTAAATCCATCGGATTTCGGAAACCAATCAAAGATGGATAAACCAGTATTGTAATCATGTGCTTTTACAATGAGTGGCAGGACAGTAACAATTAATAATAAGGGCAGTAATAGAAAGAAACTTTCTGTTTTTGTCCGTGTTTCGGCAACGGTGTTTTTTTTGCGGCTGCCAGTATTGTACTTATTCGACATATTGTTCTCCTTTATTTTTAGGTATATAAAATTTTCTGCTTAATAATAAGAAGTTTCGTGGGTTTCTTATTTTAGGTAGAACAAAAGTGGGTTCTACTGTAAGCTAGTGATAAGAAGCGAAAGAGTGGGCTTCTTATTGTTAAATGGACTCTAAGAAGCGAAAGACATGCTTCTTATCGTTAAGTAGACTCTAAGAAGCGAAGAACACGCTTCTTATCGTTAAGTAGACTCTAAGAAGCGAAGAACACGCTTCTTATCGTTAAACTGTGTAAAACTTCGTTTTACACAGTTTATATTATACACGAATTTACTACAATGACAATAGTTGATGAAGATGCCTTGTTATATAATATCTACTTATTTTATTGATTAAAATATTGTATAATCTATGGGAGGTTATATTGGAATTTCATCTTGAACTTATATTTGAAATATAGTACACTAAATTTAGATTTGTACGACTGGCGGAAAATGAATATAGTTACATAATGGACTCTAGGGATGTTTATATGTAATTTTTATATTCATGTGGGAGAACACCCACAGGGAGTACATGATTATTTTATACGAATAGCCGACCGCCTGGGCAACCACCTTATACTTATTATAGGAAAGGGGTTTCCCAGGTGGTTTTTTTATGCATTTTATTAACTTTCAAACGAGAAATCTCGAGAAATTTTGTAGTAAGAAAGGAATGGGTGTCAAGATGAGAGCTTTAATTAGTGTTTCTGACAAAACTGGAATCGTTGAATTTGCAAGGGAATTAGTTGATTTAGGGATTGAGATTATTTCAACTGGTGGAACTTATAATAAGTTAAGAGAAGCAGGGGTACCTGCCATGGAAGTTTCTGAATTAACTGGTTTTCCAGAATGCTTGGATGGCCGTGTAAAAACCTTACATCCTATGATTCATGCAGGACTATTAGCAATGAGAAGCAATGAAAATCATATGAGACAGTTGTCCGATTTAAATATTGAAACAATAGATATGGTTGTTGTTAATTTATATCCATTTAAGGCAACTATTTTAAAAGATGGAGTTACAAGAGCAGAAGCAGTTGAAAATATAGATATTGGCGGACCTACAATGCTTCGTTCTGCAGCTAAAAATTATCAAGATGTTGCGGTTGTTGTGGACCCTAGAGATTACGAAACAGTACTTAATGAATTAAAAGAAAACAAAGAAGTTACTCTTGACACCAAATTTTACTTAATGCAAAAGGTTTTTATGCATACATCCAATTACGATACAATGATAGCAGATTATTTAAAGAAGGAAAGAAATGATCACGAATTACCTGAAACCTTAACAATGACATTTGAAAAGGTTCAAGATATGAGATATGGTGAAAATCCACATCAAAGTGCAGCATTTTATCGTGAGATTGGCAAGAAAAAGGGTTCTATTACAGATGCAGTTCAGTTAAATGGTAAGGAACTTTCCTTTAATAACATCAATGATACCAATGGAGCTTTGGAGTTGTTAAAAGAATTTACTGAACCTACTGTGGTTGCTTGTAAGCATGGTAATCCTTGTGGAGTTGGTAGCGATGAAGATATCGTAGTAGCATGGGATAAAGCATTTGAAGCAGATAAGGTTTCAATTTATGGTGGAATTGTTGTCGTAAACCGTGAAGTTACTTTAGCGCTTGCAGAGAAGATGAAACCAGTGTTTTTAGAGGTAGTAGTTGCCCCAAGCTATGAAAAAGAAGCTTTAGAATTATTGCAAACAAAGAAGAATGTTCGTGTACTTGAGCTAAAGGATATTGAAGTTCCACAAGATGAGAATGCTTACGACTTAAAGAAGGTGAATGGTGGATTAATTGTACAAACCATTGATAGTAAGCTTTTAAATAAAGAAGAGTTAAAAGTAGTTACTGACCGTGCACCTTCTGAAAAAGAAATGGAAGATATGTACTTTGCATGGAAAGTTGTTAAATTTGTGAAGTCAAACGGTATTGCACTTGCAAAAGATAAGCAAACAGTAGGAATTGGACCTGGACAGGTGAACCGAGTTTGGTCAACAAGACAAAGTATTGAACATGCAGCAGAACTTATCAATGAAGAGGCAACCAAAGGAGCTGTATTAGCTTCCGATGCATTTTTCCCATTTGATGATTGTGTGGAAGCTGCGCATAAAGCTGGCATCACAGCGATTATTCAACCAGGTGGTTCCATTCGTGATGAGGATTCCATTAAGAAATGTAATGAATATGGAATTGCAATGGTATTTACAGGAATGCGTCATTTTAAACATTAAAAAACAGCCATCCTACTATGTTTATGAAATCATAGTGGGGTGGCTGTTATATTTGTTAGTTCATAAATTCAGAATATACTCTGCTTGCAATTTCACTATAGTTTGCAGGTATTACATAACGATAATTATCTATGAACAGATAATAGCAAGGTTCATCAGTTACATATTGATACATTGCATTGTCAAGGAGTGTAGCTACATCGTCTGTAAGCTCTGTAATCTGGCATTGTTGTGTGATAGATTGATAGTCTACCCTACTGGTATAATAATTTGATTTGTATTCAGATTCACTCTCTGGTGCAACTAAAAACACATTTCGAGTGGATATGAGAGATTTATAATCGCTTTCATTTAATGATATATAAAGGTTATTATCCTTTAAAAATTGTATTGTATTGGTGTAACTTGGATGAACACCAATCTTAGTCCCATTTCCAAAGTATAGCTTCATACCAGTAGAAGTATTTGGTTTTAAATAGTCTTCCAAAGAAATTTCTTTTAAATCTTTACGAAGTGCTTCCCAAAGTCCTTTAATCACTGAACTTCTTGTTTCATTCAAATCAAATGATTTGGTAGAGTAAATATCGCTAATATAAACATAGTTTATTTTATAAACCGTTTCAATCATTTGATCAATATATTCATCACTCAATTCGATTGGTGCAAGCATTAATAAATCTTCCAAGGAGGTGTCATAATATCTGGAATAATCCAAACCAAATTTTAAGTCAAATGCCATTGTAGTAAGACTAGTAGTATCAACAATATAATCTGGTGCCGATACAGAATCTACTTCAGAATCTTTGATACCAAGTTCATACATATTAACTTGTATCGTATCATTCGCGGTTGCTTTTTGTTTTACTTCCTCGAATTTCTTTAATTGAGATTCTTGAAATGTAAGCAAACGTTCGATATTCATTGGATCTTTTAGTTCAATCGTACTGTATTGATATTCACCTTGATTTAAAATACCATCATAATTTAGTGTTATTGATTTTATGTTAGAAGCATTGCTTTTACGATACACTAAGCCAAAACCATCGCTTGTTTTAAAAACAAATAAGAACAATATTACTGAGGATAGAATTACAACGTAACGGACGAAAATACGTAACATCTTTTGAATTCCACGGTTTGTAATTACTTCAAATATAAAGAATACGACGGAAAGAATAACAATTAAATTAATATATCCAACACCTTGTCTGTAGAGGAAGGAACCAATAATAAATACAATGGAAGATAGTATCGTATAATAAAATGCTTTCACAACAAAAGGTTTTGTTACTTCCTCAGCAAGTCGTTTCGTCTGAATCTTTAAAGAAAGTAAAAATAACAGTGCTATGACCAAAAGATATGGAATTATCCATGAAATTCGTATACGATTGGACTCAGCAATCAAGTAAACAAGGCCACCAATTGGACTAGTCCGTTCTAATATTTTATAAATTAACTCGTTTTCTGATATGGAGTAAAGACTTCCGATGATGTTTATATTTAGTGTATAAAAAAACAATGGAATAATAAAATTAAAATACACGGAAGCCGTAATTGCTTCAAACAAATTACCAGTACAGGATATAATAAATACCGTTAGCGTATATAAAAATATCATAAGAAGTAAGGCGATGAACATAAATTTAAAAAGACTTTGGTGCTCATAAAAAGACTTAGTTCTATATAGATTAAACATATATCCTATCTTTATATTACGCAATACGAATAAAATGATTTGTGTAAGTATCATTTGTATCAAATAAGGTATTACATATAAGGTAAGCCCAGCAAAATAGTCGCTTAAAAATTGTTGCTTTCTCGTAAGGGGAAGAGCATATACCATATCTACTTTTGATTTTTGGTTCATATATAGAAATTTTTGTAGTGGAATATAAATACCACAAGCAAAGATTAGTGCATAGGCAATAAAGGAAATAAAGATGGTATTGCGATATCCATTTTGTAACATGCTTATCATTAGATAAGGAAATGCCATAAGATTTAAAATCATTAATACAATAAAAAGTTTGACATCCATTGCTTTTTGTTTGAAATTAACTATGGCGTAATTATTAGATTTGCTTGCTATCATAACCTTGTGCCTCCATTTCATAAACAAATATTTCATCAAGTGTCAAAGGAAGAATGGATTCTAACACAAGATTTTTATGACTTAACAATGTTTCAATCTCGGTTGCCTTGTTACGTACCACCATATGAATGGATGTGCCAGTACGTTTAAAATGCAATATGTTTAATTCTTTAAAATCTGTTTCTGTCATTGTCGTTTGTGTTGTAATTTCTACTTTTGACATACCGTTTCTAAGTTCATCCACTTCACGCATACATAACATGTTACCTTTGTGCATTAACATGATTGTGTCACAAATCTCGTTTAATTCAAACAAGTGATGGGAGGAGATGATTACCGTTAAATTTCGGTCTAACATAGCGTCAATCAAAATTCGCTTTACAGTCAAACGCATCGTCTGGTCAATTCCATCAAATGCTTCATCTAAAAAAAGATACTTTGTCATACAGGATAACCCAATCGCTAGAATTGCCTGTCGTTTCATACCTTTAGAAAAATGACTCATCTTTTGATCCATAGGCAGAGCAGTAATTTCAATTAGGCGCTGAAACAATTCTTCTGAAAAATTACTGTAGTATGGTTTATAAATGTTTTTTAGATCAGGGATTGTATAGTTATTAAATTGTACGGTCTCATCATTAATAAAAAAGATGGTCTCTTTTATTGCTACATTATCATAAACACTTTGTCCATCCACAGTAATTTCACCGGAATCTTGTTTATAAATGCCGGATAAAAGACGCAATAATGTTGATTTACCAGCACCGTTGGAACCCACAAGACCTAAGATATGACCATCCTCTAATGTAAAACTCATATTTTCTATGATATTTTTCTTACCAATTTGTTTATATACTTGTTTTAGTTCAATCATAAGATATCTCCTTTATTCTCACTATGAGATCTTCCTTTGAAAATCCCAACTTTAACGATTCAACAACAGCTTTGTCAAAATTATCAAGAGCTTTTTCAGCAACCATTTTTTTATCGATTGGAGCAATAAAATTGCCACGACCAGTTACAGAAAAAATAATGCCATTACGTTCTAATTCCTGATAAGCTTTTTGTACAGTATTAGGATTTACCCCCAACTCTTTTGCAAGAGATCTAACGGAGGGGATTTGGTCTTCTTCCTTTAGTTGTCCTTTCATAACCAATTCAATGATTTTATTGTAAAGTTGTTCATAGATAGGTATTCTTGAATTTAGATTTATTTGAAACAAGGTGTTCCTCCTTTCATTCATCGTTTTATAAGAATGTATTAAGTGTATTAGTTCAGATAGTACAGTTGAATATTATCATGTATATAAAGGATTTGCAACCATTAAATTGAAAAATTAGAAAAATTTTATATGATGTTAGACGAAAATGGTGCTATAATTGACGTTTTAGTTCGATTTTATTATTAATATGGTTGTTTTATAGTGAAATAGAAAAAGTGCTGTCATACTAACAATTGATAAATCGTAGGTATGGCAGCACTTTTTTGCGTATCTTTATACTATTAATTCTTGCATTTGATTTATGTTATATTCCAGGTAATCTGTTAAAAAATTCGTCTTTATTTTCTTTTATATTTTTTGTATCGCTACAGTATCCCTAAGCAATGGAATTTACTTAAACCTCTATTGCTAAGTATGAGGATGGGAAAAAAACGAGTGGAGAAACATTATATAAATAAATTCACATAATTGTTTCTCCACTCATTTGTTGTTATACCCGCCCAACTGTAAGAAGTTTTATCTATATCTCTATATATAAAATTTCCAATTGTTTTTGTCGATTATAACTTAACTACATTAGCAGCCTGAGGACCTTTTTCGCCTTCAACAACTTCAAATTCAACAGCTTCGCCTTCTTCAAGAACTTTGAAACCGTCCATGTTTAAAGCAGAGAAATGTACGAAAACATCGCTACCCTGTTCATCGGAAATAAATCCAAAACCCTTTTTTGCATTAAACCACTTAACTGTACCCTTTTTCATAAAAAGTGCCTCCTGAAAACTGTTAAAAATATGTACTAGTACGAATTATCATGATGATAATCTACGCCTAATTTACCATATTATTCATATATTGTCAATTTAACTTTGTAAGAATTTGCATAAAATATGTAATTTTGTTACTTTTTTACAAAAATTAGCATGAGATAATTTGATTTGTTTTTTTTTATCTCATTTTATTGTTAAAAACAGAAAAAATAAGGCTTGTCTTTACGATTTATGAAGTAAATACGTATGACAAATGTTTCAATATATGGTATAATATGCTCCATAGGCTAATTTTTACAATGCATCTAAAGAATAAAAATTATTAACATATCAAGCCAATAAAACTGGAAATAACGAATATTTCAGGCATAAATATATCGAGTCAGTGAGATAATGGTTTTAGATTACATGAAATTTAAGAATAAGGAAAGGAAAGATAAATAATGGAAATAGAGAAAAATAATAAGATAAATTTTGAACAGCTTTCCGCTTACCAATTAGAATATCAAGAAGATTTAAAAGATACAAATAGTTTAGGCCTTGTTTTTCGACATAAGAAATCAGGAGCAAGGGTATGTGTAATATCCAATGATGATAATAATAAGGTATTTTCAATTGCATTTCGTACTCCACCAAAAGATAGCACGGGTGTAGCACATATTATTGAGCATACAGTACTTTGCGGTTCTAAAAACTTCCCAGCAAAGGATCCGTTTATTGAACTTGCCAAAGGCTCTTTAAATACATTTTTAAATGCTATGACATATTCCGATAAGACAATGTATCCGATTGCAAGCTGTAACGACAAGGATTTTCAGAATTTAATGCATGTTTATATGGATGCAGTGTTCTATCCTAATATTTATAATAGAAGAGAGATCTTTGAACAAGAAGGTTGGCATTATGAACTGGAAAGCAAGGACGATGAATTGACCTATAATGGTATTGTATATAGCGAAATGAAGGGAGCGTTTTCTTCTCCAGAACAACAATTATATAGAGAAATTCAAAGTAGCTTATATCCAGATACAGCATACGGTGTGGAATCTGGTGGAGATCCTGATTATATTCCTGACTTAAGTTATGAAGAATATTTAGATTTCCATAGAAAATACTATCATCCATCCAATAGTTATATTTATCTATATGGTGACGTTGATGTTGTAGAAAAGTTAACATGGTTAGATGAAGCTTATCTTTGTGAATATGATACCTTAAATGTAGATTCTGTGATTCAGAAGCAAGAAGCATTTGGATGCAAGGAAATAGAAAGCTTTTATTCCTTAAGTGATAGTGATAAGGAAGAAAATAACACATATCTAAGCTTTAATGCTGTAATTGGAAGCTCCTTGGACGTAGAGCAATGCATTGCATTTCAGGTGATTGAGTCTGCAATTCTATCTTCCCCAGGTGCACCGCTAAAGCAAGCATTAATTGAGGCTGGAATCGGTAGTGATATTCTTAGTAGTTTTGATAATGAAATATTACAACCAAACTTTTCGATTATTGCAAAAAATTCAAATAAATCACAGAAAGATGAATTTATAAGAATAATCAAGGATACGTTACAAAAGATCGTAAAAGAGGGTATCAATGAAAATTCATTAAAAGCAGCAATTAACGTATTAGAATTCCGTTACCGTGAAGCGGATTTTGGTCAATTTCCAAAAGGCTTACTTTTAGGCATTCAAATTATGGGAAGCTGGCTTTATGATGATACTAAGGCTTTTGCTTATATGCATGGGAATGAAATATTCGAACAATTAAAAAATAAGATTGGTACAGGATATTATGAAGAGCTAATTGATCGCTTTTTACTTCATTCCGATCATGTAACTCATTTTATGCTTTCTCCAAAGAAAGGATTAAATAGAGAAAAAGAAGAAGCCCTTGCTAAAAAATTAGCTTCTTATAAAGAATCATTAAGTGATGAAGAGATTGAAGCATTGGTAGCTTCTACAAAGCATTTACAAGAATATCAGGAAACACCTTCTACAAAAGAAGAGTTGCTTAAAATACCGATGTTAAAGCGTGAAGATATTGCAAAAGAAGCTCCAGCACTCTATAACGAGGAAAAAGAAATTGGTGGAATTCCAGTACTTCATCATGAAGTATTTACAAATGGAATTGCTTATATTAAGTGTTTATTTGATATTAGTGATATTGAGGAAGAATTGTTACCTTATTTAAATTTATTGTCTGCAGTTCTTGGTTATATTGATACTAAGAATTATAGCTTCTTGGAATTATCCAATGAAGTTAATATGCATACAGGAGATATGAGAACAGACTTTACTGCTTTTAATAAGAAGAATGATCCAGAATATTATCGTCCAGTATTTTATTTTAGTGCAAAATTATTGTATGATGAGATGCCAAAAGCATTTGAACTTATACAAGAAATTATTTTTGAATCAAAACTTTTCGATACAAAGAGACTGCTTGAGATTTTAAAGGAAATCAAATCTAGATTACAAATGAAGATGAATTCCAGCGGACACAATGTTGCAGTTGACCGTGCATTATCCTATATTTCACAAAGTGGATATTATAGCGATTTAACAAAGGGTGTTCGTTTCTATCAGTTTGTTGCGGATTTAGTAGAAAACTTTGAAGATAAGAAAGATCAATTTGCAGCGAATTTAAGTAAACTTTTAAAATTAATTTTTAATGAAATGAAGTTAGTTGTAAGTATTACAGCGGAGCAAAAAGGGTATGAGGTACTTGAAAAGGTTCTTCCTAGCTTTGTAGATACCTTAGTTAAGGAAAATGATGCATCAAATGAACTTGCAAATAGCGGAAAGAGAACCGTAAATGATGTATTAAAGCCAGCAAGTTATAATTTCCCTATAGAAAAATTAAACGAAGGATTCACCTATTCTGGTCAAGTACAATATGTTGCAACCTGTGGTAACTTTATTAAGGCAGGTCTTAAGTCAAATGGTTCATTAAAAGTGTTAAAGACTATTTTAGGATATGATTATCTTTGGAATAAGGTACGTGTAAAAGGCGGCGCATATGGCTGTATGTGTAGTTTTTCTGGTTTGGATGGAAGTTCCTACATTGTTTCCTACCGTGATCCTAACTTAAAAGAAACCGTAGATGTTTATAAAAATACTAAGAATTATGTTGAGAATTTTGAAGTAGATGAAAGAGATATGACAAAATATATCATAGGTACAATGAGTTCAGTAGATACGCCTCTAACACCTATGATGAAAGGAAGTCGCTCATTAAATGCATATTTATGTGGTGTTAGCCATGCAGATATTCAAAAGGACCGCGATGAAATTCTTAATACAACTAAAGAAGATATACGTAAAACAGCTATAATTGTAGATTCCGTCATATCCGAGAACAATTTATGTGTCATCGGAAATGAGAAGAAAGTTGCAGATAATAAAGAGATGTTTTATAATGTAAAACCACTGCTATAATTTATGATAAGCTTATTAGAGAAGTTTAGGTTATGAATATGCGGGAATCATTATAAATTGAGATACAATTTTAATTTAAGAATACGGTACTTACATCAAATTTAAGGTATTTGTGTGTTAGTGCCGTGTAAAGAGGAAAGGTTAAGGTAAAAGAATGAACCAACACAAAGGCTATAAATCGGGTTTTGTTACCCTGATTGGACGACCAAATGTGGGAAAATCTACATTAATGAATCAACTAATTGGGCAAAAGATTGCAATTACTTCGAATAAACCACAAACAACTAGAAATCGTATTCAAACGGTTTATACAGGGGAACCTGGTCAAATCATATTTCTTGATACACCAGGAATTCACAAGGCGAAGAATAAGCTTGGTGAATTTATGGTTAGCGTTGCAGAAAGAACTTTAAATGAAGTTGATGTTATTTTATGGCTCGTAGAACCTTCAACATTTATTGGTGCTGGAGAACAACTTATCATTGAGAAGTTAAACCGAGTTAAAACACCAATTATATTAGTTATAAATAAAATTGATACAGTAAAGAAAGAAGAAATTCTTACTTTTATCGATGCATATAAAGAAAAATGTAATTTTGCAGAAATAGTTCCTGTTTCAGCTTTAAAAGGTGAAAATAAAGAGAATTTATTAGAAGTTATATATAAATACTTACCAGAAGGTCCAATGTATTTTGATGAAGATACAATTACGGATCAGCCGGAGAGACAAATTGTTGCTGAATTAGTAAGAGAGAAAGCACTTCGATTATTAAATGATGAAATCCCTCATGGAATTGCAGTATACATTGATCGAATGAAAGATCGTCCAGATGGCAAAATAGTTGATATTGATGCTACAATTGTTTGTGAACGTGATTCCCATAAGGGTATCATCATTGGTAAACAAGGTGCGATGCTAAAAAACATTGGAATGCAAGCAAGAAAAGAAATTGAAAACCTTCTTGATATGAAAGTTAACTTACAATTATGGGTGAAAGTTAAGAAGGATTGGAGAGATAGTGATTTCCTAATCAAGAATTATGGTTACCGAAACGATACTGACTTTTAATGGTTCTTTTTAGATATAATAATCGAAACGAATCAGGAACATTTGTCAAGGGGATTTAAAATAAATTCTTATAGGATTATATTATCAGTTTAAAAATTTATGCTTCGGGAATGCTATTGGTGTAAGTGATAAAGTTACAAAGGAAAACCGTTAGGTTCACAAACGCTAATTCGAAATTTCATTAAATCATTTAGGGGGCATAGATGATGGAAGCGCTAGAATATTGGAATATTTTTGAACAAACAGGTGATATTAGAGACTATTTAAACTATACCGCATGTACAAGCGAAGGTGAACACATGTTAGAGCAGACGAAGAGTCAATGTGCGATAACATGGGAGTGTGAAAGGGAGTCAGAACATGACAAGTTCTATTAGTGTGACTGGCATTGTACTAGCCACCATACCAGTTGGTGACTATGACAAACGGCTCACAATTTTAACAAAGGAACGTGGAAAAATAACAGCATTTGCTAAAGGCGCTAGGAAACCTAATAGCGCCTTATTAGCGTGTAGTCAACCATTTACCTATGGTGAGTTTTCGTTATATGAAGGTAGAAGTTCTTATAATGTCATATCTGTTAACGTACATAATTATTTTGGTGAGCTACGTGAAGATATTTCATATGTTTATTATGGTTTATATTTTTGTGAATTTGCTGATTATATGACAAGAGAGGGCAATGATGAAACCCAGGTAATGAAATTGCTTTACCAGTCTTTAAGAGCATTGTTAAACAAAAATATTGGTGTAAAGCTAGTTCGTTACGTATTTGAATTAAAAATAATTAGTCTTGGTGGAGAAGCACCGCAAGTTTTTGAATGCGTAAAATGTGGGGAAACAAACGAGATTAGGCGTTTTAGCGTAGAGGCTGGTGGAATGATTTGCGATCATTGCAAATATGGTGCCAATGATGCATTTTATATATCCACCTCAACTTTATATACCTTACAATACATAGTATCTTCGACTGTGGAAAAACTCTACACATTTACCGTTTCAGATGAGGTACTAAAAGAATTAAAAAAAATCATGGATGGATATCGAACTACCTATATCGATCATAAAATGAAGTCCTTGGAGTTGCTAGATATTTTGTAATTTTTACTAGAAGTTGTTAAAGGATTTATGGAATGGATTGATTTTTATTAATCACAATGACTCCTTACGCTAATTACAATCACTTTGATTAAGTTTAGGCTTGAAAATTAAAGCATTTAAGGGTACAATATTAAAATTAAAGGTAGCCTATGAAAATAATGGATTTAAAAGGTGCTATCATCCTTTTTAAGTATAAATATAAAACATAAAAAGTGTAAAATGTATTTTTACATGTTGAATGCCGATAAGGTGCTATTATTATGGAAATCTGGAGGAAATATTATGGAAAAGACAATGGAGAAAATTGTTTCATTGGCGAAAGCAAGAGGTTTTGTATATCCTGGCTCTGAGATTTATGGCGGTCTTGCAAATACTTGGGATTATGGAAATCTTGGTGTAGAACTAAAGAACAATGTGAAAAAAGCTTGGTGGTTAAAATTTATTCAACAAAACCCATATAATGTTGGTGTTGATTGTGCCATCCTTATGAACCCTCAAACATGGGTAGCATCAGGTCACCTTGGCAGCTTTTCTGATCCATTGATGGATTGTAAAGAATGTCATGAGAGATTCCGTGCAGATAAAATCATTGAAGATTATGCACATGATAATAACATTACATTAGAAGGATCTGTAGATGCTTGGTCACATGAAGAAATGGCTAAATACATTGAAGATAATAACATCGCGTGTCCATCTTGTGGAAAGCATAATTTTACAGACATTCGTCAATTTAACTTAATGTTTAAGACATTCCAAGGTGTTACTGAAGATGCAAAGAATACGGTTTATTTAAGACCTGAAACTGCACAAGGTATCTTTGTTAACTTTAAGAATGTACAAAGAACTTCAAGAAAGAAAATTCCATTTGGTATTGGTCAGATTGGTAAGTCTTTCCGTAACGAAATTACACCTGGTAATTTTACATTCCGTACAAGAGAATTTGAACAGATGGAATTAGAATTCTTCTGTGAACCAGATACAGATTTAGAATGGTTTGCTTATTGGAAACAATTCTGTATCGATTGGCTAAAGAGCCTTGGTATGAAAGAAGAAGAAATGCGTGTTAGAGATCATGAAAAAGAAGAGTTATCCTTCTATTCTAAAGCGACTACAGATATCGAATTCTTATTCCCATTTGGATGGGGTGAATTATGGGGTATCGCAGATCGTACCGATTATGATTTAACTCAACATCAAAATGTTTCAAAAGAAGATATGAGCTATTATGATGATGAAAAACAATGGAGATATGTTCCTTATGTTATTGAACCATCCTTAGGTGCGGATCGTGTAACACTTGCATACCTTTGCAGCGCTTACGATGAAGAAGAAATTGGAGAAGGAGATGTACGTACAGTACTTCATTTCCACCCAGCGTTAGCTCCTGTTAAAATTGGTGTTCTTCCATTATCTAAAAAATTATCAGAAGGTGCAGAAAAAATTTATACTGAACTTAGTAAATATTATAACTGCGAATTTGATGATAGAGGTAACATTGGTAAACGTTATCGTCGTCAAGATGAAATCGGTACACCTTTCTGTATCACTTATGATTTCGATTCTGAAGTGGATGGAGCAGTTACAGTTCGTGACCGTGACACTATGGAACAAGAAAGAATCAAGATTGAGGATTTAAAGG
Source organism: Clostridium sp. Marseille-P299 (assembly GCF_900078195.1). NCBI lineage: Bacteria > Bacillati > Bacillota > Clostridia > Eubacteriales > Clostridiaceae > Clostridium > Clostridium sp. Marseille-P299. The sequence goes on along the minus strand of NZ_FJVE01000006.1, from coordinate 707,024 downwards.
CTTATTTTGAAAAGAAATTTGAATTCTAATACTAGAATTTAGATAAACTTCAAAAGTAAAAATTGAATATAGTTTGATAAAACTTGGGGCTGTCGTATTAGTGGTTAAAAAATTACTGATGCGATGGCTCCTTTTTCTAGTAACATATGCCGTGTACATGATAACAAAATATATCAAGACAAGAAAAAGACAGTAATTAAAAAGCTGACATATCGGCTATACGGTGAAATACTTTGTAGGAGTGAAAGAATGGAAAGAGAAAAAGCTGTAAAAGTTCAATTTGTAAAAGCGGGTGGGAACGCATCAAAGAATAGTTATAAAGCTAGGGTATCAATTCCTACAACTTGGTTAGAAACTTTAGGAATTACCAAAGAAGATAATCAAGTTATAAGATACCTTGACGGCGATAAAATAGTTATCGAAAAAGCAAAATAATAAAAAATATTAATATTAAGGATTTAGAATATATCCATCTGTAGTACCGTTCGTTAGTCCATCCACAATAACTATGTATTTGAAATAAGTAAAATTAGTGCAAAAATTGTAGAAATAGAGAGAATAATTGCATGTTCTCAATTATTTTTTCTGTTTTATATGAAAGTACTTTCAAAAATTTTCCAATTATTTGTGCAAGCTGTTGAATGAAAGTATTTACAAAAATGGGATTTTTGATTTTGTGCACAATATACAAAAATTCGACATAAAAAAACACTAAAACTATCATTTTAATCAAAAAACTATTTCCAATATATTGAAACTATGTTATAATTGTTAACGATGACTGTATATTGCGTCTAAAAACAGTGAAGTTACTACATGTAGATGATTTGTACGGTCAAATACATATTAGGAGGATTCGCAGACATGGCAAAATGGGTATATTTATTTAAAGAAGGAAATGCCAACATGAAAAATCTACTTGGCGGTAAGGGTGCTAACTTAGCTGAAATGACTAATTTAGGCTTACCTATCCCTCAAGGATTTACAGTTACGACAGAAGCTTGTACCGATTATTACAAAAATGGCAAGATGATAACTGAAGAAATCACTTCTCAGATTTTCGATGCGTTATCTAAATTGGAAGAGATGCAAGGAAAGAAATTTGGTGATACAGAAGATCCACTTTTGGTATCTGTACGTTCCGGTTCCAGAGCATCTATGCCAGGTATGATGGATACCATTCTTAACTTAGGTCTTAATGATATTGCAGTGGAAGGTTTTGCAAAAAAGACTGGTAATCCTAGATTTGCTTATGATTCCTACCGAAGATTTATTCAAATGTTCTCAGATGTTGTAATGGAAATGAGTAAGACGTTCTTTGAAGGCATTTTAGATGAAATCAAAGAAGAAAAAGGCGCAAAAATTGATACAGATTTAACAGCTGAGGATCTAAAAGAAGTTATAGCTAAGTACAAAGCAATATATAAAGATAAGATGGGTGAAGAATTCCCGCAAGACCCTAAGGTTCAATTAATGGAAGCTGTAAAAGCAGTATTCCGTTCTTGGGATAATCCTCGTGCAATCGTATATCGTAGAATGAATGATATCCCTGGAGATTGGGGTACGGCAGTTAACGTACAAGCAATGGTATTTGGTAACATGGGTGACACATCTGGTACAGGTGTTGCATTTACCCGTAATCCATCCACTGGTGATCATGCAATCTATGGTGAATATTTAATTAATGCACAAGGTGAAGACGTTGTAGCAGGTATTCGTACACCATTGCCAATTACAAGATTAGCAGAAGATTTACCAGAATGCTATCAGCAGTTTATGGAGATCGCAAATAAATTAGAGGATCACTATAAGGACATGCAGGATATGGAGTTTACGATTCAAGAAGGTAAGTTATATTTCCTTCAAACTCGTAATGGTAAGAGAACAGCTCCTGCAGCAATTAAGATTGCATGTGATTTAGTAGATGAAGGTAAAATCACACCAAAAGAAGCAGTTCTTCGTATTGATGCAAAATCATTGGATCAATTGCTTCACCCAACCTTTGATCCAGCAGCGTTAAAGGCTGGGAAAGTATTAGGTGCAGCCCTTCCAGCATCTCCAGGTGCAGCAGCAGGTAAGGTATATTTTACTGCGGATGAAGCGAAGGAAGCTCATGATAAAGGTGAGAGAGTTATTTTAGTACGTTCAGAAACAAGCCCTGAAGATATTGAAGGAATGCATGCAGCAGAAGGTATTTTAACGGTTCGTGGTGGTATGACATCTCATGCAGCTGTTGTTGCTCGTGGTATGGGTACTGCTTGTGTATCTGGTTGTGGTGAAATTAAGATTAATGAAGAAGCTAAGGTGTTTGAACTTGGCGGAGAAAAAATCGTTGAAGGTGATTATATCTCTTTAGATGGATCAACTGGTAAGATTTATCTTGGGGATATTAAGACAGTAGAAGCTAGTGTTAGTGGATATTTTAGTAGAATGATGGAATGGTCCGATGAGTTTAGAACTCTTCAGGTTCGGACCAATGCAGATACACCGGCAGATACAGCAAATGCTGTTAAGTTAGGTGCAGAAGGTATCGGTCTTTGCCGTACAGAGCATATGTTCTTTGAGCCAGAAAGAATTCCAAAGATTCGAAAGATGATTCTTTCTAAGACTGTAGAGGGTAGAGAGGCGGCTCTTAATGAGCTACTTGCATTCCAAAAGGCAGATTTTAAGGCGATGTTTGAAGTACTTGAAGGAAAACCAATGACCGTTCGTTACTTAGATCCACCTTTACATGAATTCGTACCAACAGATCCAGAAGATATTGCTGAATTAGCAGCGGATATGAATCTAACGGTTGAAGAAGTTAAAGCTACTTGTGATGCATTACATGAGTTTAACCCTATGATGGGACATAGAGGTTGCCGTCTTGCAGTAACCTACCCTGAAATTGCTAGAATGCAGACAAGAGCAGTAATGGAAGCAGCAATTGAAGTAAAGAATGAAAAGGGTTATGACATTATACCTGAAATAATGATTCCATTAGTTGGTGAGAAAAAAGAATTAAAATTTGTTAAAGATATCGTTGTTGAAACAGCAGAAGCAGTTAAGGCAGAGAAAGGTTCTGATATTGAATACCATATTGGTACCATGATTGAAATCCCTCGTGCAGCTTTACTTGCTGATGAGATTGCGGAAGAAGCTGAATTCTTCTCCTTTGGTACAAACGATTTAACTCAGATGACATTCGGATTCTCACGTGATGATGCTGGTAAGTTCTTAGATGCTTACTATAAATCAAAGATTTATGAATCTGATCCATTTGCAAGACTTGATCAAGCTGGTGTTGGCCAATTAGTTCAAATGGCTTGTGAAAAGGGTAGACAGGTTCGTCCAAATATTAAACTTGGTATCTGTGGGGAACATGGTGGAGATCCATCTTCCATTGAATTCTGCCATAAGGCTGGTTTAACTTATGTTTCTTGCTCACCATACCGTGTGCCAATTGCTAGATTGGCAGCAGCGCAGGCTGCTATCGCACAAAAGTAGGCGAATGCTATTTATTTAGTGTAAAGCTTGATTTTGAAAAAGCAAAATAATATAGAAAAAGTTATGGTGCATACCTTCGGAAAAATCAATGGAATGACATTGAAGTTGAGGTTTGTATGCTGATATAAGATTTTTGTCCCACTATTTACAGAAATGTAGGTAGTGGGACTTTTTTGTGAGAAAGTTGATGCAAAGAGCATTTGAAGAATTACAAAAATAGGCTGGTGATGTTTCAGAAATATCATTGTATGAGATTAATGAAGAGATAAAGATGGTAAGAAGAGAACGTAAGTAACAGACAGAGTGGAAAAGTGTTAGTAGAGGCATGTTAGTAGAAGAAGGATAAAATACACTTTCTTTTTTTAATGCTTTAAATGAAGTAAAAAGCAAAAATATTTATCGTGAAAGAATATTAAATGAGATAAATGAATATAATATTTATAAAATATGCAAAAAAGTATTGCGTTTTGTGAAAAGGAGTGGTATAGTTTGAGTATGATAAAGAAGAAGGAGTGTGTCACTATGAAGATACAGGCCGTATTGATAGATGGTTTTAAAAATCTATCTGATGTAAAAATAACTTTTGATAATATTACAGCTTTGGTAGCACTTAATAATTTTGGTAAGTCCAACGTACTATCGGGCATTGATTTTGGTTTGGCTTTTATTAAAGCTCCTATCGACGATAAGATGGAGATGATGGCTAATTCTAATCTTATTCCGATTAACCAGAGTACGCAAGGTAAAAATTACAAGTTTGAGGTAGAGGTATTAACAGAGGAAGCTGGACAGGAATACCGTGTACAGTATGGATATGAGTTCGCTTGGCAGTGTGATGAGGACGAAGCTCCTGAGATTGTTCAGGAGTATTTGAAAATCAAGCTGGATGAGAAGGGACAAAAGTATACTCAGTTAATTACCAGAACATCAGAGTCAGCAATGTATAAGAGTTCAGAGACAGGTCGTTGCTCATCTAAGATAAAGGTAGAACCGACGGAACTTGTTGTGAATAAATTGCGTGCTTTTGATGAGCTTTACTATGCTAGCATTATCAGAAAATTGAATAGCATGAAGTTTTATATGGAAAATAACTTAGATGCAAAGAGCTTCTATAGACCAGACCCTATTATTCGTAAAGGGATAGGAGATATGACTATTGATGCTGAGAATTTGCCAAGAGTTATTTATCACCTTAGAGAAAATCATAAGGAAAGATATGTGCTTTTAAAGAATGTTTATACACTGCTATTCCCTGATATAGAAGATATTATTGTAAAGCAGTATTCGATAAAAGGATTGAATAATAAGAAAATGCCTGATGATGCACCATTTGTAGTGGCGAATTCGATACATGTATTATATGTGAAAGACAGGAGTCTGGTTCAGCCTATTGATTTTGCAATGATGTCTGATGGAGCAAAAAGGGTATTTATGATTTTGACTAGAATTATTGTAGCTAGTATCAGCAATATTTCGTTGATTGCGATTGAAGAGCCTGAAAATTCGGTTCATCCAAAATTGTTTCAGGCATATATGCAAATCATAAGTCAATTATTGGATGATTGTAAAGTAATAATTACTAGCCATTCACCGTATATCATTAGCTATTTAAATCCTTCATGGATTCATGTGGGGATGAATAGAAATCCAGGAGTGGCAGAATTCTTTACATTTAAGAAGTCAGGACAGAAGCAGTTACAGCAGGATGCAGAAGAGTTCAATATGAGCATGGGTGATTATCTGTTTTCACTGTTGGCTGATGCAGAGAGCAATATAAGTGATTATTTGGAGTGTGATGCTGATGAGTAAATGCCTTGTACTTTTTGTAGAGGGTGATACAGAGGTTGAATTTTACAAACAAATAGTCGCAAATGCCAGAAAACTACATCCTGCGGGGAGGTTCGATACTAACATTGAATATAGAAATGTTGGGGGTGTAGGTGGATTCAAAAGTATTGCTCTCAGGAAATTTAAAAAAGAAATTAAGCCAAAATATGAAGAAGATTGCGTGTTTACGGTTGTGTTATGCAGTGATACGGATGTATTTGATTTTTCGCCCAAACCACCAATTAAGTGGGATGAAGTAAAGAAAGAACTCATGGATTGTGGAGCTTCAAAAATCATTCATGTGCAAGCAAAAAGGTCAATTGAAGACTGGTTCTTGTATGATGTGGAAGGAATCTTAAGATTTTTGAGATTGGGTAAAAATACAAAAGCATCTGGAAAAAACGGATATGATAAGCTTCAGAGCTTGTACAAGCAAGCACATAAAGTTTATTACAAGGGGATACAAAGTAATGGTATGATAGGACGTTTGGATATCGAAAAGATTGCAAATGCAGTAAAGGACCAGTTAAATCCTTTGTATAAGGCTCTTGGCGTAAATAAAAACTAAATAATGATTGGCATGTAAGAGCGTAGCTCTTTACATAGAAAAAGCCAGAGGTTAACTCTGACTGATTCCCTTGCCAAAGAAGGTCTTTGGACTTATTTTTCTCGCAAACTAATAATACCAAAGAAAACCTTCTTCTGCAAGGAGATTTTGCAAAGGAGGTATTGTGATATGGCAGTACATCATGGCGGTAAAGTCGGTGGTGCAGCTAAGAAATTGGCCAGCAAGTCAACCAGCAAGAGTACAAAGAGTAAAGCTGGAAAGACGATGGCTAATCACAAGGCGAAGTACCATTGATTTGAGTAGCTGAGAATCACAGACCTGAGCATGTCTTAAAAGGGCTCTATTTTTGTACAAAAATATATGTGTTTCTGAAAATTGTAGTATAGATCAGGTACGATATGGTATCTGTAGAAGGGATTAATTAATGAAGTTAAAGGCATTAAGTCATTATGATGGCGACAAAGATACTCGATATGGCGATTGTATATTACTGTATGACAATGTTTCGTTGATTGTTTATGATTGCGGACATACACGTCATGCACAAGAAGTTGAAAAATTCCTTGAGGCTAATTCTCTGATTTCACAGGTGCATATTGTGGTTTCACATAACGATAGCGACCATACCAACGGAGTTATTGAATTATTAGAGTATTTGTACGATGAGCAGTATACAGTTACTGTATATTCATCATTGTATTTGAAAAGTGCAAGAAAAGTGCTGGATGTGCTCGACGATGAGAGAAGAACGTTACCAGCAACTAAGAAGCATATTCTTGAGAAGTTCGATAATATAAAAGAAATCGTAGAAAAGGCTCAGGAGTATGGTTTTACAGTGAAGGATGCAGCTGTAAATACAAAGGTAGCAACAGGTACTATTGCAGGACCAACCGAAGATGAATTTGTAGAGGTTGTGGCACAGGCAATAGAAGATGACAGCGTTACTAAAATCGAAGGTGAAACAGTGATGAATGCCGCTAGTGTCCAATTAAAATGTGAATTGGATGGTACACAGACGATATTGTTGTGTGGAGATGCATCGCCTTCATATTTGCATAATTTGGATAGCTATGAAATTATTCAGTTACCACACCACGGAAAGCTGGATGATGCTCAGAGAATTTTTGAAGAACTCAAAGATTCCTATAGTAAAACTTATCTGGTATCTGATAATACAGGTTCTGGAGCAACGAGCGGTGGTTCTGATAATTTAGTACAATATATGCAGGAAGAATATTATACGCCAGCATTAAATACTAAAAAGGGTGTGGTAGACATTCCTAAAAAAGGATTTTCAAATATATCAGTTAGTAAGCCACAAGGAGTGAAGCTGGGTGAGATGGATTATAAGTACTGGTAAGGATATTTATGTTGATAATAGTCAATTACAAGCACGCCTTAACTATATTCGGCAAGTGACGAGTGCGGAAGTGACAGAATGGAAGATTCTACAGATAAAGGGTATTAGCAAGCAATTTTTATACTGTATTTCTGACGACGGACTGAATGGCACCTTTATTACGGCACATATAGGTGAAGTACGGCTTATATGTTCTTTGTATGAGGTTGCAAGCGGTGATTTTGTTATTGCTAATAGCTGTATATGGGAGAAGTCACTTGATAAACAGATACTGCGAGATATGATGAAGGTAAATAAAAGTGTAGAATTATGGTTTGCCAAGCAAGAAGTGTCAGTAGAAGGTGGGGGTATGCTACGTCAGTGTACAACATTAAATAATCTAGGACAGTTTGGTTTTCATACATCTTTGTCAGAACGACAATTGTTTACAAAAAGACGTAATGGATTTATGGCCGCTGTACGTGAAGGGTATGTGAAGGTGTCACCAGTTAGCTTATTAGGAGATTGAGGAGGCATTTATGAATAATGTTATTGAAAAGTTGGGTTCGTATCAAATAATGACGAATTTGTTGCCAGGAGCATTCTTTGGGATGGCTTTAAGATTTCTCTTTGAATTATCATTGCCAACAGAAAATATCGGCGAGGAGATATTGGTATTTTACTTTATGGGATTTGTTATTAATCGAATAGGTTCCCTGATTATTAACCCGATACTTGAGAAGATGAAATTTATTCAGGAAGCACCGTATCCTGATTATTTAAAAGCGGTAAAGGTAGATGCAAAACTTGATATATTGTCAGAGACGAATAATTATTTTCGCTCAACACTAACGTGTTTCGTGCTTTTGCCGATAGTGGGCTTAATGCATAGTTTGATTACAAATGTGAGCTGGGTAGAGAAATGTTGGAGTGGCTGTGCGATAATGTTTTTTATTGTGCTATTTCTGTTCTCTTATAGAAAGCAAACGGATATCGTGAGAAGACGTACTGAAGCAATAAATAATCAACAGAAAGTAGTGAAAAAAGATAAATAATCTCTAGAATATGGATTATTTGTAACTGACTTAAGATGGGAGGATTTATATGTCTGATAGACCGAAGAGTTTTGAAGAGTTTTATTACTTGCAGGAAGATAAGATATGTGATATTGACGTTGTTGAGGAATATGTAACCAAGAACAATGGAGATATTGGAAAGTATGAAGGAAATATGTATTGTCCAGAGTGCAGAGAAGCAATTCTAGCGTTTTGGAGAAAAACTTCTAAAAAGAGAGCTCATCTTAAAAGAATACCATCATCTAAGCATAGGGAAACATGTTCATATAATTATGAGTATGCTTCGTATAAAAGAGTGAAGGAGTATGTTGATTCTTTGACTTACAATGAAATTCAAGATAAGTTAAATAGTATACTTAATATGCTTTGTAAGCAACATAGGTCTAATATCGAAAAAACTGTGGATGGCAGTGGGGATAATACAAAGAAACAAAGTCCTATGCTGATTGTAGAAAGAAAAGAAAATACGGATGTTTTAAGAGCATTGAGACGTAAGAGGCTTAATGCTTGGATAGACAAATCTGATGGAGAGGACTTTTCAGTGTTTTATGGAAAAGTAAAACTTGGTATTCGTGAGAAGACTAAGGTGAATGAGGCTACAGGTGAGCCGTATACATTTTATTTCTTGGAAATTTTTACGAAAAATAAGCAAGGTGAATGGAAATATAGAACCAATATTTATAGAGGCGGTATAAAAGATGAAATCAAAGAAGACGTCGTCTATAATATAGTAATTATTGGACATTTAGATTTTAAATACAAGCCATTTACTATAGAACTGGCGAATCGTGATGCAATCAAATTTCAGGAAATTGATGAATAATCAGAGAAGAAGGTTGAAATATACCTTTTTTTCGCTAGCATATATGTATGGAAGATGAGTTGGTGTTAGCGAAAAACAAGTCTACGTTGAGTAGAGCAAGAAAATTTAGTTGACAATAAAACCACGGGTGATAGAATATGAATGTAGAATTACTTAGTCAGTAGTGACAGTTTTACAGACGGTATTATCGTGTTTCTCTATTTTATGGGTATCTAATGTAGATGTTTTCAATGGAAAATTTAGATTTACTATTACAGGAGGTATTTTAATTAAATTAGTAGAAATTATAAATGACATTATTATTGGTGCAGGTAGTTATAGGATTAGTCACCTATAGTGGAATAGATAATATTGAAAGTAACTGCATAAAATATACTGGATAACCTGTAGGGGGGAAACTCCTACTAATCCTGCCAAAAGTTACAGCTCAACTTTTTAGTTTTGCTTTTATTTCTTTATAGGAAACTGCTTTGCAGATTCCTATAAAGAAATAAAAGCAAAATAGGATACAACAAAAAGACGAAATGGGTTAGAAGATGTAAAAACCTTCTTCAAAATCGTCTAAATCATCAAAGATATCTTCATTTAAAAAGTAATCCATATCCAAAAGGTCATTATCGCTCATCTGTTGTATTTCCTTAGATGTCATACCTTCAGGAGGTTTTTGGTGTATTTTATTCGTAATTCCGCTAAAAGTTCTTTTTCAGTCATAGTTATTTATGCCTCCGTTTTGTTTTATGCTTTATATTTTATCTCACGGAGAAATATAAGAAAATAGGAACTATGTGTGAAATTTATAATTTTGCATTACCTTTTCATATAGTTCATCTAGCGGTACACGTTTTTTGTTGTGGTAGAGCTCAAGAATAAGCATAGAGCTACTACAATTAGGACAACGAAGTGGATCATAGCCAAAGGAGGCCAAAATGGAATCGCGCCATCGATTAAAGGATAAAAAGATGCGTTGTTTCTCTTTTGAGATTGCGCGTCTAAGTTTAGAATCTTCTTTACGATGCCTAGCATAAATCCCATAGTATCGTATCATTTTAAAATGTTTTTCTGGGATGTGTTGGATTAGTCGAGCAATAAAATCTAGAACAGGTATAGTTTCTACAATTAGTTTTTCATCCTCATGTCGATTGTAATGAAATGTAACATTAGTTCCATCGTAAGAATCAATACGTTTCGTTGCGATTACTGGTCGGCCAAGGTAACGCCCTATGTATTTAATTGCTGTGTTAGGATCACATTTATTCGGTTTTGCACGAACATAGAATCCATTAGGGCAATATTTATAAATATAAGATTTCATCTTCTTAAAAGAAGGCTCAATGACAGTTTCCATTTCATTGAGTAATGCGGTGCGAAAGGCATTACGAAGTTGAAGGTAATTGTAATGTTTAAAAGGGCGCCAAAGAGTGATATTGCCAGTTGCACTTTCGGAGATAAGGCAATGAATATGAGGGTTCCATTGTAGGCTACGTCCAAATGTATGTAGGACACAAATAAAACCAGGGACAAAATGCTCCGTTTTATTTACTTTTGAAAACATGCGGAGGACAACACTGCGAACAGCATGAAAAAGACAGTTGAGTAAGGAACGATCTTTTAGAAAGAAAGATCTAAGTTCCTCCGGGATTGTAAAAACACAGTGGCGATGTTCACAGTGAATAATTTTGAAGGACATAGAAGTAGTGCGATCAATGGAATACATGTTTCCACAGGTAGGGCAAAAGCGGCTCTTGCAACGGAAGGGAAGAAACTTAAGTTCCTCACAGTCGGACAACCATACATGGCACCGCCATAAGATGGATCACCATAGTTTATCATTTTGTCCACGTTTTCGAGAACGGAAGGACGAGGATGTAAAATATATTTCATTTCTTCATAATGGTTTGTAAAAATCTTTTGTAGTATATTCATAGAACTATTATGAAGGAAAATATCACAAAAAGAAACCCCTAAATTCCCTCATGAGTGAGGGGCAGGGGAGTTGAGAGTGTCGTAGACACTTTGTACATTATTAGGAAACTTCTCAAATCTGAAAAATAGTGTATAATAGAGTAGAAATAAAAAATTGCATGACAAAAGAGCGAAGGTGTGACTTCGCGATGACTTTGATCATGATGTTTTTTTGTTTTTGGTTCGAACTGCATTATTTGACGTTTGAGAAAGAAATTAGAGATTGGATTTATCCATATCCCATTGCCTTTCGATATTGTTCAAATAGTGCAGTTTTTTTGTGGTAAACTTCCAGAACCAACATAGAAGAGCTACACTTCGAACATTTTAAAGGATCATATCCGAAGTTTAAAAGAATTGAGTGTCTCCAATCAAGTAGGGATTTTAAAAACTTAAGCTTTTCATGGGATAGATATTTGAAAAGATGTTTTTCCTGCTTGTGGTGCTTGGCATAAATACCGTAGTATCGCACCATTTTAAAATGTTTCTCAGGTATATGTATAATGAGGCGCTTGATGAAATCAAGTGCAGGAATTGTTTTGGTTACAAGAGAATAATCCTCATGTTTTTTATAATGGAAAGTAACTTGTTCACCATCATAGTGATCAGTACGTGAGGCAGCGATTACTGGCCTTCCAAGGTAGCGAGTGATATATTTAACAGTCTGATCAGGAGTACAATCATTCGGCTTTGCACGAACATAAAACCCATCAGAATGTAGCGTATACATTTCATTTTTTATTTTCCGAAAAGAAGGACCGATGCGATTCGTTAAGCGATCCAAAAGAACTTTTCGAAAAGCTTTCCGTAGAAAGTGATAATCAAAGTGTTTAACAATACGCCAAGGAGTATGGTTTTCAGCCCCACCTTCAGAGATAAGAGCGTGGATATGAGGATTCCATTTCAAATCTCGACCAAACGTATGAAGAACACAAACAATACCAGGAGTAAAGTTTTCAGATTTATTCAAATTAGAAAACATACGAAGAATAGCATCACGGACTGAATGAAAAAGTTCAGCAAGAAGAGAGCGGTCGTTTAGAAAAAAGGTACGCAGTTCTTCGGGGATAGTAAAAACGCAATGTCTGTGTACACAAGAAATAAGCTTAGACGATATACGAAAAGATCGTTTTTGATTATACATGTTTCCGCAAGAAGGACAAAAACGGCTTTTGCAGGTATAAGGAACAAATTTAAGCTCACCACAATCAGGGCAGCCCCAAAAGGCACCACCCTTAGATGAATCACCACAGTCTATCATCTTGTTTACATTTTCGATGACAGACTTACGGGGATGTAAGATATATAGTATTTCTTCAAAATGTTCTTTAAAAATATCTTTTAATATACTCATGGTACTATTATGAAGGAAATTGAAGAAAAAAGAAACCCCTTCCCCTCATGATTGAGGGGCCAGGGGAGTTGAGAGTGTCGTAGACACTTTGTTCTTTACTCAAAAAAATATAAATTGAGATTCTAGTCCATAATGTAAGGGCATTTCTATTGATGGAGTCTGCAGTATATTGGAGAATTAAAGAGTCGCTTGTTTAGTTTTTGTTTTCATTCTTCCACTGCCTTATTGATACAGGTAACTGCGTTTAAACTGCGCGGATAGCCGATATAAGGCAGACATTGCGAGACAACCTTAATAAGGAACTCCTTATCATTGCCCATGTTCATATTGCCTTTTGAATGGGCGATAAGCTGGGGTTCGCAGCCGCCCTGCGCCATAAGAAAACAAAAGGTGATAAGTTCACGCTGTGCAAGGGAAAGGCCGTTGCGGGTATAGTAATCGCCAAAGCAATTAGCCGCTAGCCAACGATTAATATGTCCGGCTTTCCAAGCCTCTTTCATTTGTTCTCCAAAAATTTCTGCCTGTACCTCAATGCCTTTTTCAAGTCTATTATCAAGGGTAGTAGTGGATTGTCCCTCAAGGGGGAGTTTGACACCACGCTCTGCAAGAATTTCATTGGTGCTGTTCAAAAAATGAAGCATTCTGCCATATCCCAAATAATCGGTTGCCTGATAAACGATTTCCTTTATCATTACAGGCGTAAGTCCATTATCTAACGCAGACGGTAATATTTCTTTGTATGCGTCTAATCCTTGACAGCCAATCAGCGTTGCCAAAATCACCATATATCGGGTAGGGGCATCTAATTGCTGGTTTTCTTCGTTTACAACCTCATTAAAAGCAAAATGTTCGAAACGTTCCGTAAATTCTGGGTCGGTTATGTGGGTGTTCATTTTTATTCTCCTTTCAGATTTTTTGATTGCCTGTTGACCAGACGTGCTTTTCTTTTGCGGCGACAGGAGTATTCTGTGCCATAACGCCGACTAATTTATGAGGCACATAGGCTTCTTCCAAAAAAGCAAGTTCATCGTCGTTTAAAATAAAATCCACCGCTTTTGCTGCACCTTCAATATGGTGTAGCTTTGTCATGCCGACAACTGGGGCGGTTACTTTATTCAAAAGCCAAGCGAGAGAGATTTCCGTCATAGAAACGCCGTGCTTTTCGGCAAGATCTGCTACACGATGGATAATAACGCTGTCCTGCTTGGCGGTGGCGTCATACTTAAACCGAGCATAGCTATCCTCCTGCAAACGCTTTGAGGTCTCATCAGGCAGCTTTGCAAGGCGGCCACCGGCAAGGGGGCTGTATGGGGTCATTGCGATATTATTCTCAGCACAAAGTTTTGCCATTTCCCGTTCTTCTTCACGGAAAATCAGATTATAATGTCCCTGCACCGATATAAATTTTGCAAAGTTCTCTTTCTCAGCGAGGGCGTTTGCCTGTGCAAGCTGATACGCATAGCAGTTAGAAATACCGATATAACGGATTTTGCCAGCTTTGACCGCATTGTTTAAACCTTCCATAATATCGTAAAGAGGGGTTGCATAATCCCACATATGATAAATGTATAAATCCACATAATCCATACCAAGGTTATGCAGGCTCATATCGAGCAGCTTTTCAATGTGTTGCTGACCTGTGATACCTCGATCAATCTCTTCCGTTGTACGGGGCAGGAATTTTGTTGCGACTATAACCTCGTCACGCTTTGCAAAATCCTGCAGGGCACGGCCAAGATACTGCTCGCTTGTTCCGCTTTGATACCCGATTGCCGTATCAAAAAAATTAACGCCCAGCTCCAAGCCACTTTTGATGATTTCACGAGAAAGTGTTTCGTTAACCGTCCAAGTATGTTGACCGTTCCTAGCGTCCCCGAATCCCATGCAGCCCATACAGATGCGGGACACATTTAAGTCTGAAATTCCTAATTTGGTGTATTGCATAATCGTCTCTCCTTTTTTGAGGTATCGTCTCATCTGGAAATCATTGTGATATAGATATGCGGCATGACGCACTTCCTAGTTTATCAAGATTCATTTAACCTCTTTTTTACCGTACAGGGATTTCCACAGGCTATGGTATTTGCAGGTATAGATTTTGTAACTACACTGCCTGCACCAATTACTACGTTATCTCCAATTGTAACGCCAGGCAGGATAATTGTACCGCCGCCGATCCAAACACCACTGCCAATTGTAACTGCAGCAGTTTTTGTACGGGTTGCCTTTGTTCCGTCTTTATCTATGTAAATGCGCTCAGTTATATTGAGTGGGTGAACAGCCGTATAAATTTTAACATCAGGTCCAATTAAAGTGTCTGAACCGATTATGATTTTACCTGTATCTAACAGTGTACAGTTCATATTAACAAGACTGTTGCTACCGATAGATATATTGCAGCCGTAGTCTACAAAGACAGGTTGATTTACACGGACATTTTCACCGCAGTTTCCGAACAGCATACGGATAATCCGATTTCGTAACTCTATATTTTCCGCCGGCAGATTATTATAAATGCGCATTAAATCTTTGGCATTACTGCTCAATGTACGAAGCTCTGGGTCACGAGTATCGTAAAACTCGCCACGAATCATTTTTTCTTTTTCGGTCATCATTAGAGACTTGCCACCCAATCTTTTAATGATTTTTCAGATACCTGGTTAAGCATTTTCCCATTTAGCCATTTTGTAGTTTGGGAGCAGAGAGGTTTTAATACTTCCACCGTTTTTCCAAGCCCGCTACCACCTGATGTAGCGAATGGAATGATAGTCTTACCAGAAAAATCATAGTTTTCTATAAAGGTATTAATAATGGTAGGTGCTACATACCACCAAATTGGAAAGCCAATAAATACGGTGTCGTATTTATCTATGTTTTCGAGTTTATCCGCAATTTCAGGGCGAGAATCGGGATTGCTCATCTCAACAGAGCTGCGGCTATTTTTATTCGTCCAATCAAGGTCGGCACGGGTATAGGGAACAGCAGGTTTTATTTCAAACAAATCTGCTTCTGCAATCTTTGCAAGCTGTTCGGCTGCGTTTCTAGTAACGCCGCTTGCCGAAAAATAAGCAACCAATTTTTTAGACATTATATATTCCTCCATATAATGCGTTATATTCTTCATCTGTTACAGGTTCAAGCCATTCGTTGGCGGTTTCTTCACCTGGAACCTCAACGGCAATATGGCTGAACCATGAGTTTGCTTTTGCGCCGTGCCAGTGCTTGACATTGGCAGGAATCGTAATAACCATTCCGGCCGTAAGAGAAACAGGGGCTTTGTTTTCTTCTTGATACCAGCCCTCTCCAGCAGTGCAGATAAGAAGCTGACCGCCGCCTTTTTTTGCACGATGAATATGCCAGTTATTGCGGCAACTCGGTTCAAAGGTTACATTTGCCAGGAAAACAGTACACTCATCAGGTGAAGTCAGCGGATTTAAAAATGATCTGCCGGTAAAATATTGGGCAAAGGCATCATTAGGTGCACCTGTTCCAAAAACATTCAGTTCTTCAAATTGCTTCATATCCTCAACTTTCATATTACAATCTCCTTTCGTATAGTTAATTTTTTATAATTCTATTGCTATTCAACCATTCTTACATTAGAAGAAAGTTCCAATCTACACGGAATATCTTCCAATATTTTCAGATAAAAAATAAAGGTATTCCCTTATTGGAACACCTTTATTATAATTCTGTTTATTTGTAATGTATAATACTTATAATTTATCATTCGTTATGCTTTTTAAGTATTGCTTGCAAAAATCTATAAAAGCAGAGGTAGCCGCAGAAAAAATCTGTTCTTTCTTCCATGCCAGAGCTGTCCCGCTGTCAAGAGCTGGCGCTAATGGAATAAAGCGTAATCCCTCATAACAGCAATTCAGTTTGATTCCAATAACTGCGCCTACATTGCTTCCGGCTAACATCGCTTCATTGTAAAGCAAATTCCCTTTGGCGATAATATCAGCCTGCCCGGCATATTCCCCAAACCATTTACCGATATTACTTTCTAAAAATTCACCTAACGTTGAAATAATCGGAATACCGATCAAGTCCTGCGGCTCAATAAATTTTTTCTTCGCCAACGGAGAATCATTTCTCACTAACGCTCCCCATTGTTCTTTAACAGGCATGCTAATAAACTCGTATTTGCGTATGTCAATCGGTTCGGACATAAGCCCAATATCTAAAAGCCCTCTTTCTATATTGTCACGAATATTACCGGCATTTCCACTATAAAGCTCGTAACGCACAAGAGGGTGTTTTTCTCGAAATGCCGCAATGCAGTCGGTTAAATAACGGGTGGATTGAAATTCACCACTTCCGATTGAAATAACTCCTTCCAGATTTCCAGCTTTGTACGAAAAATCTCGCTTTATTTTATCTGCTAAAGAGAGCAGTTCTTGTGCCCGGCGTTTTAACATCATTCCGTCCTCAGTCAAAATGATATTGTGATTGTTTCTGACAAATAATTCTACGCCTAGTTCTTCTTCCAGCTGTGCAATCTGTCGTGATAGAGTGGGTTGTGTCACGTGAAGCTGTTGCGCAGCTCTTGTAAAATTTTCTTCCCGTGCGATAGCCAAAAAATAATTCAATACCCGAAGTTCCATATCCCCATACCTCCAAGAGTAGTATAGTACAAACATAACAAATCATCAATATATCTAAATATCAGGTATGATTTATTGTAATGATTATGCAGTCGCCTGTGGAAGGCTGACTTAAATTCAAATACTGTGTTTAAAAACATTTACTAAATTATGATTGAATAGGGGGAGTTAATATATTATAATTTGAATGTATAAATTTTACAAAATAGAAGTTATCCGTCTCTCATATAGTTGAAATAATAAATAATTATTAATGGAAAATTCGTAAGTATTCTTCTAGTAAAGTAGTATCATATGAATATGGAGGTTTTATGAAAAATAAGAATAAGGCATTGAAATTAATCGGAATAATTGTGATTTTACTTGCTATATTATTTATTCCTTTAAAAAGAGACATCTGGGATAAAAATGCTAACAATTTAAAAAGATCACTTCATAACATGAGTGACAATACTATTATAGAGGACTTCTCAGAATGGACCCCGTTTGAATGGGACACAATCTATAGTTTTGCACCATATACTTCAAAAGATAGGATTTATGAAGTCGTTGGATATAAGTGGGATCGTATAAGCGAAACAGTAAATGAAGGGATGGATCAAATAGTATTTATGAAAGACGGGAAAGTTGTATGCTACTTGTATGGGTATCCAGGAAATACCAAAATAGGATTTGACTTTGGAAATTATAATGGTAATTATATAAAATTAACATCGGATCAGAAACTGTCTTTTAAAACTATATTAGCTGATAAAGGGGTAATGTATTTGGAGTATCTGAAATAAAGTTAATAGGAAGTTTCATTGTAAGATCAATGTTATTTTATAAAGCATTTCTAATAATCAATAGCAAATAGAACACAAAGAATCAAAGGTAAGGTGAAAGTTATGTTTTTTATTATGGGTATTAGTCAGAAAGAGAAAAAGCTGAATTTTGATCAATTGATGATATGTAAATGTTGTGGAAAATATGGGCATATAGAAGTTTTTATGACTTATACCTACTTTATGTTTTTCTTTATACCAATTATAAAATGGAACAAACGTTATTTTATACGTATGAGCTGTTGTAGTTCTACTACAGAATTATCATCAGAGCTTGGTAAAAAGATAGAGCAGGGACAGGCGGTATCATTGGATTCAGAAAACTTAAATTTTGGACATTATGAGACTCGAATGAAATTCTGCTCCAATTGTGGATTTACAACAACAGAGGATTTTCAATTTTGTCCGAAATGTGGGAAAAGCTTTCATTAATCAAACAAAGAAAATAAAAATAGACCACTGGCTAGGAACCAGTGGTCAAAGTTAGGATAAATTCATATAAATTTTAAGTAATAATTAAGTAATAATAGTTTTATTCTACTGTGATTACAGAAACTGGACAATTATCCTGTGCTTCTGTAGCGCTTGCTTCTGCATCTGCTGGTACTGTATCTACATAAACTTCTGCAATACCATCATCCGCCATTCTAAAAACTTCTGGACATGTGCTTGTGCATAATCCACAAGATATGCAATTATCTCTATCAATGCTTGCTTTCATAATAAATCTCCTTTCATATCTACAAATAGTAAGAATCAAAGGTTGGATATTTAATAATATTTCAATATAAATCACTCATCGATTCAAGCTAATGTTTATACTAAAATAATAATCCAATGAATTATTAAAATCGGTAGCGATAGATACAAATGATAAAAATATTATGCAGTTTCTACGCTGCTTAAGTATTCATTTAATTGATCAACTAAAGGATCAACTTCAATGCCATGAACCATACATGCCTCTTCTAATGATTCCATTTGAGAAGATGGACAACCAAGACAATGCATTCCTGAATCTAATAAAATAGGAATAAGTCCATTATTTATTTGTAAAACTTCGCTTATAACCATTTCTTTATTTACTTTTTGCATATATAATCTCCTTTCAATATGAGATGATGATAGTATTTTACTATTTTAATTAAGTATAACGCATTTAAAATAAATATGTTGTATCTGAGGATACACATTATAAATAAATTTGTAGATATAATAAGAAAAAATAGTTTTTAAACTTAAGGAGGATATTATGAGTGCATTTTTAGGACCAATTCATTTATGGTTATATAACAAAATTCAAATACAAAATGGTATGGTTGAGGCTATCGCTAATTTAGGAGAAAAGGTAGTTCCAAACTTAAGAGACGAACTTGTCTCTAAATATGGAGTATCTGAAACTAGACCGTTAGAAGAAGTAATTGATGAAGGTAATATTCATGGTTGGTTACAAGAACGTGTATCCCAAGCAGAATATAAGTTAGCATATAGCATCACAACTTTATTAAAAAATGAACCAAACATAGCTAGTGAAATAGAAAAGGTCTTTTTTGAAAAGGGAAAAGAAAGCTCTACAATGATTGGTCAGGGAAATGCAATTGATGCATATAAAGTAATTGGTGATAGTTTGTTAGATGGAATGCCTTGTGATCATGCAAATTCAGTAATTGAGAATAGTGAAGATAAAGTTATTTGGAGAAGAAATATCTGTGTTCATCAAGATTACTGGGATGAAGTAGGCGGAGATATAAATAATTATTACAAGTTTAGAGAAGCTTTTATTAGAGGCGCTTTACAAGGAACTAATTTAGAGTATGAAAAAGTAGATGAAGTAACGAATGTAATAAAGAACGCTTAAGATGTGTTAAAAAAAAGCATTAATAAAAAAGCAGCTTAAATTGAGCCGACCCCCAAAAGTTAGACCAAAAATCTAACGATTGGGAGGTCGGTTTTTTCATGGCAAAATATAGCTTTGAATTTAAGAAAAAAATAGTTGAAGACTATTTAGGTGGAAAAGGAGGTCGCAATTATTTAGCAACCAAATATAATGTACCAGCAAGTAGCAACATCAAAAAATGGGTTGATCTATATCGAGCTCATGGAGATGAAGGTTTACTTTGTTCAAGACAAAATGAAAAATATACTTTTGAATACAAACTTCATGTGGTAGAGTTATATCTATCGAGTGAGGTTTCATATCAGGAATTAGCAGTTCAAGAAAAAATCAATAATCCTGCTCAAATATGTAAATGGGTAAATGATTTCAGAATCGCTGGACCTGATGCATTGAGACCTAAAAAGAAAGGTCGAAAGAAAACATTGAATTCAAATAATAAGAACACGAACATAAAAGCCATATCAGATGCTACTTCTGTGGATACTAGTATAGATCATGTAAAAGAACTTGAAGATGAATTATTAAAGTTAAGAATAGAGAATGCCTATTTAAAAGAATTGAGGAGGCTGCGATTAGAGGAGGAAGCTCTTCTGAAAAAACAGCGAGAATTATCCACAGCCTCCGAAGAGACTTCAAACTAAAAAATATTCTCGCAATTGTTGGTTTTCCTAAAGCAACCTATATGTACTGGCAAAAACGTTTTGATAGAGTGAATCCAAATCAAGAATTGGAAGAAAAAATCAAGGAAATCCATTCAATTCATAAAGATTTTGGTTATAGACGTATGCTAGGAGAACTTCGTAAACAAGGTCGCGTTATAAACAAAAAACGCGTTCAACGAATCATGCAGAAACTATCTCTACAGGTTACTTCTTTTACAAGAAAAAGCCGAAAATATAGTTCATATAAAGGGAAAATTGGAAAAGTTGCTCCTAATAGATTACGAAGACGTTTTGAAACCAAAATACCACATCAAAAGATTACCACAGATACTACAGAGTTCAAATATTATGATACTGATTCTAAAGGCCGTATGATTATTAAAAAATTATATCTAGATCCGTTTATGGATTTATGTAATAGAGAAATTATTAGCTATGGTGTATCACCTACACCATCAGCTAAAAACATAATGGATGCACTGAACACCGCAATAGAGATTACATCAGATTGCCCATATCGTAGAACTTTTCATTCAGACCAAGGATGGGGGTATCAAATGAAGGCATATGTTCATACTTTACAAGAACATCGAATCTTTCAGAGTATGTCCAGAAAAGGAAATTGCCATGATAATTCAGTTATGGAAAATTTCTTCGGAATAATGAAACAGGAAATGTATTATGGAGAAGTTTATTACAGTTATGACGAACTTAAAGATGCAATAGATCAATATATAGAGTATTATAATAAGCAACGAATAAAAGAGAAACTTGGATGGATGAGCCCTGTTGAATATAGGTTCAAACTCTTAGCCGCATAAATGAAAAATGCGAAGCGGAAAATCCACTTCGCAATAAAGTCTAACTTTTAGGGGTCACATCAAATTATTAGTTTGAGCTGCTTTTTTATTAATAAGAAAATGCGTCCTATCATTTAAAATCGCACAACTAAGGTTTACACTCGCTTAAAATGAATATGTGGTTAAAACCACTGTGCTCGTCAGCCGTACATAACGATGAAGATATGCTTTGCTCATTCTTTGGTTTTTGATAGAAATAAAAGCATAAATACTTTGTCCAATCACATAAAAACGCTACGTTATGATCGCTCATAGCGCATTATTGTAATTAGTCACTTTCGTAATCGTGCGTCAACGGGAGAATGATTTATACACAATCTTTGATGATGATAAAAATGCATTTTTTTTTATAATACAGATATTTTATCTAAAAAATCTTTGAGATTTTGTATCGTTCTAGTATCAATAAAATGCTCAACTTTTTCTACTTGCTCTAATTCATTGGTGGAATTGTTAATTTTGCAAAATAATTTATGTAATAACTCATGCCTATAAAGAAGGTATTCACCAAGTTCCAATCCTTTTTCAGTTATTAAAATGACACCATACTTTTCAAAATTGACCAAATCATATTTTTTTAAATTTGATGCCATTTTAGATGCAGAGGAAGGTTTTACATTTAATTGCTGCGCTAATAGGTTGATACGGATGATTTGATTGTCTTTGTGCAAGCGATATATCATTTCTAAATAATCTTCCATAGATGACGTAACTTCATTACTTTCCAAGAGATTATAGCCTTTTAATGTATAAAAATTTGAGGATTCATTCATTTTAGCACCTATGCCTTTCCGTTTAAACGACTCAATAAATCAAAATTATTAAATTTGAGATCGATAAAAGTTAGTAAGCAAACGTTATTCTTTCAAGTAAAAATTTCTTAGTTTAGAAAAATTACAATTAAATGAGTTAGCTAGCAAGTAACACTATCTAGAGAAAAACATATATTAGGATATGGAAACATTGTTTCTATATCCTAAATTTTATGTATGGAAAGGGAAGCGTATGACAAGAAGTGGAGTTTTAGCAGAATTAAAAACTGGTCAACAGGCAGTAGTTACGGAACTTAATTTATTTGATTCTATGCGTAGAAGATTACAAGATATCGGTTTAATTGAAGGAACTGTCGTAGAGTGTTTAGGGAAAAGTCCATTAGGAGATCCGACAGCATTTTTAATTCGTGGAGCGGTGATTGCGCTACGTAGCGATGAAACGAAAAGGGTGATTGTTAGGGTTAGTGAGAGAGAAGAATAGTGTGAAGAGAGATGATAGAGAAAAAGTTCGGTAGCAGAGAGTAAGTTAGGCAAGGGGGAGAGCATGAAACTTAAAGAAATACTTAAAAAAGTTGGATTTAAAAGTATCAGACAGAATCGGCTTCAAGTAAAAACGAATGAACTTGATCAGAAACTTTGTATCAAAAAGAAATCTGAGACTGACAAGGTAATTGCATTAGCTGGCAACCCAAATGTAGGTAAAAGTACGGTATTTAATCAATTAACGGGATTGAATCAGCATACAGGAAATTGGCCTGGGAAAACTGTGGCGAATGCCCAAGGATATTGCACATATCAGGAGAACGGGTATGTTTTAGTAGATATTCCAGGTTGTTATTCTTTAATGGCACATTCTACAGAAGAGGAGGTGGCCAGAGATTTTATCTGTTTTGAGAATCCAGACGCAGTGATGGTAGTGTGTGATGCAACTTGTTTAGAGCGCAATCTTAATTTAGTGTTGCAGATATTAGAAGTTACAAAAAATGTAGTTGTTTGTGTAAATTTAATGGATGAGGCAAGAAAAAAAGATATTCATATAAATCTTGACAAGATGAAAGAAAGACTGGGGGTACCTGTAATAGGAACCGCTGCTCGTAATAAAGAGGGGTTAGAACAAATCTTTGAAGAACTTAACCACCTGCTAGAGAAGGAAAGCATATTAGATAAAGATAAAATGATGGAAGAAAAATCATATACACAAACACAGAAGATTAAGGATGAGAAAATATCCGAAGAAGCTCAGAAATTAGAAGTAAGAAAAACATACGAAGAAGCTCAGAAATTAGAAGAAGGAAAAACATACGAAGAGGCTCAGAAATTAGAAGAAGGAAAAACATACGAAGAGGCTCAGATATTAGAAGAAGGAAAAACATCCGAAGAAACTCAGTTAGAGAAAGAAGAGTTATCCAAAGAAACTCAGATATTAGAACAAAAATCATCGAAAGAATCCCAGTTTATAAACACACAAAATCCATATCAAGAAGTTCAAATATCAAAAGAAGAAATCATAGACAAAGATTTAATATTATGGCCAGACCCGATAGCGGATGAAGCAGATTTTTATCCAAAATATATCGAAAAGATGATCATTTTGATAGAACCCCTTGTTAGTCGTGCTTTTCCTAAATACTCAAACAAGCGATGGTTAAGTGCAAGATTATTAGATGCTGATGAGAGCCTACTTCAATCCATTGGTAAATACATAGAAGTAGATGAAAAGCAGTATGAGATTTTAAAAGAAAAACTATTAAATATAGAGAAAGAATTAGAAGAATCATTTATATCAAAAAAGCAGGTCAATGATGATATGGCTGCGTGTTTCGTTAGAAAAGCGGAGAAGATTTGTAAAGAATGTATCCGATTTGAGACGAAAGAATATAGCAAAAGAGATCGAACATTGGATCGATTATTTACTAGTAAGCTCACCGGTTTTCCAATTATGTTTCTTGTATTATTAGGTATTTTTTGGTTGACAATCACAGGAGCAAACTATCCTTCCAAGGTATTAAGTGATGGATTGTTTTGGATTCAAGATAGATTGTTAGATTTTTTTATCTGGGTGGGAGCTCCTAAGCTTTTGTATGAAATGTTGGTTTTAGGAGTTTACCGTGTTCTTGCTTGGGTTGTATCTGTGATGCTGCCTCCAATGGCAATATTTTTTCCTTTGTTTACTTTGTTGGAGGATTTTGGATTTCTACCAAGAGTTGCATATAATCTGGATCGTTGTTTTAAACGATGTAGTGCTTGCGGAAAACAATCACTAACCATGATGATGGGATTTGGATGTAATGCAGCGGGCGTTATAGGTTGCCGTATCATTGATTCGCCAAGAGAAAGACTGATTGCGATAATTACGAATAACTTTGTGCCTTGTAATGGGCGATTTCCAACACTAATTGCAATTATAACTATGTTTTTCATTGGAAGTTCCTTTGGTTGGTTTTCGTCAATAATGTCTGCAGCAATACTTTCTTTGATTATTGTTCTTGGCATCCTCATGACACTTTTAGTTTCAAAATTACTATCGGTTACTATATTAAAAGGAATTCCTTCTTCTTTTACATTAGAACTGCCTCCGTATCGAAGACCTCAAATAGGTAAGGTTATCATAAGGTCGATTTGTGATCGAACGTTATTTGTATTAAGTAGAGCTGTTATAATAGCAATGCCAGCAGGATTTCTTATTTGGGTGATGGCAAATGTAACAATTGCAGATGCAACATTGTTATCGCATTGTTCAAACTTTTTAGACCCATTTGGAAGATTTTTAGGTATGGATGGAGTGATATTATTAGCCTTTATCCTAGGATTTCCGGCAAATGAGATTGTTGTACCTATCATTATTATGGCGTATTTAGCACAGGGAAGTCTTTTAGAAATTGATGATTTAAATGTACTTAAAAAATTATTTGTTGATAATGGATGGAATATTATAACTGCGATCAGTACAATGTTATTTTCTTTGATGCATTGGCCATGTTCAACAACTTGTTTAACGATTCGAAAGGAAACGCAAAGTAAAAAATGGATGTTTATATCTTTTATAACACCAACCATAATCGGAATCGTAGTATGTGCTTTATTTTCTAATATTGCGAGATTATTTTTATAATGAACGTTTGGTATATCCTATGTCTAATGTACACTAGCAAAAGTATATCTTAGTTGAGTAGGTTATCTAAGTCTCTTTCAAATGCATTGTCAATAAGGGGTGTTTGATTTAGTTACTGTTGTTGATGGTAATAACTTATTGTTATAATACCACTAAGATATACTAAAATTTCTCAGATATTTCTTGTTTCTAAGATGTATCTCTAATTTTTTGTTATAGCTTTTATCCTTTAAAATAATTTTTTACATAATTTTATTGCGTTCTAACAATCTTGATGTTATCTTAATAAAATAACACTTCTAATCGCTATAACTATGATATAAGGTCATAAGTTCAAAATTGGAGAAAATCGTTTTTATGATAGATGATTATTAAAATAGCATTCATCCGTTTAATACATAAAATGTAGTTTTGACACGAATCATATAATAAAAATATTAAAAAAAGTATAGTAATAAAAGCAAAATTGCAAAAACTAAAAGAAAAAGCTTGAAAGGCACAATTATTCTATGATTTCTATATTTAAAAATAAATTAACACAAACTCAACTAATTGCTCTGGGATTTTTTATATTAATAATGCTTGGAACGCTGCTTTTAATGCTTCCAATATCCTCAAGAGTACCTGGCGATACATCATTTTTGGATGCACTTTTTACAGCAACCAGTGCAACGTGTGTTACTGGATTGGTAGTCCAAGACACATTTCAACATTGGACTATTTTTGGACAGGTAGTTATATTGCTATTAATTCAAATTGGTGGCCTTGGATTTATGACAATTGGGGTTTGTTTTGCACTATTACTGCGTAAGCGAATCGATTTAAAACAAAGAGGATTATTGCAAGAGAGCGTTAATACCTTAGAGATTGGCGGAATCGTTAGACTTACAAGAAAAATTATAAAGGGTACTATTTTAATTGAAGGAATCGGGGCATTTTTATTATTTCTAAGATTTTATCCCGAATTAAAATTTGGCCGAGCCTTATATTATGGTGTATTCCATGCGATATCTGCATTTTGTAATGCGGGATTTGATTTAATGGGACGAGATGAAGCGTATATATCTTTAGTGGGGTATCAAGGAGATATTCTTGTTAATTTAGTAATTATGAGTCTTATTGTAATTGGTGGTATCGGGTTTGTTGTTTGGGATGATATATCGAAAAAGAAGTGGCACTTTAAGAAGTACATGTTACATACAAAAATTGTGCTTACCATGACATTTTTGTTGATATTTGGAGGAGCTATTCTTTTTTATTTATTTGAACGAAATAATATTATGCAGGATATGCCTTTAAAAAATAAGATATTAAGTTCACTCTTTTGTTCCATTACACCAAGAACTGCTGGTTTTAATACTGTGGATATAGCAGCCTTATCAGAGGGCAGTAAGCTTCTTACCCTTATCTTTATGTTTATTGGTGGAAGTCCAGGTTCTACCGCTGGTGGTGTAAAAACAACAAGTGTTGCAGTAATTTTACTATTTTTATATTCAAATATAAAAAATACCAGTGGTTGTAATGTATTTAAACGTAGACTACCAGAGGATTCTGTTAAAAAGGCTACGGCAGTTTGCAGTACTAATCTTATATTGGCGTTAAGTGTGGCATTGCTTATTTGTGGTATTGACGCATTACCATTAACAGATGTATTATTAGAAGTATTTTCTGCAATCGGTACAGTAGGTATGACTACTGGAATTACAAGAGAATTGGGAAGCATAGCTAGAATTTTTATTATACTTTTGATGTATTTTGGTCGCATTGGTAGCTTATCCTTTGCGCTATCCTTTACTTCAAAAAAGGAAAAATCACATTTATTACAACCAACAGAAAAAATAGTAATAGGTTAAAATAAGAGACCGGTATTCTCTTAGATAAAGTACGAATAGGAAAGGCATGGGTGTAGTATGAAATCTATTTTAATTATTGGAATGGGACGTTTCGGAAAACATTTATGTAGGAAATTTACGGACCTTGGTAATCAAGTTATGATAGTTGATGAGAGGGAGGAACGAATTGATGATATGCTCCCTTTTGCCACAAGCGCGAAAATTGGTGATTGTACAAATGAAGAAGTTTTAAGAGCTCTTGGTATTGGCAACTTTGATATGTGTTTTGTTTGTATTGGAAACAACTTTCAAAGTAGTTTGGAAATCACTAGCCTTGTGAAAGAATTAGGAGGAAAGTACGTAGTTAGTAAAGCGAATCGAGACATCCATGCAAAGTTTTTATTACGAAATGGAGCAGATGAGGTAATTTACCCTGAACGACATGCTGCTGAAAAGCTAGCAATAAGATGCAGTGCTAGAAATGTTTTTGACTATATTGAGTTAACGGAAGGGTACTCTATCTATGAAATAGAAGTGTTACCTGAATGGGAGAATCATAGCATTAGCCAATTGAGTATAAGAACAAAATATCAGATCAGTATTTTAGGTGTAAAAAGAGAAGGGAATATGAAGTTAATGCCATCGGCAGATTATGTTTTAAAGCATGGAGAACATCTTTTGGTGATTGGTGAAAAGAAGAATGTTCAGTATTTATTGAAACGAATGTAGGGACCGATGAATAAGATGTTAGCAGCGGAATATTAGCTCTAAGAATAGAATAAACGGAATGTGTAAAAGGATGTTGATAAATGAATCGCACTCGATTTGTTTTTAACATTCCTTTTTTTATGGAATTTAACACTTTTACTTGAGTAAATTATAATTTTTATTTATGAGGAATCCTTGCTTGTAGTAGATATTTTTAAATTAATACAGTTGTAATAACATTCTCAAACTATTTGCAAATAGGCACCACTTGATTTGAAATTTAAAACAGGAGTATAATAGGATATATTACAACTACGAAGTTTGAGTTACATATTTAAAATCATGTGATTAAGTTACAGAACGCAATAGAAAATTAGGCTATAATATAATTAGATGGCAAGTTAAGAGAACTTGTCCCTTAAAATAAGATTAGAGATCAAAAAATATTAGAAATAAAAAGAGGAGGATTTGCAATGAGCAAGATAGTAATTGTTGGCGGTGTTGCAGGAGGAGCTTCTGCAGCAACAAGATTACGCAGATTAAGTGAAGAAGACGAAATTATTATGTTTGAACGTGGACCGAATGTTTCGTTTTCAAATTGTTCTCTTCCATACCATTTGAGTGGTATGATTGAAAATGCGAATTCGTTAGTAATGATGAATCCAGAGGCATTTCAAACGAGATATCACATTGATGCAAGGGTAAATCAAGAAGTAGTAGAAATTAATAGAACGAATAAAATGATTCGTGTACATAATTTGATGACAGAGGAAATCTACGAAGAAACATATGATAAACTCATTTTATCACCAGGTGCTAAGCCAATCAAACCAAAGATTAAAGGAATTGAAAGTGCAAATGTATTTACGATTCGAAATGTTGAAGATATTGTGCATGTAAAGCAAGGAATTATGAATGCAGGTCATAAAAATGTAGCGGTTATCGGTGGTGGTTATATCGGCATTGAAACAGCAGAGAACCTTGTAAATGGTGGCTATCAGGTAACATTGATTGAAGCTCAAAACCAGGTGCTTAAGACATTTGACTATGATATGGTACAGATTTTCCATCGTGAGTTATATATAAAAGGCGTTAAATTAATTTTAGAAGATAAAGTTAGCGAATTTAATAAACAAACAATCATGTTAGCTTCTGGTAGAACGGTTGAAGCAGAAGCAGTTATTATGGCAATTGGCATTGCTCCTGAAACAACATTGGCGAAAGAAGCTGGGTTAGAAATTGGAAGTACAGGAGCAATTAAGGTTAATTCTAATTATCAAACAAATGATGAAAGTATTTATGCAATTGGTGATGCAATTGAACTTACTCATGGTGTAACGCAAAGAGAGGCTAGAATTTCACTTGCTGGACCAGCGTTAAAACAAGCAAGAATTGTAGCAAATCATATTCATGGTAGAAAAACTGAGAATATTAAGTATTTAGGCAGTTCGGCCATAAGAGTTTTTGATTACAATGGAGCTGCAACTGGTTTGAATGAGAATCTTATTAAGGAACTTGGACTTGATGTAAACTATGAAGCAATTCAATTTATTTTAAATGATAAAGTGGGATTGATGCCAGATGCCCATCCTTTGTTTTTTAAACTTCTTTATGAAAAAGAAACAGGGAAGATTTTAGGGGCGCAGGCAATTGGTAAGGGAAATGTAGATAAGCGAATCGATGTAATTGCTACAGCAATGAAATTTGGCGCTACTGTTGATGATCTAAGTGAGTTGGATTTATGCTATGCTCCGCCGTTTGGAACTGCGAAGGATATTATAAATTATGCTGGACATATTGGCCAGAATTTAATGAATGAAGATTTTAGACAGGTATCAGTTGACAAGCTAAGAAGTCTTATTGAAAATAATGCGTATATTCTAGATGTTCGTGAAGTGATGGAGTATAAGAATGGTCATATCATTGGAGCTGTGAATATTCCACTTTCTAGTTTAAGAGATAGAGTGGAAGAGATTCCAAAGGATAAAGATGTGTACATTCATTGTAGAACTGGACAACGAAGTTACAATGCAGTTATGGCGTTACAGCATTTGGGGTATCATAATGTTATTAATGTGACAGGTGGATTTTTAGGGTTTAGCTTTTATGAATTCTTTGATGACATAAGACTGAATAGGGAGAAAGTTGTTACAGATTATAATTTTAGGTAGTATATATTTTAGTAGTAAATGATTAACTAATAATCAATTAGTCTTTATTTGTTTAGGCATAAAGTTTAGGTATAATATGTTTTTGCGGTATTTTTCAGGTAGGTATTGTCATATCGTTAAAATGTATAAATATAGCAAGTAATTAAATAAAGGAAGTAATTGAATAAAGAAAGTAATTAAATAAAGGAAGTAATTGAATAAAGAAAGTAATTAAATATTGTAAGTAATTTAAGATAGTAAGTCATTAAAGATAGGAACGAGTGATAAATTTGAATAATAATAAAATAACATTTAAATCAATTACAGCAGCAGAAGCTAAGAAAATGATGGATTCTGATAAGGAAATAAGAATACTTGACGTAAGAACCAGAGATGAATATTTGGATGGTCATATTGAACATGCAATGTTGCTTCCAGTTGCAGATGTAGAACTGGAAGCAGAAGATGTTTTACCAGATAAAGATCAGACAGTACTTGTATATTGTAGAAGTGGAGTGAAAAGTAGGATTGCAAGTCAACAATTGGCGGAATTAGGATATAGCAATGTGTATGAATTTGGTGGTATTTTAAATTGGCCATATGAGGTTGTTAAAGAGTAGTTTGTAAGTAAACTTTGTGAAAGTTTTGATTGTGGGTTTTGTGAGTAGTATGACTTTAAATCCTTATAGAGCCATGCTATTCACAAAATCCTTTTAAATATAAAGAAGTGTAGTAACGCAAAATTATTTTATGATTTATTTATCAAAAAGTAATCGTTTTGAAAAAGCGTTTCTGTACTCAGAAGGAGTTAATCCAATAATTTTTTTATAAGCTTTCATGAAATTGTGACTATCACTATAACCTAGGGATAGCGCTATTTCATTGATGGACTTATTCGTATCGGTTAAAAGAAAATTGGCATTGTCCATTTTTGTTTTTAATATAAATTGCTTTAATGTCATTCCAGATATGGTAAAAAATAAATGCGATATATACTTTTCGTTATAACCAAATTCAGTGGCTATTTCAGAGACTTTAATATTCTTTGAAATGCGATCTACAACGTAGTCAACGATGTCGTGATACATCTGTGACTGCGTTTTTTTTGTTTGTAAATTCATATTACTTATTGTATGAAACTGATTATGTATTTCACATAAAATCATACTTGTCATGTAATTCCTTGCAATATCATTGTAATTTGAACGAATGCAATCTTGCAGTTGCTTCATAAAGACGATGACTTTGTCGGGAGAGGGGAGTTTCGCCGTTGCAGGTATGGTTATGTACTTAGTGATTGGTGAAACTTTAGTGTCCTCATTCGTGTTCTCTGGCATACTTCGTATTTTAAGATCATGATTGCAAGAAAAATGGAGCCAATAAAAAGAACAACCAGATGGATGAAATCCTTTTCTTCGATTGTTTGGTTCAGGTACTGGGGGAAGTAATAACATTTCACCCTCACTTACGGCATGCTTTTTAAGATTATATGAAATATATAAAGTTCCACTAGTAACTACAAATAATTCGTAATCATTTAGGGGCATATCATCATGCATCCAGTGCTCATATGGTGCTTTAAATTTTCCTGTGAGTGCGTAATTAATTGGATGTTCTAAGTTAAATTCATAAAATATCATAATATACTCTCCTAGGGGGGATTTTATTAGACTATTAATAATGGTTGAAATGACAAAATGACACTGTGATGTTTAATATTCAGTAAAATATATTAGGTTAATTATAGAGCAGTAAAAATGAGATGTAAAGACAATGATGTCTATAAATGATTATATATCTAAATGATTATATATCTAAATGATTATATATCTAAATGATTATAAATCTGAATGATGATATCTCTAAGCGATGATATATCTAAACAATGAAATGGATAGGTTAATGATAACTATGGACGATAATATCTATAAGCAACGGTATTTATAGATTATGACATCTATATGTATATAGTATTATATATGAGTTAAAGATATCAGTTTTAATAGATTTTTCGAATAGTATAAGAAAAAATAATATATGACTTTTTTACACCTTTTTGAACTTTAAACTATTTACCAAGTACTTAAGGATTGTTATAGTGAAATAAAAAAGGAAAGGTAGATCGCTTATGGGAAGTAAAGGGGAATTACACGATGTTTATACTGAATCAATAAATATGGATTCTATGAAATTCAAAGTTTCAGAATCCATATCTTTAAGGAAAATTAAAATTAAAGATTCATTCTGGACAGATAAGATTGATCTTGTACGTAATGTAGTTATTCCTTATCAATGGGAAGTTTTAAATGACCGTGTGAATGATGCTGCACCAAGTCATGCGATTAAAAATTTAAAGATTGCTGCAGGTCTTATCGAGGGAGAGTTTTATGGGTTCTTTTTTCAAGATACGGATTTGGCAAAGTGGCTTGAGGCTGTTGCGTATACTCTTTCTACACACCCAGATGCTCAGTTAGAGAAATTAGCAGATGATGCAATTGAACTGGTAGGTCTAGCACAACAAGAAGATGGATATTTAAATTCGTACTTTACTACGAAAGCTAAGGGAAAACGATGGACGAATTTAGAAGAATGTCATGAACTATATACGGCGGGGCACTTTATTGAAGCAGGGGTTGCATATTATGAAGCTACTGGTAAGAAGCAATTATTGCAAATAGTTTGTAAACTTGCAGATTACATTGATACTGTTTTTGGAGAAGAGCCAGAAAAACTTCATGGGTATGATGGTCATCAAGAAATTGAGTTAGCATTGATACGTTTATATGAGGTTACAAAAAATGAAAAATATGCAAAGTTAGGTAAGTATTTTATTGATGAGCGTGGAAAGGATCCATATTATTTTACAGGGGAGTGGGAAAAAAGAGATTGCATTTCTGCTTGGAGCAATCAAAAGATAGATTCCCCTGAGAATCGTAGGAAATATTTACAAGCACATTTACCAGTTCGGCTACAAAAGGAGGCTACTGGTCATGCAGTTCGTGTTGTTTACATGTTAACAGGAATGGCTGATGTAGCTAGAGTGTATGGTGAGAAAGAGTTATATAAAGCTTGCAAAACTTTATGGGATAATATTGTTTCAAAACAGATGTATATCACGGGTGGAATCGGCTCAACCCATGCAGGGGAGGCATTTACATTTGACTATGATCTTCCAAATGATATGGTGTATGCCGAAACATGCGCCTCCATTGGGTTAATTGTATTTGCCCAGAGAATGCTTCAGATGGAACTAAATAGTTGTTATGCTGATGTTATTGAAAGAGCTTTGTTTAATATTATTATTGGTTCGATGTCAGATGATGGTAAACATTATTTTTATGTAAATCCTCTAGAAGTTTGGCCAGAAGCTTGTGAGAAAAACCCAGATAAGCATCATGTGAAACCAGTTCGGCAAGCATGGTTTGGTTGCGCTTGTTGTCCTCCAAACTTAGCTAGGTTATTGAGTTCTCTTGGCAAGTATATTTATACATATAATGAAGAAACTCTTTTTGTTCATCAATTCATTAGTAGTGAAGTTGAAACTACCTTTGACGATCAGCTTGTACGATTAAAACAAGAATCAAATTATCCTTGGGAAGGGAATATTCATTTTACAGTAGAAATGGAGGAAAAGGTAGCTAAAATGTTTACCATTGCTATTCGTATTCCAAATTGGTGTAGAAAAGCAAGTTTGATGATAGATGGTGAAGAGATTCTTTTAAACGATACAATAAAAAATGGATATGCAAGGATTACTTATGAATGGAAAAATGGGAGTCAAATTTTATTAAATCTTGATATGCCAATTGAGATGATGAAAGCAAATCCCAAAGTACGTGCCAATGCTGGAAAAGTTGCTATTCAACGTGGTCCTGTTGTTTATTGTTTGGAAGAGGTTGATAATGGTGAAAATTTATCAGCTTTAAGGATTTGTGGGGATGGAAAGTTTAAACTTATAGATGATACGGATTTATTTGGTGGTGCAAAGTCTATTCTTATTGAGGGAGAGAGAGAAGTGGATGAGACTTGGGGAGATGCTTTGTATCAGAGTGTAGGGTGTGATAATGTTGTGACAGATGATGTTGTTTTGATGGGTGTTGTTACATGTAAGGGTGCTCCAGGCAATGAGGGTGATGGTGTTGCATGTAATGATGTACCAGGTAATGAGAGCGATAATGTTGCATGCGGTGATGTTGCACATGGTAGTGTTGCATATGATGGCGACGTTTGTGAAGAGGATAGATACGATGGTATTGTAGGTAGTGACATTGCATGGTGTAATAAAGAACCACTACAAAATCTAAATTCATTCGCAGGTGAAAATAAAAATATTAGGGAAAAAGTTCAGATAAAAGCGATACCTTATTTTATGTGGGGAAATAGAACTCCTGGTGAAATGCAAGTTTGGATTAGATACAATGATTAATATGTTGCTTGAGAAAATAGTACATTTCTTGTATGACTTTGAACATTTACGAAATGTTTCAATATGATATGATGCATTTGAAGATAAAGTTTTTACTATACGGAGGAAGGTTAGAAACATGAGTCATATGATGTTCATAACAAGTTACATGATTGGGAAAATGCGACGAATTTACTTTATGGCAATTCCAGAAACGAAACAGGATTTTAAGAAAAGTAGGGTATGTTATACTGTAAGTGACACAGCAGCACAAACAATTGCACAATTGTCAGGGGGAACGTTTTTAGCTACGCTTATGGCGTATATTGGTGTTAGTGATGCGAATATTGGAGTTATTACATCATTAGCAAGTTTGGCAGCGTTATCACAGCTTTTTGCTATGAGTTATATAAGGAGGCTTAAAAAGTGCAAATTATTTGTCTGCTTAACAGCGTTACAAAGAATTTTGCTTTCATTTCTTTATTTTATACCATTTTTACCGATTAACACATCGATGAAAATAGCTTTGCTTGTTGTATGTTATTTTATAGCACAGATATTTGTTCAAATAGGGATACCTGCAACGCAAGATTGGCTTGCTAGCCTTGTACCAAGTAGATTAAGGGGAAGATACTTATCAATCAAAGATTCTGTTGCGGTTTGTGTGGTTGCAAGCACTATGCTTATAGCTGGTGTTGTACTGGATTATTGGAAGAAAAGCAATTTATTGGTTGCATTTTCTATTCTTGGCGCTATTATCTTTATTTTAGTAGTGATTAATGTGGTCGGTTTTTCTCTTATGAAAGAGCCTAAAGTATCCTATCTAAATAAAGATGGGAAGGAAATGCATGGAGCTTTAGCAAAAAGAGCGAAGAAAGAGATTATATATGATAAGCCAGAAAGCTTGGTAAAAGAATTTAAAATTGCTTTTGGGGCCAGAAAATTTCGACTTGTATTTGCTTTGAACTGCTTATATATGACTTCCTTATACATTGCAAATCCTTTTAATGCTAGTTATCAAATTAAGGAATTGAACTTGCCATATACTTATATAATGGTGGTTGGATTTTTAGCAAATATTTTAAGAATTAGTATCACACCTAAAGTAGGGAAGCTTGGAGATAAATATGGCATGGCTAGAGTCTTAAAGTATGCATTGTGTGCTCTTGGAATGTATTATTTGATTATGGCATTTACCGTGCCGGGGAATGCACGTATTATGACGGTTATTGGAACTTTGTTCTCTGCTGTAGGGTGGTCTTTTATTGGCATTGGACTATTTGGTGTGCAACTTGATTTTCTAAGCCGTGAGCATAGAATGTCGCAACTTACGATACTGCTTTCTATTTCCGGGGCGTATGGATTTTTGGTGTCGTGGGTTGGTGGAAGGATTTTGGATGTGATACAGGGGCTAGAGCTTACTATTGGTGGGGTACCAATTTATGCGCAGCAGGTGCTTAATATTTTTGGGGTTTGTATGATTGGTGTTACGGTTTGCTTTATTAAGTTTGTTGTGCAGAAGGAGAAGGTTGAAGTTAATCGGGTAGATGGGAAGGTGTAGGATAAATAAAATATGTCAGTACATAGAAACAGAGCATAGCAAATTTTGCTCTGTTTTTTATTTTTTCGCACATATCAACGTTTTCGTAAACAATAATTGGAGAAAGTTACTTGTTTCGCTTGCAAATAGTTATATTTACTATCCATATACACGACGTAGGTAGGTTACTGTATTATCTGTATGGAAGTATCGATTTGCTATTTTAATTCGTATGAATATATGCCTCTTCTTTTATAATGTTTTACACGCATCTCTATTAACACAAATGGTAAATCATTACACACATGATTATATATTAGCGCTATTTGTAGTTAAGAGAATAGTTTTTATGAAAATGTATGTTTAAACTTTTGGAGAAAGAGGAGATTTATTGACTTTTATAGGGGGAAAGCGTATACTGTGTAAAGTGATATTTTATGGTTTTTAATAGAAATAAGTATGAATAATAAATAGTATTTTAATGTTATACAAAGTAATAATGTAAATTTATAATTACATTATTTTGTATATTTATTAATAGAAGTTGTCAAAGTACCTAACAATAACTTACAATAATTTACAGATGCTATATAAATTTATAACAGAAGTAATAGAGTATAGGAGTGACTGACTATTAAACATATATTAATAACTGGTGAAAATAGTTATATTGGAAATAGCTTTCTTAAATATATGAATAAATATAATGAAGAACATCAAAATCATGAAGTGTGTAATATAGATTTTATATCAGTGCGAGATGATAGATGGAGGAAAAAGGATTTCTCTAAGTATGATGCAATTCTTCATGTTGCTGGGATAGTTCACCAAAGGTCTAAGAATAATATGCTTAATATATATAAAAAAGTCAACATAGATCTTACACTTGAAATTGCAAAAAAGGCAAAAGAAAATGGTACTAAGCAATTTATCTTTCTTAGTTCAATGAGTGTATATGGAATGAAAAATGGTATTATCACTAGGGATACTATTCCTACACCGAATTCATATTATGGTTGGAGTAAATTAGAGGCAGAGATAGGTTTACAGAAAATGGAAGATGAAAATTTCCGTATAGCAATAGTAAGACCACCCATGGTATATGGTAGAGGTTGCAAAGGAAATTATGTAAAGTTATCTAAATTCGCCAAGATACTACCTTTTTTTCCAGAAGTTTCAAATCAAAGAAGTATGATATATATAGACAATTTGTGCGAGTTTATAAGAGTTCTAATTACTAAACAGAAAAATGGTCTTTTTTATCCTCAAAACGAGGAATACGTATGTACAAGTGAAATGTGTTATTTGATTGCAAGAGTAAAGGGAAAAAAGATGCATCAAGTTCGTGGTATTTCAAATATTGTTATTAAGTTTACAGAAAAAAATAGGTTTCTAAATAAGATATTTGGAAATTTAATATATGAACACAGTATGTCTATTTTAGAGAATACACCTTATTGTGTTGAGAATTTTTTAAACTCAATAAGAAAGACGGAGGATATAAATGAAGAAGGCATTACTGATTACAACAGTTAGTGGGTTTATTCCACAATTTGAAATGAATAATGTAAAAATTCTTCAAAACAAAGGTTATGAAGTTCACTATGCAAGTAATTTTAATTATCCTTTTTATGGAAGTAATAATTCGAAATTAGAAGGTACTGGAATTATATGCCATCATATTGACTTTGCACGTTCTCCATTTAATTTAAATAAATTATTAGCTGCATGCAGACAGTTAAAATTGCTAAAAAAAAATATTAACTTTGATTTAGTGCATTGCCATACTCCTTTGGGAGGTGCTATAGGTAGGATTGTTTTCCCGGCAAATAAAAATAGAAAAGTAATCTATACAGCCCATGGTTTTCATTTTTATAAAGGGGCACCAATTCAAAATTGGTTAATATATTATCCTGTGGAAAAAATATTGTCTAAATTCACCGATACAATTATTACAATAAATAAAGAAGATTATCAACGAGCAAAAAAATTTCATTCTAAAGTAGTTAAGTATATACCTGGTGTAGGTATTGATACTTCAAGGTTTGAGCGTGTGAATATCAAACAAGATAAAAAAAGGGATGAATTTGATATCCCTAAAGACGCTAAGGTGATTTTATCTGTGGGTGAAATTAATAAGAATAAAAATCATGAAATAATAATAAAGGCAATTGCAGATATAAAAAAAACTAATATATATTACCTAGTATGTGGGCAAGGTGATTTAGAACCACAATTAAAGAAATTAATTCAAGAATATGGGCTTGAAAAAAGAGTTAAATTATTGGGATATCGTAATGATGTGGATGAAATCTATAAAATTTCTGATATATTTGCATTCCCATCTTATAGAGAAGGGTTATCAGTTGCTTTAATGGAAGCTATGAGTTTTGGATTACCATGTGTTGTTTCTAATATTAGAGGAAATAAAGATTTAATACATCAGGGAAAAGGTGGATATTTGGTTCATCCAGATGATGTAGATGGATTTATAAAAGCTATATTAGAATTAAGTACTAATGAAGAAAAATGTAAAAAAATGAAAAGTGAAAATATTAAGAATGCTAAAAATTATGATTTATCAAAGATAGCTAAGAAAATGGAAAAAATATATTTTTAAATATAATAATCCATATATGTATAAGGGAGCAATATGCAAAAATTAATTTTAGATAAACAATTAATTATTCGAAGAATTTTTCTGATTTCCTTAGATATTTGTTGTATTGTGGCAGCAAGTATTATGGGATTGCTTTTTCGTTTTGACTTTATTTTTTGGAAGGTAGAAACTATATATTTGGATCATTTATGGACTTACTTACCAATTAATGTGATTTGTACGTTGCTTATATTTTACATATTCAGACTTTATCATAGTCTTTGGATCTTTGCTGGTTTAAATGAATTGGAGAATATTATCTCTAGTTGTGTTATTTCATCTATACTTCAAATGGTTGGATTGTTATTTTTTAATCTGCGTATGCCAAGGAGCTACTATATTGCATATGGTATGTTCTTACTTGCGTTTATAACTTTTACAAGATTTGCATATCGTGCTTTGCGCTTATTCTTACGTAAAAGGATTGTAAGCTCGTCGGGAAAAAATGTGATGATAATTGGTGCAGGGCAGGCTGCTAGTGTAATTTTAAAGGAGATTATGGCTAGTGAGCACTTGGATAAAACTGTGAAATGTATAATTGATGATGCACCTGAAAAGCAAGGTATGTTTATACATGGTATAAAGGTAGTTGGTAATCGATATGCAATACCTGAAGCAGCCATAAAATATGGGATATCTGAAATTAATATTGCTATGCCTTCTATTTCAAGTAAAGAAATCAAGGAAATTATAGAGATATGCAGAAAAACAGACTGTGAGTTAAAAATTTTACCAGGAATTTACCAAGTTATGAATGGTGATGTAAGTGTTAGTAAACTTCGTAGCGTTGATGTAGAGGATTTACTAGGTAGAGATCCAA
Source organism: Clostridium sp. Marseille-P299 (assembly GCF_900078195.1). Classification (NCBI taxonomy): domain Bacteria; kingdom Bacillati; phylum Bacillota; class Clostridia; order Eubacteriales; family Clostridiaceae; genus Clostridium; species Clostridium sp. Marseille-P299. Next base: position 667,740 of record NZ_FJVE01000006.1, on the reverse strand, counting down.
TAGAAGTGGATTTAGAATCTATTATGGGATATGTTACTGGTAAAGTAGTTATGGTTACTGGTGGAGGTGGTTCTATTGGTAGTGAGTTGTGTAGGCAATTAGCAAGTTACCAACCCAAACAATTAATTATTCTAGATATTTATGAGAATAATGCATATGATATCCAACAAGAATTACATCAAAAATATCCTAAATTAAATATGATTGTACTTATAGCATCTGTTCGAAATACTAAAAGAGTCGATGAGATTTTTAAAACTTATCACCCTGATATTGTATATCATGCAGCAGCACATAAACATGTGCCACTGATGGAAGACAGTCCAAATGAAGCTGTAAAGAATAATGTTTTTGGAACTTTTAAAGTTGCTTCAGCAGCAGATAAATATGGTGCTTCTAAATTTGTTTTAATATCCACAGATAAAGCTGTTAATCCGACCAATATTATGGGAGCGACGAAACGAATTTGCGAGATGATTATTCAAACATTTAACAATCGTTCAACTACAGAATTTGTTGCCGTTAGATTTGGGAATGTGCTAGGGAGTAATGGGAGTGTAATACCTCTATTTAAGAAACAAATACGTGCTGGGGGTCCTGTTACAGTTACTCATCCTGATATAATCCGATATTTTATGACGATACCAGAGGCTGTATCATTGGTTCTTCAAGCTGGCGCTTATGCAAAAGGAGGAGAAATATTTATTCTTGATATGGGAGAGCCTGTTAAAATACTTGATTTAGCAACGAATTTAATTCGATTATCAGGATATGTACCAGATGAAGATATTATGATTGAATTTACTGGCCTTCGTCCTGGTGAGAAACTTTACGAGGAGCTTTTAATGAAAGAAGAAGGTATGCAAGAGACTGAAAATCGATTAATACATATAGGTAAACCAATTGAAATGGATGAAGAACGATTTTTAGAACAATTAAAAGACCTAAAAGAAGCAAGTAATCTAGAAGCGGAGGATATAAAGCAAAGGGTACAGGAAATTGTAAAAACTTATGCTATTAAAGAGGATGAGGTAGCTTTACAGATAGCTATCACTAAAGAAGAACAATAAAACGAAAGGATTAGATGAAGGGCATGGAGAAAGAAAATAGAAAAAAAAGAATTTTACATGTACTTAGTTCTTCATCTTATTCTGGAGCAGAAAATGTCGCTATCACAATTATTAAAGAGATGAAGGATAAATATAATTTTTGTTATACTTCTAGTGAAGGAAAGATTAGAGAAGTACTAAGCAATCAAGGGATATACTATCTACCTGTAAGTAAGATGTCAATCAGTGAAATTAAACGTGTAGTTAAAAAATATAATCCAGACCTGATTCACGCTCATGATTTTAGAGCTAGTATCATATGCTCTATTTTTGGAAATAAAATTCCTATTATTTCTCACATACATCACTATGGGAATTGGATGAGTAAACATGGATTTTACTCATTAGCTTATCTAATTTCAAGTGCACGTTATTGCAAAATTATTGCTGTTTCAAAAACCATAAAAGATAAGTATATTTATCAAAGGTTGTTAACAGAGAAAATGAAAGTTATATCAAACCCAATTAATATAAGTGAAATACGTGAAAAATCAATTGAATATGATCCAGAAAAAAAATATGATATTATTTATTTAGGTAGATTAGCTAATGAAAAAGATCCTACTCGATTTATTAGTTTAATGGAAAGAGTAGTTCAGATTTATCCTGATATACACATTGCATTAATAGGAGAAGGATATCTATACTATGAATGCTTAAATTTAATACAAAAACTAAATTTGAGTAGTAATATCGAATTACTTGGATTTATTAAGAATCCTTATCCTATATTAAAAAAATCAAAAATTCTTTGCATAACATCAAAAACTGAAGGGTATGGGCTTGTAGCGGTAGAAGCATTAGCACTTGGATTACCTGTTGTTGCATCAAATGTAGGGGGATTAAGGGAAATAATCGATGATATGAGTGGAAAGCTTTGTGAAAGCGATAATGATTTTGTATCAGAAATAGATAAGCTTTTAAAAGACAATTTATATTATCTTAAAAAATCTAAGTTGGCACTAAGAAGAGCAGAAGAATTGCATAATATTGAACATTACATTGAATATTTAGATGAATTGTATCGAGGAAAAGGAAGATGATAAAAGAAGCAAACTTATTGAATATAATGTATTCATGTAATGAAAATTATGCTATGCAAGCTGGAGTTTCTATTATATCTTTACTAGAAAATAATAAAGATTTTCAGCAAATTAATATTTTCTTTATTGAAGACAATTTAAATGCCGAAACTATAAAGATATTGAAAAATATTGTTGATAACTATAATAGGAATATTTACTTTTATAAATTTAATGAGGTTTGTAAAATTGATTTTCCTAATGATAGAATTAGTAGACATCCGTATACAATCTATGCTAAATTATTCTTAAGTTTTTTAACAGAAATTGATAAGATTTTATATTTAGATTGCGACATTATCATAAATTCATCACTAAATGAATTATGGAGTTCAGATTTTAGTAAAGATTTAATAGCGGGAGTTGCAATGCCATATTCGGAAGATATCAAGAATAAAGTTAAAATGGGACAAAATGATCTTTATATTTGTGATGGTATTGTTTTGATTAATCTAGATAACTGGCGGAAATATAATATCGAGGAGAGTTGTATTGAGTTTATAAAAAATAATAAATATAATCCTCCAATGCTAAGTGAAGGTACAATTAATTTTGTATGTCGTGGGAAAATTAAGATTTTACATCCTAGGTATAATCTAATGCCTTTTATGATTTTACTGAATAGCCCCAAAATAAAACAATTATTTTCACTGAGTAATTATTATACAACTTCAGAAATTGATGAAGCTAGAAATTCGCCCGTATTTATACATTATCTTAATGAATTCTATAATCGGCCTTGGAATAAAAAGTCCGATCACCCATATAAAAATAAATTTCTTGAATACTATATGATGTCACCTTGGAGAAGCGATGACCTATATAATTATGATATTTCGTTTAAAACTAAGATAACAAAATTTTGTTTAAAGAGATTACCATTTAGATTTATTTTAATTATCCGAAAAATTGTTTATTTTATATTAAAGATAAAAAAGAATCTTAAGAGTCTTTACAAAGCATAAGCTAAATAATCAGTGCTAGGAGAAATTATGACTAATGTATTATTACTATATGAGATATTAAATCCATCAGTTCGTTTGTGTGCTTATGAACAACTTAACTTTTTATATAAATTAGGGAAAATAGAGTTTAAACATTCAAGTTTTCGAAATGTTACACAAGAAGAATGTGTTGAAAGCGATGTAGTAATACTTGTGCGTAGTGACAGTGATATGGCATTACAGTTGGTAAAAACATTAAAGAAAAGAGATAAATACATTGTATATGTATTGGATGATGACATATTAGACATTGCTGATGGATTAGTGTCATCAAAATATTATAAAAGTGTCTCTGTTCAAAAGCGTATCAAAAAAATTATGACTTATTGTGATATGTTATTATCTCCATCTGAATTATTACTACAAAAATATAAAGGGTATTTTCATACCTCTGCTATTATTGAAGAACCAGCGTTGGGTGAAAAGCGGAAATCAACGCATTCAAAGAATCTAATTAAAATAGGATTCGCTGGTTCTATAGATAGAAAAGCTGATGTAGAGTCAATTCTAACTAATACAATACATGAAATAGTAAATAAGTATAAAGACAAAGTAGAGTTTGAATTCTTTGGAGCTAAGCCAGATATCGTAGATGAATTAAATCTGAAGTATTATCCATATACTGAGAATTATGAACTTTATCAGAAAAAGTTAGGGGAGTTGAATTGGGATATAGGACTTGCCCCTATGCCTAATACTAATTTCCATCAGTGTAAACATTATAATAAATATATTGAATATAGTGCACATGGTATTATAGGCATTTATTCTAATATAATGCCCTATACTAAGATTATTAAGAACGGTGTTAATGGTATTCTATGTAATAATGTGACTCAGGAATGGACAAAAGCAATTAGTTATTTAATTGATAATGAAATTGTTCGAAATGAACTATTAGATAATATAGAAAATATTAAAAAAGAAAAATTTTCATTAGAGATAGTATCTAAGCAATATATGGATGCTGTTCCTGAATTACTAACATATACTAGCCATAATAGAAAAAGACTGCCATTGAATGTAATTAAATTACGTTACGATATAATAAGAATAATCAATTTTATATGTAGAAATAAATTAAAAACACCAGTAAGACTATTTCAGAAGATTACCAATAATTAAAATAGCAATAAAAGTCGAAAATATTGAGTATATGGAAAAAATATGATATAATTTTGCTCTACGGAGCGCAATACTGAGAAATATGAAAGGTACAGGTAGATAAATGAAGGGAATAATTTTAGCAGGCGGATCAGGAACAAGACTTTATCCATTGACAATGGTTACATCAAAACAATTACTACCGGTTTATGACAAACCAATGATATACTATCCTCTATCAACATTGATGCTTGCAGGAATTCAAGATATATTAATAATCTCAACACCACATGATTTACCAAATTTTAAAAAATTATTAGGTGATGGTTCTAGTTTTGGAATTAAACTAAGTTACGCGGAGCAACCATCACCAGATGGACTTGCACAGGCTTTTATTATCGGTGAAGAATTTATAGCAGGTGATTCTTGTGCAATGATACTTGGGGATAATATATTTTATGGAAATGGGCTTACTAAGCATTTAAAAGCTGCAGCATCCAAAGATTGTGGAGCTACTGTGTTTGGTTATTATGTCGATGATCCTGAACGATTTGGAATTGTAGAATTTGATGAGAATGGAAAAGCAATTTCATTAGAAGAGAAACCTAAAAATCCAAAATCAAACTATTGTGTAACGGGTTTGTATTTTTATGATAATAGAGTTTGTGAATTGGCTAAGAGAGTAAAACCTTCACATAGAGGAGAATTGGAGATTACGGATTTAAACAAATTATATTTAGAAGACGGAACACTTGATGTTATAACATTGGGAAGAGGATATGCGTGGTTAGATACGGGAACTATTGATGCATTAGCAGATTCAACTGAATTTGTTAAAGTGCTAGAAAATCGACAAGGTGTTAAGATAGCTGCAGTAGAAGAAATAGCATATAAAAATGGTTGGATAACAAAAGAGAAATTGATGGAATCTGCAAACTTGTATGGAAAATCAGCATATGGTGAGCATCTAAAACAAGTAGCTGAAGGCAAGATTATATACTAGATTTTTTAAATAAGTTTTTTGAAAGGCAAAGGTATTCTAATGAAAGTTATTAAGACAGAAGTACTCGATGTTTACATAATAGAGCCACAAGTATTTGGTGATCACAGAGGTTGGTTTATGGAAAGTTGGTCTCAAGAGAAGATGGAAAAAGAAGGCCTTTTCTATAATTTTGTTCAAGACAATCAGTCTTACTCTGCACATAAAGGAACACTTAGAGGATTACATTTTCAAAAAGGGGAAGATTCACAGGCAAAATTAGTCCGTTGTACAAAAGGAGCAGTTCTTGATGTCGCTGTAGATTTAAGAGAAGGTTCGCCAACATATAAAAAATGGGTTGCAGTAGAATTGTCTGGTGAAAATAAAAGACAATTGCTAATACCTAGAGGATTTGCTCACGGCTTTTTAACCCTTACAGATGACGTTGAATTCCTTTACAAAGCAGATAATTATTATGCTCCTAATTCAGATCGTAATATCAAATGGAATGACCCAGAGATAAACGTAGAATGGGGGATTGAAAACCCGATTATTTCTGATAAAGATTCAAAAGCACCTGAGTTGAAAGATAGTGATGTAGACTTTAAATATAAGGAGAATTAGTATGAAGATTATTGTAACAGGTGGAGCAGGTTTTATAGGTGGAAACTTTATTCATTATATGGTTAACAAATATCCAAGCGATATGATTATTTGTTTAGATGCTTTGACTTATGCTGGTAATATGGAAACTCTTGCTTCTGTAATGGACAAGCCGAATTTTAAATTTGCAAAAGGCAATATTGTAGATCGTGAATTCATCTATCAGCTATTTGAGGATGAGAATCCTGATATTATAGTGAATTTTGCAGCAGAAAGCCATGTGGATCGTTCGATAAGTGATCCTAGTATCTTCTTACAAACAAATATTATTGGTACAGGTGTACTTTTAGATGCGTGTAAAGAATATGGAATAAAGAGATATCATCAAGTATCAACAGATGAAGTTTATGGTGATCTTCCTCTTGACCGTCCAGATCTTTTCTTCACTGAAACAACACCTTTACATACATCAAGTCCGTACTCAGCATCAAAGGCTTCTGCAGATTTGCTAGTTCAAGCCTATAATAGAACTTTTAAAATTCCAACAACAATATCAAGATGTTCAAACAATTATGGACCATATCATTTCCCAGAAAAATTAATTCCGTTAATGATTGCGAATGCGCTAAATGATAAGGAATTACCAGTTTACGGGAAAGGTGATAATGTTAGAGATTGGCTCTATGTAGAAGATCATTGTATCGCTATTGATCTAATCATTCGTAAAGGAACCGTTGGTGAAGTATATAATATAGGTGGCCATAATGAAAGAACAAATCTTGAAGTAGTTAAAACTGTTCTAAAAGAATTAGGAAAAGGGGAAGAATTAATACGCTTTGTGACAGATAGAGCAGGACATGACAGACGTTATGCAATTGATCCTACAAAAATTAAAAATGAATTAGGATGGGAGCCTACAACAACATTTGATGAAGGTATAAAAAAGACAATTCAGTGGTATCTAGATAATAAACCTTGGTGGGAGAATATTATCTCTGGAGAATATCAGAATTATTATGAAAAGATGTATGCAGATAGATAGAATTATATCGCAGAATGCAAAAAACACATTCTGCGATTTGTGATGTAAAAAAGTAAATTCTTGATGTGTGTTAATTTAGTTTTGGTATGCTAAATGTAAGAATGAAAGGTAAGGTCTTAATATGAAAGTTTTAGTGACTGGAGTCAAAGGTCAGTTAGGATTCGATGTAATCAAATGTTTAAATGATAGAAATATAGATAATATTGGTGCTGATATTGAAGAATTTGATATAACAGATAAAGAAGCCACTAGAGAATTTATCATAAAAAGTAAAGCGGATGTTATAATACATTGTTCAGCTTATACGGCAGTTGATCGTGCAGAAGATGAGAAAGAAATATGTAAAAAAGTAAATGTAGATGGGGTTAAAAATATATCAGATGTCTGTAAAGAAATTAACGCAAAGATGGTATATATCAGTACAGATTACGTTTTTCCGGGGGTAGGTGAAGACTTTTATGAAGTTGATGACCAAACTGCTCCATTAAGCCAGTATGGAAAAACAAAGCTTCAAGGAGAAGAAGTGGTAAGATCTCTATTAGATAAATATTTTATTGTACGTATCTCATGGGTGTTTGGCGTTAATGGTAATAATTTTGTGAAAACAATGTTACGTTTAGGAAAAGAAAGAGATGAAATCAATGTAGTAGCAGACCAATTCGGATCTCCTACTTATACAGCAGATTTGGCACCACTTTTATGTGATATGATAATGACTGAAAAATATGGAACGTATCATGCAACTAACGAAGGGGTTTGTTCATGGGCTGATTTTACGGAAGAGATTTTTAAAGTTGCTGGCTATAAAACAAGAGTAAATCATATTACGACGGAAGAATATCCAACTAAGGCGGTGAGACCTAAAAATTCTAGACTTTCAAAAGAAAAACTAGAAGAGAGTGGATTCCGAAAATTACCTAAATGGAAAGATGCAGTGAGAAGATACATGAAAGAGATTAAGTATTAATAATTTATGTTATTATAAATGCAAATGAATGGAGTAAACATGAGAATAAGCGTAAAGAAACTAATATTAACTTTAGCTTGTATTATAGTGTCAAATTTTATTATAGTAAATTATTTTTATATTAATGAAGGTTCTTATTCCTTAGATTTTGCTTTTCAATCGGATAAAGATGAGGAAGTTCAAATCTTTTATAATAAAAAAGAGGATAAAGAAGACTGGAAAGAACAAAATTCTATTAAAGTTAACTACAATCATA